>JBARXT010000248.1:0-2273 GCA_049647485.1 Xanthobacteraceae bacterium
TAGGAAAATAGCGGCAGTTCATCGGAAATAACAAAGGGCCTTCGCGATGGACACGCGGAGGCCCTTTTGCGTTATTGCCGTTGCTCCGCCGCCGGCTGCTGCTCCATCGGCGGCAGCAGCGGCTCCTGAATCACTTCCGGAATCCGCGCATCGAGACGCAGCACCGAGATCGCGGCGGGCAGCGTTGCGTCGGCCATCGCGGCGTGGCCTTCGGCGGTGGGATGCACCGCGCCGCCATAGACCGCGGACAGCACGCCCCACGTCGCGTCATGGATGTCGGACGGCTGCGCCGAGGCCGGAAGACCCTGCGGATAGGTCATCGCCGCGAAGTAGCTGTCGTTGGCGTCGCGGATCCAGCGCGCCCGCGGCAGATAGGCGCGGAATTCGCTGGCGCCACGGCCGCACACCAGCGGCTGCGACGATGCGGCGACGACATCGTCGACGAAGCTCTCGCCCTTGGCGGAGAAGCAGGCCTGGTCGAATTCCGGATCGGTCGATGCGCGCGCGCAGAATCCGTGGTTGGCGAAAGCGGCCTGATGCGCGTCCACGAACGTCATGCGGTCGCTGGCCGGATTGCGGCACAGGATGCCGGATTGGCATAGCGCCAAGTCTTTCAGACGCGGCAGGAATTCGCTTTGCACGAAGCGCGCCGTTCTGTTGAGCCGCTCCGGGTCGGCGTTGAACGACGGATGCACGTCGAAGCCGGCGCGGCCGCCGGGGCAGACGGCGCCGTTGGCCATCACGGGATTGGCGTAGGAGACGTAGATGACACGCGACATGTCGCCGACCAGCGGCTTGAGCGCGCCACGCAGATTACTGAAGGCACGCGGCAGGTCGTTGGCGAGCGCCGCGCGCGAATCCTCCACCGATCCGAGTACGCCGCTGCGCTTGAACAGCGCGCGTTCGGTGCCGCTGTCGACGATGACATTGGCGACCAGTTCGGAGAAGCCGATGTCGTTGGCGCCGACCGACAGCAGCACGAGGTCGAGCTTGCGATCCGGCTGGCGGCGTTTGGCGCTGGCAAGCGCGTCGCGCAGTTCGTTGAGTTGCGCATTGACCTTGCCCTGACAGTCGACGCCGGACTTGGTGACGAGACATTCGCGCGCGCGCTGCGCTCCCAGCAGGCCATCCGCGATGGTTGCGCCGGTGCAGGCCAGCGGCAGATAGGTGACGGCGATGTGCGGATAGCGCACGGCGAGCGCCAGCGCGGTGCGGGTCTGGTAGCTGTAGAGCGAGCGATGGCAGGCCGGATTGAGCCAGACCGCGCTGTAGCGCTGCCACGTCTGCAATTGCCCTCCCGAGCCACAGGCGCGGCCACCCTTGTAGCCGGCGCGGCTCGGCCGGAAGTATTCGCTGCCCGGCCCGCCGAGATAGGACTGGAAGCAGAAGCCTTCGTCCGCCAGCGCGATCTGCCTGTCGGGATTGCCTTCGCCGGACGCCACGGAATCGCCGAGGCCGGCGATCAGGATGTCGCGCACGGCGATCTCGGTGGTGACGCGTTGCGGCGCGTCGGCGCCGCTCGACACGTCGACGGTGACGGCGGTGGCGTGCCCTTGCGGCACCCGCAGGTTGATCGGTTCGGCGCAATCCAGCGTCGATTGGCGCGGACCCTGTCCGTCGTCGAAGGTCCAGGCGCAGGTCGCGCCGACCGGCAGGACGCCGGCGAGGCGGACCGTCACCGGATGATCGACCGGGGCGAGATAGCTCTCCTTGACGCCGTCGCGGGTGCAGGGCTCACTCACCCGTCCGCTGCGGTCGATGCACAGGCGATTGACGGTATTGCGCGCCCAGCCGCGGCCGTCGCTCTGGATTTCCAGTGCGTCCTCGGCGGCGAGGATGGTGCCGGCGCGCATCGCTTCGACCTGAAGCTGGAAGTCGCGATCCTCGCGGAACAGCCGGAACCGGTTGCGGACCTCCCAGGTGATCTGCAACGGCGCGGCGCCGGCGTCCTGCGCGGCTGCGGGTATGGTGGGGATCGGAGAGACAACGGCCAGTAACAACGCCAGCCGGAACAAACGGGACATCGGGCGACTCCAAGTCATGCCGTGTTCAACGTCATGGATAGGGCGGAAATAAGAGATGCAAGGATTTTCGGATCACGTCGCGGCGATCCGGGGAAGGACTCGTATTCTGCGTCGCGAACGCCAATGTATTCGCGCAGCGTTGTCCCGCGGGAAACGTTGTCCCTGCGCAGGCAGGGACCCCTACGCCGCAGCGCTTCGGTTTCGTCAAGGCGAGGCTATCGTTACAACAACCAACGTCAGGGGTTATGG
>JBARXT010000249.1:0-40861 GCA_049647485.1 Xanthobacteraceae bacterium
GCCGGTGACGGCGGTCGCGACGGCTATACCGTCGGCGGCGGTCTCGAGTACCTGTTCACCCAGAACTGGTCTGGCAAGATCGAGTATCAGTACTACGACTTCGGCAACGTCAACGTGTTCAGCCCGGTAGGCACGTACCTCGGTCGCGTCCGCAACGACGAGCACACCGTCAAGGTCGGTCTGAACTACCGCTTCAACTGGGGTGCTCCTGCTCCGGTCGCCGGCGGGTACTAAGACTCGATCTGGTACTTAAATCCATGTGGAAGGCCGGCGCTTGCGCCGGCCTTCTGCCTTTGTGGTACTAAAATGACGAAATCGACCACATTTTCCCAAATTTATTAACCTGCGCCCCTGATACTCCGGCCCCGATCGATTCTGATAAAAATCACCGGGCGGGGACTTACCATGGCGTTGCTAACTACGTTCGGCAGGCTGCGGCAATTGAATTTTCTGCGGCCGCGCTTGAGCAATTGGGGCATAAAGGAAAGCCTTTTCACCGCGTTCGCGATCATCGCCGGCATTGCCGTTTTGATCAGCGTCGGCGCCGGCATGATCCTCGGCCAACTGGGCGGGATGATGCAGGATCTCGGCGGCCGGGACATCCCAAGGCTGGCGGCAAGCCTGCAACTGGCGGCGCGCAGCGCCGACCTCGCCAGTCAAGGGCCGGCCGTGCTGGCCTCCCGCAACGAAGCCGAACTGACAACCGAACTTGGCAAGGTCAAGGAGCTTCAGGACGCGGCTCTCGCCAAGCTCGGCGAGATCATTGAGCTCGGTGCCGACAAATCGACCGTCGAGGCGCTGCAGGAAAACGTCAAGAACATCGACGACACGGTGAAAAGCCTCGGCAACGCCGCCAAGGAAAGACTGGACCTCGCGACCCGCCATCAGCAGCTTTACGAAGAGTTGCGGACCCGTCAGGCCGCCTTCATCGCCGCGGCCAATCCGGCGATGATGGCCGCGCAGGCCAACATCAACGCGATCCTGACCTCCGCCAATCTGTCGACCGACGATGCCACCGAAGCCGCGCGCTCCGTCGAACTGCTCGGCAATGCGGTGTCCAGCACCAATGTGGTGACCGCGGACATGATGGCCGCATTGTCCGCCACGACCAATGACGCGCTCGAACAGATCGCAACGTCGCTCAAGGCCGCCAAGCAACGCGCAACCTCCAGCCTTGAAGCCCTGCCCGATCGCCGCAGCACCGCCGACATCAAGGCGGCCGCGCAAAAGCTGTTTCCGCTCGGCGACGGCAAGGACGGCGTATTCAAGGTCCGACAGCGCGAACTCGATTCAAATGATTACGGACAGCTCATTCTCGATGAATTCCGTAAACTCAATACCGGCCTCGGGATCAGCGTGCGCCAACTCGTCGAAGGCGTGCAGACCGATACCGATAAATCATCGTCGCAGGCCCGGCAGACCATCGCGGTTTCGACGCGGGTGATGATGGGGCTCGGCGCCCTCACCTTGATCGGATCGATCCTGTTCGTCTGGCTCTATGTCGGCCGCAATATCCTGCGGCGCATCGGCGAACTGCAACGCGCGATGAAGCTTTTGTCGGATGGCGACCTTGAAACCGAGGTTGCTCGCGGCCGCCAGCACGACGAGATCGCCGTGATGGCGGATTCGCTGGAGGTGTTCCGTGAAAACATGATCCGCGCCCGTTCGTTGGGGGCGGATCGGGAACGCGATCAATCGATCCGGGCCGAACGTGCCTCGCGCATGGAAGCACGCATCACGGATTTCGAGGCCAGCGTGCGGGCCGCTCTGGAACGCGTCCAGTCCTCGGCGAATACGATGGAAGCAACGGCGCAGAACATGTCGGCAACCGCCGACCGTTCCAACGCGCTGGTGAGCACTGTCGCATCGGCGGCGGAAGAAACCTCCGTGAACGTGCAGACGGTATCGTCCGGCACCGAGCAGTTGTCGTCGTCGATTCTCGAGATCGGCCGTCAGGTCATCAGTTCGACGGAGATCGCCAGCAAGGCGGTGTCCGAAGCGACCAAGACCGACGCCACCATGCAGGGCCTGGCCGAAAATGCCGCCCGCATCAGCACCGTGATCGACCTGATTCAAACAATCGCCTCGCAAACCAACCTGCTGGCCTTGAACGCCACCATCGAAGCAGCGCGCGCAGGCGAGGCAGGCCGAGGCTTCGCGGTGGTTGCATCCGAAGTGAAGAACCTCGCCAGCCAGACCGCCAAAGCCACCGAAGAAATCCGTTCGCAGATCGCCAACATGCAACAGGTCACGACGTCAGCCGTAGGCACGATCCAGGGCATCGGACTGACCATCGGCGAGATCAACGAGATCACCACCGCGATCGCCGCCGCGGTCGAGGAACAGGGTGCCGCGACACGCGAGATCGCGCGCAACATCCAGCACGCGGCGACCGGGACCAGCGAAGTCTCCAGCAACATCATCGGCGTCAGCCAGGCATCGGCAGATGCCGGCGCTGAAGCAGGCAATGTGCTCGCGGCCTCGGGCGCCTTGCGACGCGAGGCGGACGTGCTGCGCGGCGAAATCGACGCATTCCTCTCCAGCATCCGCGCCGCCTGACGACGAACACAGCGTGCGATCAAGTTCCCGCGCGCACCAATTGACAGCGGTGCCAACGCGTGGTCCTTGATCGCATGCAAGTTCTCCTGAATGCCGAAGCGGTGCGTTCGGGCCCTATCGTAAATCCGCCGGACGAGGTGACCCGCATGAGCGCATCGATCAATTCAGACCAGCAAGACGTCGCCGCGCTCGGCGAGCCGCGTCACAACTGGACTCGCGCCGATGCGGAGGCGATCTACAACCTGCCGTTTTCGGATCTGATTTATCAGGCCCAGCGCGTGCATCGCGCCAACTTCGATCCAAATCATATCGAAACCGCGAGCCTCCTCAGCATCAAGACCGGCGGCTGCCCGGAGGATTGCGGTTACTGTTCGCAAAGCGCGCATTACGACACCGACGTGAAAGCCACCAAGCTGATGGATCATCAGGCGGTGCTGGATACCGCGCGCCGGGCCAAGGACAACGGCGCCAGCCGGTTCTGCATGGCTGCGGCATGGCGCAATCCGAAGGACAAGGATCTGGATCGCGTCTGCGACATGGTCAGCGCGGTCAAGGATCTCGGCATGGAGACCTGCGCCACGCTCGGCATGCTGGCGCCCACCCAGGCGCAGCGACTGCGCGACGCCGGCCTCGATTTCTACAATCACAACGTCGACACCTCGCCGGAATTCTACGGGCACATCATCACCACGCGCACGATGCAGGACCGTATCGATACGCTGGCGCATGCCCGCGATGCCGGCCTGAAGATCTGCTGCGGCGGCATCATCGGCATGGGCGAGCAGGTCGACGACCGCATCGGCATGCTGATCCTGCTCGCCAACCTGCCGAGTCATCCGGAAAGCGTGCCAATCAACATGTGGAATAAGGTCAAGGGCGTTCCGGTGAACGATACCGCCGAGCGGCCCGATCCGATCGCACTGGTGCGAATGATCGCGCTGGCGCGCATCATGATGCCGAAGAGCGTGGTGCGGCTCTCGGCCGGGCGCCAATACATGACCGATGAGTTGCAGGCGCTGTGCTTCGTCGCCGGCGCGAGTTCGATCTTTATCGGCGATGTGCTGCTGACCACGAAGAACCCGCAGACCGTTCGTGACGCCGAATTGCTGGATCGGCTCGGCATCCGTTCTAAACTTGACGACGTGCGAGACGTGGCACTGCGGTCGCAAGCAGCCGAATAATCTTCATCTCGGGCGGCACATCTTCACCGCCTTGACCACTCAAGACTTCAGGTCCAGAGCCGCGAATGCGGGTCTGGACCGTGGTTTTTCGGCTGGCGCCCTGCCAATTGTTTGGCTAAGCCGGGTGGATGAAACCACAACGGCCTCCCATGAAATCCAAAGAACCCGCCTTCCAGAGCCTAGCAGAAACCCTGCGTTATCCGTGGGAAACGCCGCCGGGGCCCAACGAGGTCATTGAACTCAGGCCGGGCGTTCTCTGGCTCCGTCAGAAGCTTCCGTTCCAGCTCAACCACGTCAACATCTATCTGCTGGCCGATGGCGACGGCTGGGCGATGATCGATTCCGGTTTCGGCAACGAGGAAACCGTCGCTGCGTGGACCGCGCTGTTCGAAGGGCCGCTGAAGAATTTCAACATCACACGGCTGATCGTCACCCATTCGCACCCCGATCACGTTGGACTGGCCGGCTGGATCGTCGAGCGATTCAACTGCCCGCTGGTGATGTCGCAGGTCGAATATCTGCAATCGGTCTATCATCAGAATCGCGGCACCGAAGAACGCAAACAAGCGCAGCGGCTGTTCTTCCGCCGTCACGGCATGGACGAAAGCCTCACCGACAAGCTGCTGGGTCGCGGGCAGGATTATCTCAAGCGCGTCTCGACCCTGCCCGCCTCATATCGTCGCATTGCGCATGGCGATGAAATTTCGATCGGCACCCGACGCTTCAAGGTGATCACCGGCGGCGGTCACGCCCTCGATCAGGTGATGCTGTATTGCGCGGCCGACAAGCTGTTCCTGTCGGCCGATCAGGTGCTCAGCAAGATTTCGCCCAACGTCAGCGTGTGGGCGGTCGAACCCGACCAGAACTCGCTGGGCGAATATCTGGCGTCGCTGGCCAGCCTGACCACCACCCTGCCCTATGATGCGCTGGTGCTCCCCGGACACGGCGTGCCATTCTTCGGCTTGAAAACCCGCATCAAGCAATTGGCCGATCATCACGAGGAACGCTGCGGCATGATCGCCGCCGCGTGCCGTGAGTCTCCCAAGACATCGGCGGAACTGGTGCCGGTGGTGTTCTACAAATATCCGCTCGACGCTCACCAGACCGGATTTGCCGCGGGCGAGTTGATCGCCCACGTCAATTACATGCTCAACGAAGGCCGGCTGGTCGTCGAACCGCAAACCGACGGCATCCTGCGATTCCGAAGCACGTAGAGTCTGTTTCAACTACGTCGAATCAGACTCGTCGTTTATCTTTTTCGTTTGAGCATGATCTTTTCCGAAAACCGGTTCCCACTTTTCGGGATCATGCTCGAGGCGGCTACCGCGCCTCGGCGCCGGCTGACGTTGCGCCAGCGCAAACTTGAGACTGCGCCTGCGGCAGGGCCGCCGCGCGGTCTCTTGGACCTTATTTCGGCTCGACAGCGATCCTGGAAAGGCTCTAAAAAGGGCCGTGCTAGGGCGCGGCCAGATCTTCTCGAGTCAAGTCTTGTCGATTTCGGATTTTGCGATGAATTACAATCAGTTCTTCAGCGACGCCGTTAACCGTCTGCATGACGAGCGACGTTACCGCGTTTTTGCCGACCTGGAACGCATCGCTGGCCGCTTTCCGCACGCCACCTGGCATTCACCGAACGGCGAACGCTCCGTGGTGATGTGGTGCTCCAACGATTACCTCGGCATGGGCCAGCACCCCAAGGTGGTCGGTGCGATGGTCGAGACCGCCACCCGCGTCGGCACCGGTGCCGGTGGCACGCGCAACATCGCCGGCAATCATCATCCGCTTGTCGGGCTCGAGCGCGAACTCGCCGATCTGCATGGCAAGGAAGCCGCGCTGCTGTTCACCTCCGGCTATGTGTCGAACCAGACCGGCATCTCGACCCTCGCCAAGCTGATCCCGAATTGCCTCATCCTGTCCGATGCGCTCAACCACAACTCGATGATCGAGGGCATCCGTCAATCCGGCTGTGAGCGTCAGGTATTCCGCCACAACGATGTCGCGCATCTTGAAGAACTCCTGATCGCTGCCGGACCGCAACGATCGAAGCTGATCGCTTGCGAGAGTCTGTATTCGATGGATGGCGACATCGCGCCGCTGGCGACAATCTGCGATCTCGCCGAACGCTACGGCGCCATGACCTATGTGGACGAAGTCCATGCCGTCGGCATGTACGGTCCGCGCGGCGGCGGCATCGCCGAGCGCGACGGCGTCATGCATCGCATCGACGTGCTGGAAGGAACGCTGGCGAAAGCCTTCGGCTGTCTCGGCGGCTACATCACCGCGAAAGCCGAGATCATCGACGCGGTGCGCTCCTATGCGCCGGGCTTCATCTTCACCACGTCACTGCCTCCTGCCGTCTGCGCCGCAGCAACGGCTGCGATCCGCCATCTGAAATCATCGAACTGGGAACGCGAACGCCATCAGGAACGCGCGGCGCGCACCAAGGCCGTTCTCAACGCCGCCGGCCTGCCGGTGATGTCGAGCACCACGCATATCGTGCCGATATTTGTCGGCAATCCCGAGCGCTGCAAGCAAGCGTGTGACCTGCTGCTTCGGGAGCACGGCATTTACATCCAGCCGATCAACTATCCCACCGTCGCCAAGGGCACCGAGCGGCTCCGCATCACGCCGTCGCCGTATCATGACGACGCGCTGATCGACCAACTGGCCGAAGCGCTTGTGCAGGTCTGGCAGCGGCTCGATCTGCCGCTTCACGCCGCCCCCTTGGCTGCCGAATAGGCCGACGCAAATCTTACCAGGCTTGTCTCTTACCAGGCTTGCGCCGCCGACAGCAGCGCGATTGGGCGTTTGTTCGTCTCTTCCGACATGACGATCCGCATCAGGTCGGCGGCATTTTTTGCGCCGAGTTTGTCCATGATGCGCGCGCGATGAACTTCGACGGTGCGCGGACTGATCCCCAGCCGCCGCCCTGCTTCCTTGTTCGAGGCCCCTTGCGCCACCTGCTGCAACACATCGCGTTCGCGGCCGGTGAGCCGATGCCGTCCGGCGAAATCCGCCAGCCCTTCGATATGTTCCTCTCTCGCACGACGATGGGCCGCAACCGCGCCCCGGACCCGGTCGATCATGGCGTTCGCCGTAAACGGCTTCTGCAGGAAATCGATCGCTCCGAATTTCATCGCGGAGACCACGGTGGCGATATCGCCTTGCCCGGACATCACGACGACCGGTGGCGACGCTCGCCCGGCAACTAACTCGCGCAGTACATGCAAACCGGACTCGTCCGGCAGGTTGATATCCAGAATTACGCAGGCCGGCTGGCGCCGGCGGAAAGCCTCCAGAAACGGCCCCGCATCCGCAAAGGCTTGCGGAGCAAGGCCCTCGATCCGAAGCAACAGACTCAGGGCATCGCGCACGGAAGGATCGTCATCGACAATAGAAACAACGGCGGCATCGCCTTGGAGCTGAGCAGACATCACTGCCTTCCCGGTAGAGTTGATGGGCTTACTACAACTTATGCGTGTATAATCTGATTCGCCTTTCATGACAATTGCAACGCTCTGCGGTGCGCCCCTTCCGGAATAACGCTACAATCGGCCAGGTATCTGCCCGGCTCGGAGCGCGTGGGCAGGGGAGAGACCGGTTTGGCGATGGGGCAAGCGTGATGCTGCACGATTGGGGCGTGATCGCCGCCGCGTTCTGCTACATCGGATTTCTGTTTGCGGTGGCCTATTACGGCGACCGGCCATCACGACGCCCTCGCGGCAACGGGGCCGGCCTGATCTATCCGCTGTCGCTCGCGATCTACTGCACCTCGTGGACATTCTTCGGATCGGTCGGCTTCGCGACACGCAACAGCTTCGACTTCCTGGCGATCTACATCGGCCCGGTGATCATGATCGCGTTCTGCACGCCGCTGTTGCGGCGCGTGATCGAACTGGCGAAATCGCAGAACATCACCTCCACCGCCGACTTCATCGCGGCGCGCTACGGCAAGAGCCAGGCGGTGGCAGCGACGGTTGCGATCATCGCCATCATCGGCTCGGTCCCCTACATCGCCTTGCAACTGAAGGCCGTCGGCTCCTCGCTCGAAACCATCATGGGCGAAGACCACGCCATCACCAGTGTTCCGATCGTCGGCGACATCGCACTCATCGTGACACTGGCGATGGCGACCTTCGCGGTGCTATTCGGCACCCGGCAATCCGACGCCACCGAACACCAGCACGGCCTGATGCTGGCGGTCGCGACCGAGTCCATCGTCAAGCTCGTCGCTTTCATCGCCGCCGGCGCTTTCGTCACGTTCTGGATGTTCGGCCCGATCGAGCTTTTCGAACGCGCGATGAAGACGCCGGAAGCCGTGCGGGCCATGACCTACACGCCCTCAATCGGCAATTTCCTGACGATGGTGCTGTTGTCGTTCTTCGCCATCATTTTCTTGCCGCGCCAGTTTCACGTCAGCGTGGTGGAGAACTCCAATCTCGAAGAAGTTGAGCGCGCGCGCTGGCTGTTTCCACTCTATCTCGTTGCGATCAACCTGTTCGTCATTCCGATCGCGCTGGCAGGACTGGTATCGTTCCCGTTCGGATTGGTCGACAGCGACATGTTCGTGCTGGCCCTGCCGGTCGAAGGCAAGGCGCCCCTGCTCGCCGTCATCGTCTTCATCGGCGGACTGTCGGCCGCAACCGCCATGGTCATCGTGGAATGCGTCGCGCTGGCGATCATGGTTTCCAACGATCTGCTCATTCCGCTGATCCTGCCGCGCAACCCGCAGATCGCCAACAAGGACTTCGGCAGGTTCGTGCTGAAGATCCGCCGCGTCGCGATCTTTGCCATCATGATCATGGCATATTTCTACTTCCGCGCGCTCGGCACCACGCAACTGGCGGCGATCGGCTTGTTGTCGTTCGCGGCCATCGCACAGTTGGCGCCATCGTTCCTTGGCGGCTTGATCTGGCGGCGCGGAACGGCACGCGGCGCCATCGGCGGCATGCTGGTCGGCTTCGCTGTGTGGACCTATACGCTGTTCCTGCCGAGTTTCATCGACGGCAGCACCGTCGGCATGCTGTTCATCCAGCACGGTCCATTCGGCATCGAGGCGCTGCGACCGCAAGCGCTGTTCGGCGCCGAACTGCCACCGCTGATGCATGGCGTGCTGTGGAGCCTGTCGCTCAACATCCTGGCCTATGTCGCATTCTCGCTGATGCGTCAGCCATCCTCGATCGAGCGGCTGCAGGCCGATCTGTTCGTACCGAGCGAGCTTGCGCCGATGGCGCCGACCTTCCGGCGCTGGCGTAGCACGGTGACGGTGCAGGACATCCATGGCACGGTGGCGCAGTATCTCGGCCCCGAACGTGCACGGCAATCGTTCGAAACCTTCGCCGCCAGCCGGCGCATCAATCTCGAACCGTCGGCGCCGGCGGAGTTCGAACTGCTGCAACACGCCGAACACCTGATCGCCTCATCGATCGGCGCGGCCTCGTCACGACTGGTGTTGTCGCTGCTGCTGCGAAAGCGCACGCTTTCCGCCAAGGCGGCGTTGAAGCTGCTCGACGATTCCCACGCCGCGCTTCACTTCAATCGCGAAATCCTCCAGACCGCGCTCAATCACGTGCGACAGGGCATTGCCGTTTTCGATCCTGACCTGCAACTGATCTGCTCCAACCATCAGTTCGGTGAGATCCTCGGCCTGCCGTCACATATCGTCCAGATCGGGATTCCTCTCCGCGAGATTCTGGAATTTCTCGGTGCCAGTAACACTTCAGCCGTTTCCGATCCTGAAACCTTCACGCAGATCCGGCTGGTGACCTGGACGACCGAAGGCGAGCCCTATCTCGAACGAATGCCGAACCGGCAGATCGTCATCGAGGTCCGTGCCAACCGAATGCCCGACGGCGGCCTTGTCATCACCTTCTCCGATGTTACGCCGAGCTTCGAAGCCGCCGAAGCCCTCGAGCGCGCTAACGCGACCCTGGAACGTCGGGTGCGGATGCGCACGGAAGAATTGACGCGGCTCAATTCTGAACTGGCGCAAGCCAAGAGCGTCGCGGAAGACGCCAATCTCTCGAAGACGCGTTTTCTGGCGGCTGCGAGTCATGACATTCTGCAACCACTCAACGCCGCGCGCCTTTACGTCACAAGTCTGGTCGAACGGCAAAGTGCCGGCGAAGACGCGCGACTCGTGGAGAACATCGACGATTCGCTCGAAGCCATCGAGGAGATCCTCGGCGCACTGCTGGACATCTCCCGGCTCGATGCCGGCGCGATGACGCCATCGATCGGCAGCTTTCGGATCGGCGACCTGATGCGGTCGCTGGAAATTGAATTCACGCCGATTGCACGCGCCAAGGGGATCGAACTGACCTTCGTATCGTGCTCGCTGCCGGTGGAATCGGACCGCCTGATGCTTCGGCGCTTGCTGCAGAATCTGATTTCCAATGCGATCAAATACACTCTGCAAGGCCGCGTGCTGGTCGGCTGCCGAAGGCGTGGGGAGTCATTGCAGATCGTCATCAATGACACCGGCGTCGGCGTGCCGGCGATCAAGCGCAGCGAAATCTTCAAGGAGTTTCATCGGCTCGAGCAGGGCGCGCGGATCGCGCGCGGTCTCGGCCTCGGGCTGTCCATCGTCGAACGTCTGGCGCGGATGCTGAATCACGGTATCGCGCTCGATGCCAACAGCGCCGGAGGCACCGTGTTCTCGGTCACCGTACCGATCGCCAAGGCCGTGACAACTCACACCCCGGTGGTGACCAGCAGCACGCCAGTGGCGCGAAGCTCGATGAGCGGTGCATTGATCGTCTGCATCGAAAACGATCTCGCCATCCTCGACGGGATGAAAACCCTGCTGACGGCGTGGGACGCCGATGTGCTGGTCGCCGCCGATCCGGAAGCGGCCAGCGAAGCGATCGCCACGCGCGGCAACGAAATCACCGGCCTTCTGGTCGATTATCATCTCGATCGCGGCAACGGCATCGCCGCCATCCGCGAACTCCGCCGCAAATACGGCCGCAGCATTCCGGCGATCCTGATCACCGCGGATCGTAGCCCGCATGTCCGCACTGCCGCGGCGCAGGAAAAAATCGCTGTGCTCAACAAACCGTTGAAACCCGCGTCGCTGCGGGCGTTGCTCGGACAATGGCGAACGCAACAGATGGCGGCCGCGGAATAACAGCGTTTACCCGAGAAATTTGGAAGAAGCGTCAGCGCGACGCGACGTCGCCCGAGCGCCACTGTCCGCCGGAAATCTTCGCGGCGGCGATCACCGCCTGAGTGCGACTTTCGACCCCGAGTTTTTGCAGGATCGCCGAGACGTGCGCCTTGATGGTTGCTTCCGACACGCCAAGCTCATAGGCGATCTGCTTGTTCAGCAGGCCTTCCGACAACATCATCAACACGCGAACCTGCTGTGGCGTCAGCGTCACCAATCGGTCGCGCAGCCGCGTCATCTCCGGATCGGCGGCTGCGGCCAGATCGACGTCCGGTGGAATCCAGACATCGCCGGCCATCACCTTCACCAGCGCGTCGCGCAACGTCTCGACCCCGAACCGTTTCGGAATGAATCCCGACGCGCCGAACTCCAGCGAGCTTCGGATGGTTGCCAAATCGTCGCTCGCGGACACGATCACCACCGGGATCGCCGGATACTGCGCCCGCAAATAGATCAATCCGGAAAAACCGCTGATGCCCGGCATCGACAGGTCGAGGAGCACCATATCGACTTCGGAATTGTTGCCGAGCAGTGCGGTTAGTTCTTCAAACGAGCCTGCTTCGTCGATCTGCACCGATGCAACTACGCTTGCGACGGCTTGTCGCAGCGCATCACGAAACATCGGATGATCGTCGGCAATGACGAGATGAGTACTGGCGATTGCGTTCATTCAGACTATGGTCAATGAGTTGAGCGGCCGGTTGGGCACGAGTCCGCAAGCGGATCACTAGCCGATACTCACCCGGATCGATGACTTCATGCAAGCGGCCTGTTCCATTTCGATGCAAGGGAGTTAACGCGCGTCGGCAAATCGCCCCGCGCCTCGGCGACGGCCGGCCGAAAATATCCGCGGAAGCGCGCATTTATCGCGCACGTGATCTCCTCAACGGCGATTGCCCACGACTTGCAGCACAACCTCGCGCCGATGCGGCCTGCGACGATGCTCGATCAGATAGATCGCCTGCCAGGTGCCGAGCGCCAGTCGTCCGCCCAGTACCGGAACCTGGAGCGACACCGACGTCAGCATCGTGCGAATGTGCGCGGGCATGTCATCGGGACCTTCGGTATCGTGGGTCCAGCCGCCGTCCTCGGGCGCCAGCCGATCCAGCGCGGTGGCGAGATCGATCCGCACCGAAGGATCGGAATTTTCCTGAATCGTCAGCGACGCCGACGTGTGGCGGCAAAACAGTGTCAGCAATCCCTCGCCGGCACCGGCCTCATCGACGAAGACCTGTGCCTCCGGAGTCAGATCGACAAACCCCTGCCCGCGGGTCGACACCGTCAAGATCGTCGAAGTCAATATATCCATGGTCACCTGTCGACGACGGCCGCCGGAAGACACGCATGGCATCAGATCTTGCCAGCGACATCCTTCTGCATGCGATCCGCCATCTCGACGAGGCGCCGCCATGCACGCTCGAGGAAACTCATCGCCCGCTCGATATCGCGATCGCTTGGCAGTGTCAGTTCGAGCTTTCGCTGGGAGTCGGCGCTCTTTGACGAATCGTTGGGCGCATCCTTGCGCAGCGAATCGGCCTTCGGCAGCGCGTCCTCGATTTTCCCGGTCGACGAATCATGCTGCGCTAGTTGTTCGCGCAGCGCCGCGTTGTCCTTCTGCAGTCGCCCGATTTCGGTATCGAGCGCTTCCCGCTCGTCTGGCATCGCGTAGCAGGCCCAGCCGATCCGCTTGTTGTTGCAGGTCGACATCATCCCGGTGCGGGTGTCGAGCCGCAACACGCCATCGGCCACCGGCGCAAGCGTATAGCGGCCATTCTCTGGGTCCGGCAGCGATTGCGCATGGGCGGTTACCGGCGCGACCAGGGCGCTGCAGAGCAGCATGGACAACAGCAACGCGGCTCCGCCAAAGGCGAAGCCGACCGATACGCTTCGATGCTTGATGCCCATGATCGCCATGCACGTTCTCCGCTTCAATCAGACGCGTGCCGAAGGCCCATCAAGGTTTCGACCGATAAGCCGCACGCCCGGATTTCAACGCATCCGCCAGCAATTCGATCCGGTCCTGCCCCCAGAACACTTCACCGTCGAGCACATAAGCCGGCGAACCGAACACATCAGCCGCCAGCGCATCCTGCCGATTTTGCTCATAGACGGCACTCACCGCATCGCTAGCCGAGCGCTCCACCAACGCGCCGCCCGGCAATCCCGTTTCGTCCGCCAATCGACGCACCACGTCGGCATCGGCGAGATCAAGTTGGTCTTCCCAGACCGCCGCGTAGACCCGGCGCAAAAAGTCGTCCGGATCGCGCCCGGCGGCAGCCGCGGCGATCACCACGCCATCGGCCAGCCGCGCGTTGAACGGCCAGTGCTCGGGCTGCAAATGAAAATTCAGGCCGCGTTTGTCGCGCCAACGCTGCAATTCCACCATCCGATAGCGTTGCCGCACCGGATGGCGCTTCATCAGGGGCAGGCCGCCGGTTTCGGAAAACAGGTCGATCAACACCACCGGTTTATAATTTACCGTGAGATCATAAGCGCTTACCAGATCGCGGAAGAGCTTGTGGCCGATATAGGCCCAAGGCGACTGAAACGAAAAATAGTAGTCGATCGGACGTGACATGCTTGCTCCGGCGAAACAGGGTGAGGCACCGCATCCCCATCCCAACAGAGCCGTCGGAGCGGAACAAGAGGACATTCCGCACAGCTCGACCCCAACTGTGCCGGCACTCCGCTGCGGCGATCTCGCGCATCATCTTCAATCCGCTCGAATAAATATCGAAAAATCAACGCGCTAACAGACTTTTCGGCAATCTTGACTTGGTGCGATGCCGTCAGTATGGTCCGCGCGGATTTTAAGGGTTGTGGGGCGCGTTTTTCCTTCATTTTGACCTCCTTTCGGGTGTCGACAGCCATGGCGAACGGCACACAGCACGGTGGATCAAATCATGACGGGGCATCCGGCAAACCGCTCCCTGACGATGCTGCGCTTTCCGCAAGACTTGGACGTCTCGATCAACGGTTATCCTCGCTGAAGGACACCCGGAAATCCGAGACGGACATTGGCGAACGGCAAAACCAAGACGCGTCGGCCCGGGCTTCGGCGCTGGCTCGCGGGTTTCGCCTGTCGTCCGAGCTGGTTGCGGGAGTTGCTGTCGGTGCGGCCATCGGCTGGGGGTTTGACTATCTACTATCGACCTCGCCGTGGGGTCTCATCATATTTTTCCTCCTCGGCTTTGCCGCTGGAGTGATCAATCTGATGCGGGTCGCAGGCGTGGTTCCCGATGTGCAAGATCGGGTAAAGGGTCCCTCGCGGGACCAGTGACTTTCAAGCGCCGGCGCGGCTGGCGATGTTCAAATGCCAGCGGAGCTGGCGGACGATGACGAGAGAGCGGCCGGCGATATGGATCCGATCCATCAATTCGAGATCAAGAACCTTTTCACGATCGGCAACTTCGGCGGCCATGAGATCGCGTTCACCAACTCCGCCGCCTATATGGTGCTGGCTGTGGTGCTGACCGCGGCCCTGATGCTGGGCGGCACCGCCGGCCGTCGGCTGGTGCCGAACCGTATGCAGTCGATGGCGGAGCTGAGCTACGAATTCATCGCCGACATGCTGCGCTCGACCGCCGGCGAACACGGGATGAAGTTCTTCCCGCTTGTGTTCACCATTTTCATGTTCGTTTTCGTTTCGAACATGGTCGGCATTATTCCCTACACCTTCACCGTCTCCAGCCACATCATCGTTACCGTGGCGCTGGCGCTGCTGGTGTTCTTCACCGTCATCATTTATGGCCTCTACAAGAACGGCCTGAAGTTCTTCAAGCTATTCGTCCCGCACGGCATTCCGATGGTCATCCTGCCACTGGTGGTGGCCATCGAGATCATTTCGTTCCTGTCGCGACCGGTGTCGCACAGCGTTCGTCTGTTTGCCAACATGCTCGCGGGTCACATCACGCTGAAGGTGTTTGCCAGCTTCATCACGATGCTGGGCGCGCTCGGCATCGCCGGCATCGCCGGCGCGGTGCTGCCGCTGGCGCTAACCATCGCACTGACCGCGCTCGAACTGCTGGTCGCCGCGCTGCAAGCCTACGTCTTCGCCATCCTCACCTGCATCTATCTCAACGATGCAATCCATCCGGGCCATTAAGGCTCGCGTTTTCCAAGCAACCTCAAGCAAACACACGAAGGAGCTACTATGGACCCGATCGCCGCTAAGTACATTGGAGCCGGCATCGCCTGCATCGGCATGGGTGGCGCCGGCGCCGGCGTCGGCATCATTTTTGGTAACTACCTTGCCGCCGCGGTGCGCAACCCGTCCGCTGCGCAGGGCCAGTTCGCGAACCTGATCTTCGGCTTCGCCGTGACCGAAGCGCTCGGCATTTTCTCGCTGCTGATCGCGCTGCTGCTGCTGTTCGCACTGTAAGCTTTACTTGATGCGGTCGTTCGCCGGCCCCCGCGCGGGGCCGGGAATTGCCTGAGCTGGAGGCGCCCGTGGCGTCACAACATGGCCATTCGAGCGGCACGTCCGCTCACACCACGGCAGACGGCGGCAAACCGCCGTTTCCGCCGTTCGAGTCGCACACCTTCGCCTCGCAGTTGGTGTGGCTCGTCGTTTCATTCGTCGTTCTCTACGTCATCGTCTCGCGGCTCGCTCTGCCGCGCGTCGGCGGTATCCTGGCCGCTCGCCAGAAGGCCATCGCGGACGATCTCGCCGCCGCGCAGAAGCTGCGCGACGAGTCGGACAATGCGTTGAAGGCCTACGAAACCGAACTCGCCAATGCCCGCAACAAGGCTCAGGCGATCGGCGCGGAAACCCGCGACAAGCTGAACGCGCAGTCCGAACAGGAACGCAGGACGCTGGAAGACCGCCTCGCCATCAAGCTGGCGGAAGCGGAAAAGACCATCGCAGGCACCCGCGCCGCCGCCATGAGCAATGTGCGCGAGATCGCCTCCGATGCTGCGACCACCATCGTGCATCAACTGACTGGCGTGCAGCCCGACACCAAGGCGGTCGAAACTGCCGTCGACGCATCCTTGAGAGGATAAGACGATGTTGTCCCAACCGGAATTCTGGGTCGCCGTCGCCTTCGTCGTCCTGGTTGCGATCTTCATCTATGTCGGCGTTCCCGGCGTGGTGACCAAGGCGCTCGACCATCGCGCCGACCGCATCAAGGCCGAGCTCGACGATGCCCGCCGCCTCAAGGAAGAAGCCGCCGCTCTGGTCGCCGATTACAAGGCCCGCTACGCCTCGGCGGAGCGTGAAGCGCAGGACATCGTCACCAATGCCAAGGCCGAAGCCGAACGCATCGCTGTCGACGCCAAGGCGCGGATGGAAGACTTCGTTGCCCGCCGCACCAAGGCCGCTGAAGCCAAGATCGCCCAGGCTGAGGCGCAGGCTCTGGCCGACGTTCGCGCCGCCGCGGCCGATGCGGCCGTGACCGCGGCCTCGCAGATCCTGACCAAGTCGGTCACCGGCTCCGTCGCCGACGACCTGCTCGCCAAGGGCATTCAGGATGTTCGCGCCAAGCTGAACTGATCCGCGACACTTCACCAATCAAACGGCCGGTGCGATTGCTCGCACCGGCCGTTTTCTTTTCCAGGAAAGACTTTTCGCAAAATCGCGTTAGCGCCTGCGATGGCCGCGCCCGCGCGGCTCGGGCCGCAAGGCCTGCGGATCGAAGCCGATATAGAAGATGTAGGAGTCGCCGGCGGCAGCAGTCGGCGCAGGATACACCACGTCCTCCGCAACCAGGCTGAACGACACCGTATTATCGTCCTGCATCGTCACCGTGGTCCTGTAAGCTTTGGTGAAAATGGTTTTCTCGTCGATGCCGCCCTGCACCACTGCGATTCGCAGCGGCACCTCGACCGTCGGCGGTGCGCCGGCCGGGCCGACGATGACGCGACCCTGAATGCCGATCCGTGCCGTCACCTGCCCATCGTTGAGCGTGCAATCACGGGCCGTGCGTACGATGGTCGCCTGATAGCGCAGATCATTGCCGGCCGCTTCCCTGCCGGGCGCACCGACCGCATAGGTAGCGGCGCCGGATCGGATACTGACCGACGGGCAGGTCGGCAGGCTCGGCTCCGAGGATGGTGACGGAGCCGTCACTGCGGTTGTGGCCGGCTGCGAATTCGAGCCAAAAAGCTGACTGAATCGGTCGCCGAGTGAGGGGCTGCCACCCGCGGATTGTGAGCTTCCGAACATACTGCCACCGCCGCATCCCGAGAGCATGAGCGCAGTCATCGCCAGCGCGGCGAAACGCAATGAAGGCCGGCCCGCGCGCACGACCGCGCTATCCTTGGAACGCAAATCCAGCATGATGCAGATGTCCCCCGACGAATTCTGGTGGCTTGCCGCAATGCCCAAGGAAGCTCGGTTCCTGCGCGGCGGCAAGCCGGCCCGTTTATAGCAGTTTAATGGCGGCAAACCCAAGGCGGCATCCCCGGCGGCCGCGGCGCTGCGAACGGGATGGCATCAGTGCCGAAAATCCTCGTGCAACATGCCGAACAGCAGATGATCCTGCCACACGCCGTTGATGCACAGATAGCGCCGTGCCAGCCCCTCGCGCACGAAACCGCACTTCTCCAGCACCCGCACCGATGCAGCATTCCCCGGAATGCAGGCCGCCTCGACGCGATGTAGATTGAGTTCGCCGAACAATGTCGGCAGCAGGACCCGCAACGCCGCCGTCATATAACCGCGACCGGCATACGGTTTGCCGGTCCAGTACCCCACCGTCCCGGCCTGCACGATGCCACGACGGACGTTGGCAAGGGTGATGCCGCCGACGAGAGCACCGTCCTGCTCGCGGAAAATCAAGAACGGATAAGCCCGATCCGCCAGAATGTCCTCGGCATAGCGCCGCAGCCGACGGCGAAAGCCGGCACGCGTCAGATCATCGGAAGGCCAGATCGGCTCCCACGGCGTCAGATAAGCGCGGCTGCGCTCGCGAAGCTGCGCCCACGGCACGAAGTCGCCCGCCTGCGGCGCGCGCAACAATAACCCATTGCCGCGCGGCTCAAGCGCCGTTGGCGCGCTTGAGGGCAGGCGAAACAAAGCCATGATGGTTCCTCACCAACACATGCAATCGACCGTCATCCTATCGCGTTTTCGTGCGAATGGGATACCGGCTCGCGATGAGACCACATCCACGGGAAACGCAGAGCGCTGGTTTCCCGGAGGCGTTCTTGTTTGTGATGGTAGCGCCTTGAACATGGCATCACCTCTCCCCGTCGGGGAGAGGGAGCGCGCATTGTTTCGCGGTAGGTGCTTCGATGAAAATCGGAAACAGACTAGTGATAGCTGACCCTCGGCCGGCAAAGACTTTCAGCGTGCGCGGCAGCGGCTTCCAGCCCCCGCCCGCTGCCGAGAGCAACCACGGCCGGCCGGCTGCGCGCCAGCAAGGTCCGCGCCGCATCGCGGGTCGAGTCCCGCGTCACCGCCTCGATGCGCGCGACGAGTTCGTCCACGCCGAGCGGCCGGCCATAGGCGAGGATATGTCGCGCCAACTGCTCGGCGCGCGAACTGCAACTCTCCAGCGCCATCAACAGGCCGGCCTTCATCTGCGCCTTGGCGCGGGCGATCTCCGCGTCGGTCAGCGTTTCGACCGCGTCGTTGATGACGTCGGCGATGACCTCCATCATTTCCGGCGCATCTGCAGGATCGGTCCCCGTATAGAGCCCGAAAAAGCCAGTGTCGGCGTGCGGCGCATGGAAGGTGTAGATCGAATAGCAAAGCCCGCGCTTCTCGCGGACCTCCTGAAACAGCCGCGACGACATCCCACCGCCCAGGATATTGGTGAACACCTGGAGGCTGAACAACGCCGGATCGGCCTGCGGCAAGCCTTCAAGCGCCATGGTGAGATGCGCCTGTTCAAGCTTGCGATGCACCACACGTGACCCGCCGTTGCCGAAGATCGCAGGTGCGGGTTCTGGCGCCGGCGCGGCGTCCAAGCCGGCGAAGCGCTCAGTGACTTCGGCGACAACGCGCGCGTGATCCACCGCACCAGCCGCCGCCACCACCATGTTCGGGCCGCGATAGTGCGTCGTCAGATAGTTCCGCAGCGAATCGCGATTGAAGGCTTTGAGCGTCTTGGTGGTGCCGAGCAGCGAACGCCCGATCGGCTGGTCCGGATAACAAAGCTCGCTGAGATACTCGAACACCACGTCGTCCGGCGTATCCTGCGATGCGCCGATCTCCTGTTCGATCACGTCCTTTTCGCGCTCCAGTTCCTCGGTCACGAAGGTCGGATGCGAAATGATGTCCGACAGCACGTCGAGCGCCAGCGGCACGTCGGCCTTCATCACGCGCGCATAGTAAGCGGTCGTCTCTGTGCTGGTGGCGGCATTGAGATCGCCGCCCACGGCTTCGATCTCCTCGACGATCTCGCGCGAGGAACGCCGCTCGGTGCCCTTGAACGCCATATGCTCAAGCAGATGCGAGATACCGTGCTCGTCCGGCTTCTCGTCGCGGCCGCCGACGCCGGCCCACACGCCGAGTGCGGCGGTTTCCAGATGCGCCATGGTGTCGGTGACGACCGTGAGGCCGGACGGAAGCTTGCTGACCTCGACGCTCATCCGGCAACTCCCGCATTGGCGGCGCGGCTGACCGACAGCACGAACCGCTCCACTTCACCTTGATCACTGTTCATCGTCCGTATCTGTTCGGGACGGCTCATCAAGCCGTCGAGCCACGGCGGCAACGCCGGCCGCACGCCGCACGCGGCTTCGACCGCGTCGGGGAATTTCGCCGGATGCGCCGTGGACAGCACGACGTTGGGCACACTTGTATCCGTGACATCACGATCGGCCACGGCAAGCGCGACCGCCGTGTGTGGATCAATCAGATCCCCGGCCTCGCGCCAGGCGGCGCGAATGGCCGCATCGGTTTCGGTCTCGTCGGCACGACCGGCGTCGAACTCGTCGCGGATCGTCGCCAGCATTGCATCGGACAACACGAAGCGGCGCGACTGCTCCAGCGACGCCATCAGACCACGCACCACCGCGCTGTCGCGTCCGGCCGCCTCGAACAGCAGCCGCTCGAAATTCGACGACACCTGGATGTCCATCGACGGCGAGGTGGTCCCATGGACGCCGCGCACCTCATAAATGCCGGTCTTCAACGTGCGCGCCAGAATGTCGTTACTGTTGGTGGCGATGCGCAACTGCCGGATCGGCACGCCCATCCGCTTCGCCACATAGCCTGCGAAAATATCGCCGAAGTTGCCGGTTGGCACCGTAAAATCAACCTTGCGCGCCGGCGCACCGAGCGCCACCGCTGAGGTGACGTAATACACCACCTGCACGACGATCCGCGCCCAGTTGATCGAATTGACGCCGGACAACGCCACCTTGTCGCGGAAGGCATGGTGGTTGAAGCAGCCTTTCACGATCGCCTGGCAATCGTCGAAGGTGCCGTCGATCGCCAGCGCGTGGACGTTAGCGGCGCCAGTCGTCGTCATCATCCGCCGTTGCACGTCGGAAATGCGTCCGTTCGGAAACAGCACCACGAGATCGACGTTGTCGCGATTGGCGAACGCATCGACCGCCGCGCCACCCGTGTCGCCGGAGGTCGCCACCACGATGGTGGTGCGCTGCCCCCGCTTCGCCAGCACGTGGTCCATCAGCCGCGACAGCAACTGCATCGCGACATCCTTGAACGCCAGCGTCGGGCCGTGAAACAGTTCCAGCACGAACTGATTGGCACCGCTCTGGTCCAGCGGCACCACCGCCGGATGCCGGAACGTCGCGTAAGCCTCGTGCGCCATGCGACCGAGATCGGCGTCGGAAATCTCCCCCCCGACGAACGGACGGATCACCTCGACCGCGACTTCCCAATACGGCCGGCCAGCCAACCCAGCGACCGTGGCCGGCGTCAGTTGCGGCCAGACCTCCGGCACATAGAGCCCGCCGTCGCGTGCGAGGCCGGTCAGCATCACGTCGCAGAAACCGAGGGCCGGCGCTTCGCCACGGGTCGAGATGTATCGCGTCAAGGTGTCCTCCAAAGGCCGGACCGTTATAGCGTTTTCAGGCGACGGGGAAACCACCGTTGCGATCCGGTGTGGCCGGTCATCCAGCCTGTTTCGCGTCGTCGTCCGGCGGCAGCCGCCCCTCGGCCAGAGCGCGCGCCAGCCAAATCGCGAAGGCGATCCCCACTGCCGCGGCCAATCCGAACCAGGTGATCGCGTACTGCATGTGATCGTCTTTCAGATGCACGACGAGCGGCCCCGGCTTCGGCACGCCGTTGGCGGGCGCCGGCGTTTCCAGGTCGATGTAGAACGGCGCGATGTCGCCCCAGTTCAACCCCTGTGCCATCCCGGTCGGATCACGAAGGAACCAGAGCCGCTTGGCGCGATCCGCCTGCGGCGTCCACATCGCCGGCGCTTCCGGAAAACGCAGATAGCCGGTCAGCATCACAGAACCGGACGGGGCCGGAGAAATGCGATCGAACTGCCCTTCCGGCGCAAAACCGCGATTGATCGCGACCACGCCCGAGCCTTCGACCCGCGCCGGCGCGAACACCCAGACGCCAGGGCTGGTGATGTCGGCGCGAACAGCGGAGCCGGAGCTGAAGACGTGTGCCTCACGCCGCGCCTCGAAATTCGCGGTGAAGGTTACGCGACGAAACTCATCCCTTACCCTGGTCAACGTCGGCCAAACGGACTTGGCAGGAATCGGAACGGGCGCGGCGGCGAGGCGCTCATCTAACATCGCGATCAAGGCCTGCTTCTCGACGCGCCGCTGCAATTGCCAGACGCCGAGCCCGATCAGCACCGCCACGATCACCGCGGAGAAAATGCTGAGCCCGGCGACCCGCCGCAACCGTCCTGCTCCGGCGGTCATGTCGGGTCCCGTTGGGTCAACTGGCCTTCCGCTGCCTTGTGGTGGAATTGCAGCGAAATCAGAAGCGACTTCATGGCGCGCAGCGGCAGCAGCGTGGTGAGCGCCACCAGCGGAATCCACAACGCGGCATGAACCCAGAACGGCGGCTGATACTTGACCTCGACGATCAAAGCGCAGGCCACGACGATGAAGCCGGCGATCAGGATAATGAAAACCGACGGGCCATCGCCACTATCAATGAACGCATAGTCGAGTCCGCAGCGATCGCACTTCGGTCGCAGCCGAATGTATCCCGCGAACAGTTTGCCCTCACCGCAACGCGGACACCGGCACATCAGACCGCGCGTGATACTCTGCGAGAGCGTTGTCGAATATTCCTCCGACATCGACCTTCTTTCCAATTTCCGAGACCACCCGGCGAAATGCAAAAGGCGGCCTTGCGGCCGCCCCTTGTAGCACAATCATCCGGTCTTAGTGCGCCGCGTGCGCCATCTCGGAGGCACCGTGGCCCCACACGTAGATGCAGATGAACAGGAACAGCCACACCACGTCGACGAAGTGCCAGTACCAGGCGGCGAATTCGAAGCCGAGGTGATGGGTCGGCGTGAAGTGACCGGCATAAGCGCGGAATAGGCAGACCAGCAGGAAGATGGTGCCGACCAGCACGTGGAAACCATGAAAGCCGGTCGCCATGAAGAAGGTCGCGCCGTAGACGTTGCCGGCGAAGCTGAACGCGGCGTGATGATATTCGTAAGCCTGAACGCAGGTGAAGCAGGCGCCGAGCAGGACAGTAAGGATCAGGCCCCACTTCAGACCCTTGCGGTCGCCTTCCAGCAGCGCGTGATGCGCCCAGGTGACGGTGGTGCCCGAAGTCAGCAGGATCAGCGTGTTGAGCAGCGGCAGATGCCACGGATCGAAGGTCTGGATGTCCTTGGGAGGCCAGACGCCGCCGAACAGCGCCTCTCGGGTAAAGTGAACCGGATCCGCAGGGAACAGCGCCGAGTTAAAGTAGGCCCAGAACCAGGCGACGAAGAACATCACTTCGGAAGCGATGAACAGGATCATGCCGTAACGATGGCTAATCTGAACCACGCGGGTGTGGTCGCCCTTGTGCTCGGCCTCGCGAATGACGTCGCCCCACCAGGCAGCCATGGTGTAGAGCACGCCGATGGTGCCGATGCCGAACACGATCGGTGCAGCCGAGTAAAGATGGTGCATCCACGAGATCGCACCGACCGCCATGATAAAGGCCGAAAGCGACCCGACCACAGGCCATGGGCTCGGATCAACGAGGTGGTAGTCGTGGTGCTTCGCGTGCGCCGTAGCCATTGCAGTCTCTCCGTAGGACGTGCCGCACTAGTCGGCACATATTCGTTCAAAAATCAATCGCGCGCGTTCAGCGGGCGGGATCTGGCGTCATAGATTTCCCTTGCGCCTGTCCGTCTCGCCCGCGGCGACCGGTTTCGGCGCGACTTCGCGGATCGGATAAAAGGTGTAGGACAAGGTGATGGTATTCAGATTTATGTTGTCACTGTCCTTCACGATCGACGGGTCGATGTAAAAGACCACGGCCATTTCGCGCTTCTCGCCCGGCCCCAAGGTCTGCTCGGTGAAGCAGAAGCAGTTGATCTTCTGGAAATACGACCCCACCGTCAGCGGCGCGACGTTGTAAGCAGCTTGACCAGTCGTGGTCCGCGCTGCTGTATTGGTGACAGAATAATAGGCCGTAACCACTTCGCCGATCCGGACCTCGATCTCGGTCTTCTCCGGCTCGAATTTCCACGGCAATCCGCCGCTGACATTCGAATCGAAGCGTACGGCGATCTTGCGGCCCAGCGGTTCGACAGAAGGCCTCGAGGTCGCGACCTGCGTGGTGCCATTGAAACCGGTGGCGCGACAGAACCAGTCATAGAATGGTACGGCGGCATAGGCGGCGCCAACCATCATGGCGACGAACAGGCCGCAGGCGATGGCGACACCGGTATCACGACGCAAACCGCGCATGCGGCGCGGTGCCGATTTGTCGTTTTCCCTCGGTTCAGGCGTCGTCATCTCAACCTTCTTTTCGTGCCCCGACCAACCAAATCAAGCCTTGCTTCCCGCCATCTCGGCTCGCCCCAACGATCCCGGTGTACCCTACATCGGCCGGGTCATAATCGCAGGGCCTTTTACCAGCGTGACTGCGAAAAACAGCAAGACCAGCACGCCCAGTGCCACCGCGATCGCGATCGACCGCTCCCGGCGCCGTTTCTTCTGCGCCTCGGTCAACACAATCCCCGGTGGTTGCTCGTCATCCATGGATCGCAACCGTCCCTAGCCGAACTGCGCCAGCACGGCTGCAACCACGACCTCAAGCAGCAGAATGGCAAACAACGCGAACAAATACACCAGTGAAAAACCGAACAACTGGCGCGCAGCGCGCACCGCTGGCGCGCCCTCCCGCCGCCGATAGACATTGATCGCAAGCCACAGCATCCAGCCGCCAAGCACCAGCGACGACACGCCATAGACGGCATCGAAATAACCAAACGCCCAGGGCGCTGCGGCGACCGCGACAAGCACGATGGTATAGAGCAGGATTTGCAGGCGCGTCGCATCGGGACCTGCGACCACCGGCAGCATCGGTACACCGGCGCGCGCATAGTCGTCGCTGCGGAACAGCGCCAGCGCCCAGAAATGTGGGGGCGTCCAGAAGAAGATGATCAGGAACAGCAGAATCGGCTCGACCGACAGCGACCCGGTCGCTGCAGCCCACGCCACCACTGGCGGCAACGCGCCGGCTGCCCCACCGATCACGATGTTCTGTGCGGTCCATCGCTTCAGCCATATCGTATAGATCACGGCATAGAAGAAGATCGTGAATGCCAGCAGTCCCCCGGCGACCCAATTGACTAGGGTGCCCAAGGTAATTACCGAAAAGAACGACAAAATGAGGCCAAACGCCAGCGCTTCCTGTGGCATCACCCTTCCAGCCGGAACCGGGCGTTTCGCGGTGCGTGACATCAAGGCGTCGATGTCGGCGTCGTACCACATGTTCAACGCGCCGGAGGCACCTGCCCCGACCGCGATGCAGAGAATCGAGGTGATCGCCAGCACCGGATGGACATGACCCGGTGCGATCAGCAGGCCGACCACCGCCGTGAACACCACCAGCGACATCACGCGCGGCTTGAGTAGCGCAATGTAATCGCCGACACCCGCCTCCGAGATGCGGGGCGGTAGTGCCAGCGAGCGATTCTGGACA
Source organism: Xanthobacteraceae bacterium (assembly GCA_049647485.1). Lineage (GTDB taxonomy): Bacteria > Pseudomonadota > Alphaproteobacteria > Rhizobiales > Xanthobacteraceae > 62-47. The sequence continues at coordinate 24,956 of JBARXT010000249.1, forward strand.
ATCGACAAGATTACTCTCACTTCCGTAACGGCTTTCGCCGGGACATTGCGGCCCGCGGCGACGCTTCGACAACGGCGCGGCGCGTCGAAACGCGCCGCGATGACCATTACTGCACGCGCGGCAGCGTCTCGAACTGGTGGAATGGCGGCGGCGACGACAGCGTCCATTCCAGTGTGGTCGCGCCGGAACCCCACGGATTGGCAGCCGCCTTTTCCTTACGCGAGAACGCCAGGATCATGCAGTAAATGAAGATCAGCACGCTGAACCCCGAGATGAAGGCTCCGATCGAGGATACGAAGTTCCAGTTGGCGAACGCATCGGGATAGTCAATGTAGCGGCGCGGCATACCCGACAACCCGAGGAAGTGCTGCGGGAAGAACAGAACGTTGACGCCGATGAACATTACCCAGAAGTGCAGCCTGGCGATGGCGTCCGAGTACATGTAGCCGCTGATCTTCGGGAACCAGTAGTACCATCCGGCAAAGATCGCAAACACCGCGGCGACGCCCATGACGTAATGGAAGTGCGCAATGACATAGTAGGTATCCTGCAGCACGCGATCGACGCCGGCATTGGCCAGCACCACGCCCGTGACACCACCCACGGTGAACACGAAGACGAAGCCGATGGCCCACAACATCGGCGCCTTGAACTGAATCGAACCGCCCCACATCGTGGCGATCCACGAGAAGATCTTCACGCCGGTTGGGACCGCGATCACCATTGTCGCCGCCACGAAGTAAGCCTGCGTCGTACCCGACATGCCGACCGTGTACATGTGGTGCGCCCACACGACGAAACCGATGCCACCGATCGCCACCATGGCATAGGCCATGCCAAGATAACCGAAGATCGGCTTGCGGCTGAAGGTCGAGATGACGTGGCTGACGATGCCGAAACCCGGCAAGATCATGATGTAGACTTCGGGGTGACCGAAGAACCAGAACAGATGCTGGTACAAGACCGGATCGCCACCACCGTCAGCGGCGAAAAATGCGGTGCCGAAGTTGCGATCGGTGAGCAGCATGGTGATGGCCCCAGCCAGCACCGGCAGCGCCAGCAGCAACAGGAATACGGTTACCAGCATCGACCAGACAAACAGCGGCATCTTGTGCAGCGTCATGCCGGGCGCGCGCATGTTGAAGATGGTGGTGATGAAGTTGATGGCGCCGAGGATTGACGACGCGCCCGCGAGATGCAGCGACAGAATGCTGAAATCAACCGCGGGACCGGGATGGCCGGAGGTCGACAATGGCGCATACAACGTCCATCCGGTGCCAGCTCCGTGGGCACCCGGCTCGCCCTCCACGAAGGTCGAGATGATCAGCAACGCGAAAGATGCCGGTAGCAACCAGAAAGAGATGTTGTTCATACGCGGGAACGCCATGTCCGGCGCGCCAATCATCAGCGGCACCATCCAGTTGCCGAAGCCGCCGATGAGAGCCGGCATCACCACAAAGAAAATCATGATGAGGCCGTGGTTGGTGACAAATACGTTGTACTCGGTATTTGAGAAGAACTGCACGCCCGGGTACATCAACTCGAGGCGGATGGCGAGCGACATCAAGACACCGAACACGCTGGCGAACATCGCGAACAGCAGATACAGCGTCCCAATGTCCTTGTGGTTGGTCGAATAAATCCACCGCCGCCAACCGGTCGGATGACCATGGGCGTGATCGTCATGACCCTGGTGCGAAGGAGCTGCTGCAGTGCTTGCCATTTTTGAAATCCTGTCCTGCCGTCTCCGGACCTTGCGATCCTATCGCCCGCCTCGGCCGATGCGAGCGAAATTACGTCGTTGTTGTTACTGTTGTCCCGCTTGCGCCACGGCATAGGCACCGGTGCCGGAGGAGGCGAACTTCTTCTTCGCTTCCTCGACCCAGGCTGCGAATTCCTGATCACTCACGACGCGGATCGCGATCGGCATGAAAGCGTGATCCTTGCCGCACAATTCGGAGCACTGACCATAGAACATGCCGGTCTTGGTGGCCTTGAACCAGGTCTCATTCAGACGGCCCGGAATGGCGTCGATCTTGATGCCAAAGGACGGAACGGCGAAAGCATGAATGACGTCGGCCCCGGTGGTCTGCACCCGGATCACCTTGTTGACCGGCACTACCATTTCATTGTCGACCGCCAGCAAACGCGGCTGCTTGTCCGCAGCCATCAACGAATCGAACTCGATCTTGCCGTTGTCCGGATAGGAATAGGTCCAGTACCACTGCTTGCCGGTGGCCTTGACGGTGATATCCGCCTTGGGAATGTCGGTCTGTTCGAACAGCAGCCGAAACGACGGGATCGCGATGCCCACCAGGATCATGACCGGAACGATGGTCCAGATCACTTCGATCAGAGTGTTATGAGTGGTTCGCGACGGCACCGGGTTGGACTTGGCGTTGAACTTCACCATCACCCAGACGAGCAGCACCACCACCAGCAAGGTGATCGCGGTGATGATCCAGAGCAGGAAATTATGGAACCACTCGATGTTGTCCATCACCGGCGAGGCGGACTGCTGAAGCGTCATTTCCCACGGCTTGGGTTGCCCGACTTCCGCGAATGCAACACCACCAACCGCCAGCGCGATCCCGATAATCGCCAACCCCAACAACTGCCGGCCGATCTTGCCCCTCGACATAGTCATGCCGCTCGCGCTCCTTGTCATAGAACTCAAAAGCACCCGCCACCCACGGCGCCCGTGCCGAACGACGCCTCTGACGACAAAGACTGCTGGTCAGATCGTTAGAACGCGTCGAAATCTTGCCTCTCAAATCATAATTCGCCGGTTCTCGCAATGCAGTAGTAGGGGTGATGTGACGCATTTGAAAGGATTGCTGGCACGCGGCTCAAATAGCCACAAACCGGATGATTTTGCCCGCGCCGTCGTGACGGCGCTTGACAGGCGGATTGACCGATGTACCCACAGGCGAGACGCTGAGCCGGAACCTGATTCGCCGGTATCGCGAACGCATTTTTGGCGCGGCCCGCCTTCAAGGCGCCGTCATTGCCGTATCAGTCCAGAACCGGACAGAAACTGGACAGACATTGAAGGGATCGACCCCGATGGGGCCTTCGAACCAGCAAATCACACATGATTCCGAGAGCCGCCGCTCGACGATCGCCTCGATGACCAGGTGGGCTGCCGGATGGATTGGCGGCGCGGCGATGGCGGCACTGTTGTGCGGTACGGGGATGCCCGCGCACGCCCAGGGCGCGGTCCGCTCGGTGCACGGCGACTGGCAAATCCGCTGCGACACCCCGCCCGGCGCCAAGGCCGAGCAATGCGCCCTGATCCAGAGCGTGGTGGCGGAGGATCGCTCCAATGCCGGCCTGACCGTAATCGTACTCAAGACCGCCGACCAGAAAAGCAAGCTGATGCGGGTAGTTGCTCCGCTCGGCGTGTTGCTGCCGTCCGGCCTCGGACTGAAGCTCGACAATGTCGATGTCGGCCGTGCCGGCTTCGTGCGCTGCCTTCCCAACGGCTGCGTTGCCGAAGTTGTGATGGACGACAAGCTGCTGGGCCAGATCCGCAACGCCAAGACCGCCACCTTCATCATCTTCGAGACGCCGGAAGAAGGCATCGGCTTTCCGCTCAGCCTGAACGGACTGGCGGAAGGTTACGACAAGCTGCCGTAGCGGTTTGAAGCGCGGAAAGCCCGTCTTTGGCGGCTTATCCTGATTTGGCGCGGTCGTTTCGACGAAAACCCTCCCCATTGCGAGCATCCATGCCTATCTTCGGGATCAAGCATTCCGCTCGCCGCCTTTGGAGCCCGCCATGACCGACATCGCCGCCACCTCGCTGCTCGACCGCGCCAAACTCGACCGCGACCGGGTGCGCCATGAAGTCGCGCGGGGCTTGGGCGGTGCCGACGACGGTGAACTTTTCCTTGAATACAGCCAGACCGAAGCGCTGGCTTTCGACAACGGCCGGCTCAAACAAGCCACCTACGACACCGCGCAGGGATTTGGGCTGCGCGCCGTCAAGGACGATGCAGTCGGCTACGCCCACTCCTCGGACGTGTCGCTGCCGGCGCTGATTCGCGCCGCCGACGCGGTGCAGGCGGTCCGCGGCGGCTATCACGGTAGCTTCGCGGCGGCTCCACAGCACACCAATGTCCGCCTTTACGGCGACGACAATCCGCTGGACGCGCCGGGCTTCGAGGCCAAGATCAAGCTGCTGGCGGAAATCGATGCCTATGTCCGCGACAAGGATCCGCGAGTGCGGCAAGTGTCGGTCAGTCTGGGCGCGACCTGGCAGGTGATCGAGATCCTGCGTCCCGATGGCGAAAGCTATCGTGACATCCGCCCACTGGTGCGGGTCAACATCTCCGTCGTCGCAGGGTCGGGCGATCGGCAGGAGAGCGGCAGCAAGGGCTATGGCGGCCGCGAGGGCTATGCCCGCTTCATCGAAACCAAGGCATGGCGCGAGGCCGCCGACGGTGCGCTGCGCGAGGCCATCGTCAACCTCGACTCGATCCCGGCCCCGGCCGGTGAGATGGACGTTGTGCTCGGCCCCGGTTGGCCCGGTGTGATGCTGCACGAAGCCGTGGGGCATGGGCTTGAAGGCGACTTCAACCGCAAGCAGACGTCCGCCTTCGCCGGCCTGATGGGTCAACAGGTGGCAGCCAAAGGCGTCACCGTAGTCGACGACGGTACCATTTCGGCGCGGCGTGGATCACTGTCGATCGACGACGAAGGCACACCGACCAATCGCACCATGCTGATCGAGGACGGCATCCTGGTCGGCTATATGCAGGATCGCCAGAACGCCCGGCTCATGAACATGAAGCCGACAGGCAACGGTCGCCGGCAAAGCTACGCCCACGTGCCGATGCCACGCATGACCAACACCTACATGCTGGCCGGCGGACGCGATCCGGCGGAAATTCTCGCCTCGGTGAAGAACGGCATCTATGCCGCCAATTTCGGCGGCGGTCAGGTTGACATCACCTCCGGCAAATACGTGTTCCAGTGCACCGAAGCCTACAAGATCGAAAACGGCAAGCTCGGCGCGCCGCTGAAAGGCGCGATGCTGATCGGCAACGGCCCCACCGACCTGCATCGCATCAGCATGATCGGCAACGATCTCGCGCTCGATGATGGCATTGGCACCTGCGGCAAACAGGGCCAGGGCGTGCCGGTCGGCGTCGGACAGCCGACGCTGCGGATGGATCGCATCACGGTTGGAGGCACCGGCGGATGAGCAGTGAGACCACGCCCGCAGCAAAGCCAAAGCCGCGTCAGCGCTGGCTGTCTTCCCTGAGCCAGATTGCAGGCATCGTGCTGGCGGTGTTCATCGCCAAGGGCGCGCTGGCCGAGCCGTTCTACGTGCCATCCGCCTCGATGGAGCCGACGCTCCTGATCGGCGATGCATTGCTGGCGTCCAAATTCCCCTACGGCTACAGCGCCGCCTCGCTGCCGATCCATATCACCGTGCCGGCCACCGAGCGCGTTCTCGGACAATTGCCGAAGCGCGGCGACGTGGTCGTATTCCGCTGGCCCGGCGACACCTCGCAGGTCTGGGTCAAGCGCGTCGTCGGCCTGCCCGGCGACCGCGTGCAGATGCGTAACGGGCAGCTCTGGCTCAATGGCGCGCCGGTTGCACTCAAGGCCGACGGCCTTGGCGAAGCGGAACGAGACAATGGCGCCGGCGAGATGGCGCAACGCTATGTCGAGACACTGCCGGGCGGCACGTCACACCCCATTTTCAAGCTTCGCATGAACGGCGGACTCGACAACACGGCGCAAGTAACGGTGTCGCCCGGTCACTTGTTTGTGATGGGCGACAACCGAGACAACTCGGCCGACAGCCGCGTCCCGGTTGCCGAAGGCGGCGTCGGGCTTCTGCCAGTCACCGACCTGGTCGGTCGCGTCGATGCCATCGTCGGATCGTGGGATCTCGGCATCCGACATCAGCCGGTGTGGACGTGGCTGTCAGGCTTTCGCATGGCGCGGTTCTTCACGACGGTGCATTAGATCACCGCACAAACCGGGAGGTCGATGCCGTGACCTTCGAGGACATTCGCAAGATCGCGCTGGCTTGGCCGGAGGTGACGGACGGCACGTCCTACGGCACACCGGCACTGAAAGTCCGTAAGAAGTTGCTCGTGCGATTGAAAGAGGATGGCGACAGCATGGTGATGCCCGGCGTTCCGCCCGACGAGCGCGATATGCTGATGGAGTGGCAGCCGAAGGTGTTCTATTTCACCGATCACTATCGCGCCTATCCGATCGTCCTGCTCCGTCTGTCGCGAGCCAAACGTGCCGACATCGAACCGCTGCTGAAACGGCAGTGGCGCGCGCTGGCATCCAAGGCCGCGCAGAAAGCATTCGACCTCTGAAAGAGCGTGACCGTCGGACTTATCTGACCACGCCCGAAATGAATCCGGGCCTGCGGCGCGGCGGCTTGATTTCCTTTTTCAGGAAGCAGCGCGCCTCGCGCCCGGCATAGCCGGGCCGCGCATAAGTCCAGGCTCGGCACTTGCTATCGCCGGTACAGGCCGCCTTGCAGTGCTCCTCGCCCGACTTCCCCTTGATTTCGAAATTGCGATAGTCGCCACCGGTCCGATCGGTGGATGTTTCGATGCCTTTGATATGAGGCTCGAGAACACCGGCGCCACGAACGCCCGAAATGCAGCAATCGCTGTGAGACCGCTGCGGCACGCTGCTCTTGAGCCAGCAGAAGGCGCCTTCCACAAGGGTCGGATAGCTGAAGGTCCAGGACCGGCAGCGCTTGTCGCGTTCGCATATCATCGCGCAATCCGCCGGATCGCCCGAACGTATCGGCGATCGCAGATAGTCTCCGCCGATACGATCGAAATTCACCTGCGCACGAGCCGAAGATGTCGCATCCATGGATATGAACGCCAACGCCAGCACGAGGAGCACCATCGACGTTTTGAAAATCGACGTTCTGAAAATGGAGGCGCCCATCATGCCAAACCCCTTTCAGTTAGCGAGCGGACGCAGCCGGACGCAATTGCCGCCTTTCATGTCAATTCATGCGAGACCCGTATTGGGTGGCGCTCGCTTAAACCGCTGAAACACTCAAGTCGCCGCACCAGCCCCATGGCGCGGCGACAAAGAACATCTAATCGCCATCTTCCTGTACGGCGGATGAACGGCGCTGGCACCTCACGACTTGCTGATGAGCAACGCAACCACATGCGCGCGCACCGGAGGCCCGATCATGTCAGGTCCGGAAGGTCAGAACGCGTATTCGTGGTAGGCCGGTTCGACCGAACCATTCCAGGCGCCGTGATATTTTTCCAGCATCTCTTCCGCCGGCGAGCGACCGGATTCGACGATCTCGTCGAGCGCCGTCAAATGGCGGGTTTCATCACGGCCGAGATGATCGACATGGCCGCGCCGGCGCAGTCCCGCATGCGCGAGCGTCAGACATTCCTTGGCAATCTCGAACAGGTAACGATCGCGAATGCGGGCCTTGAAGCCAAAACGCGGCACATCATCGCGCAACGCCTGCCGCTCATGGGCATTCCAGTGCTTGGCAATATCCCATGCCGCGTCGAGGCTGACGTCATCGTAAAGCAAGCCGACCCAGAACGCCGACAGCGACGGCAGACGCCCCCACGGCACGCCGTCGGCGCCGCGCATCTCGAGATAGCGCTTCAGGCGCACCTCGGGGAAAATCGTCGAGAGATGGTTGGCCCAGTCCGACAGGGTCGGGCGCTCGCCGGGCAGTTTGGCATTCTTGCCGTCAAAAAAATCGCGGAACGACGAACCAGAGACATCGATATAGTCGTCGCCGCGCTTGACGAAATACATCGGTACATCGAGCGCGTAGTCGACCCAGCGCTCGAAACCCATGCCGGTTTCGAACGCCCACGGAATCATGCCCGCGCGCGCGTTGTCGGTATCGCGCCAGATCTCGGAACGAAACGACAGGAAACCGTTCGGCTTGCCTTCGGTGAACGGGGAGTTCGCGAACAGCGCCGTCGCCACCGGCTGCAATGCCACCGCGACCCGCAGCTTCTTGACCATGTCGGCTTCCGAGGAGAAATCGAGATTGGTCTGCACCGTGCAGGTCCGGTACATCATATCAAGGCCGTATTGACCGACCTTCGGCATGTAGCCGGTCATGATCTTGTAGCGGCCCTTCGGCATCGCCGGAATCTGTGCCCGCGACCATGATGGCGTCATTCCAAGGCCCAGAAAGCGGATGCCGAGCGGCGCGGCGACTTCCCGGACCTGCGCCAGATGCGCCATCAGTTCGGCCTGGGTCTGATGCACGGTTTCAAGCGGCGCACCGGACAATTCGAACTGACCGCCCGGCTCAAGCGAAATCGCACCGCCACCAGTCACGTCATGCAGCCCGATGATGTTGCCGCGCTCCATGATCGGCTCCCAGCCGAGCAGGAGCCGCATGCCTTCCAGCAGCTCACCGATGCCGCGCGAGCCCTCATAAGGCACCGGGTGATGTCCGCTGACGGTGAACGGAGTCTTTTCGTGTTCAGTGCCGATCCTGAATTCCGACTTCGGCTTGATGCCCGCCTCGAACCACGCCACCAAATCGTCGCGGGACTGCAGCGGCGTCGTATCGGTCTGATCACGCGCCATAAAACATCCGAGGAAGAACCGCGACAACTGTGCCCGCGCGGCGAAAGACAGGATCGTGGCCGATCGGCCCGCGACCGGGTGTTCTGAGTGAGTTCATCGTGTCGCCGCTACGTTTGGAGCAATCACTGCGGCCTGATCGCAAGAGCACCCCAGCCGATCCAGCAGCCCGCACAACTTCGCCGCATCGGCATCCGACAGCTTCGAACCGACGTGCCGCTCGATGGCGGCCGAATAGGCGCTCCACATTCGTTTCTGCAAATCGCGTCCGGCCTCGGTGATCTCAACGAACAGGCCGCGTTTGTCTATCTTGCATTCACGCCGCGCCGCGAGACCTTCCTCCACCAGCCGGTCGATCAGCCGCGACGTCGAATACTGCGGAATCAGCATCTGCTTCTCGAGTTCGACCGGGCGCATTTCACCGCCAGGCGCCCGCGACAACTCCAGCAAGGCGTCATACCAGGCGAGCGGCGGAAACCCCGCCTTCTTCAAATCCTGCTCGACCGCGCCCAGCACCCTGCTCTGGATGCGCATCAGCCGTATCCACGCTGCGGTCGCCTCCGTCGATGGCTTGCGTTTCATTCCATGGTCCATGGTGTACTGGTCGAAGCGATGTAATCGTCGAAAATATTCCGGTCGGGCACTTTATAAATGCAGATGCATCATTCTTGACTATTCCATGCAGGCGCATTTAATCAAGTCATCACATACTGACAATCCTCAGGGAGGACAATTCCGATGAAGCTCTATTATTCGCCAGGCGCGTGTTCGCTGTCGCCGCATATCGCGCTGCTCGAGGCCGGGCTGGCGCATGACCTCGCCAAGGTCGACCTCAAGGCCAAGAAATTGGAGGACGGCAGCGATTTCCTCAAGGTCAACCCCAAGGGGCAGGTGCCGACGCTGCAACTCGACGACGGCAGCATCCTGACCGAAGGCCCCGTGATCGTGCAGGCGATCGCCGACAAGGCTGCCGGCAAGAACCTGGCGCCCGCCAACGGCACCACCGAGCGCTATCGTCTGCAGGAATGGCTGAACTTCCTTACCAGCGAACTGCACAAGAACTTCAGCCCGCTGTTCGCGCCGGTCTTGAGCGACGAAACCAAGCAGTTCTTCCGCGACCGACTGATGGGCAAGCTGAAGCATGTCGACGAGAAGCTTGCGGGTCACGACTACTTGATGGGCAAGCAATTCAGCGTGGCCGACGGCTACCTCTACACCATGCTGCGCTGGGCCGACGCCCACAAGTTCGACCTCTCCGCGCTGAAGAACCTGATGGCCTACAAGGCACGCGTTGCGGGCCGCCCGCAGGTGCAGGCCGCGCTGAAGAGCGAAGGACTGGCATAAGCCATCGCGCACAGTTGCGAACTGGTAATAAACCGAAGGGCCGGATCGATGATCCGGCCTTTCTATTTTGCGCGACTCCAGCGTTCGTCACGCCCGGCCTTGACGGCGCTGGGAGCACGAGTTACGCCGCCGCCTTCTTGGGCGGGAAGCGGCTGTAGAACGTCTCACCCTTCGCAGCCATGTCTTCCAACAGCTTCGGCGGTGTGAAGCGCGAGCCGTATTTCGCCTCGAGCTTGTGGCACAGCGCGACGAAGTTTTTCGTTCCCATGAAGTCGATGTAGGACAGCGTGCCGCCGGTGAATGGCGCGAAGCCGAAACCGAGGATCGAGCCGACGTCGGCTTCGCGCGGATCGACGATGACGTGATCCTCCACGGTGCGCGCGGCTTCCACCGCCTGCGCTACCAGGAAGCGCTGCTTCAACTCCTCGACATCGAGCGTATCGGGATCGAGATGCTTCGGCTGCAACGCGGCAATCCCCGACCACAGCGACTTCTGGCCCTTGCCCTTTTCCGGATAGTCGTAGAAGCCCTTGCCGTTCTTGCGGCCGAAGCGGCCTTCCTTCTCGACCATCGCGACCATCAGCTTCTTCTGCGCCTGATCGACGGCGTTGGCGCCGAGATCGGCCTCCGTCGCCTTCATGATCTTGAGCACGAGATCGAGCGCGACCTCATCCGACAGCGACAGCGGGCCGACCGGCATTCCGGCCATCCGCGCAGTGTTCTCGATCATCGCCGGCGGCACGCCTTCCATCAGCATCTCCAGCCCTTCGGCGGTGAAGCGCAGCACGCAACGGTTGGCGAAGAAACCGCGCGAGTCATTCACCACGATGGGCGTCTTGCTGATCTGCCGCACGTAATCGAGAGCGGTGGCGAGCGCGACGTCGCCAGTGTTCTTGCCGAGGATCACTTCCACCAGCATCATCTTCTCGACCGGCGAGAAGAAGTGGATGCCGATGAAGCGCGACTGATCCGGCCACTCCTCGGCCAGCGAGTTGATTGGCAGGGTCGACGTATTGGAGGCGAAGATCGCATCCTTGCGCAGATACTGCTGCGCCTTGGCGAAGGTCTCGGCCTTCACCTTGCGATCCTCGAACACGGCTTCGATGACCAGATCGCAATCGCTGATTGCGGCATAGTCCCCGGTGGCGGTGATGCGGCTCATCAGCGCGTCGCGATCCGCGTCCTTCGCGCGGCCCTTGGCGACCAGCCCGTCGATCACCGACTTGGCGTGGGCCTTACCCTTGTCGGCGCTTTCCTGATCGCGGTCGATCAGCACCACCTCGATGCCGGCCTTGGCCGAGACATAGCCGATGCTGGCGCCCATGAAGCCGGCGCCGATCACCGCGAGTTTCTTCACCTTGGTCGGCGGCACGCCTGCGGGGCGGCGCGCACCCTTGTTCAGTTCCTGCATCGACAGGAACAGGCTGCGGATCATCGCGGCCGCTTCCTTGCTGCGCAGGATTTTCGCAAAGTAGCGCGACTCGATGCGCAGGCCGTTGTCGATGTTGACCAACAGGCCTTCATAGACGCAACTCATGATGGCGCGCGCGGCCGGATAATTGTCGTAGGTCTGGCTGCGATAGAGCGCGTTGGCCGGCGGGAAGACGTTCATGCCGGCGGCGGAATACACCGCGCCGCCCGGCAGCTTGAAGCCCTTGACGTCCCACGGCTGGGCCGGTTTGCCACCGGCCTTGATCCATTCCCTGGCGGTCTTGATGAGATCGGCCGCCGGCACGATGGCGCCGACGATGTTGGCGGCCTTCGCCTTGGCGAGCGTCATCTGGTCGCCCTTGAGCAGCAGTTGCAGCGCGTCCGCCGCCGGCATCATGCGCGGCAGACGTTGCGTGCCGCCGCCGCCCGGAAACAGGCCGACCTTGACTTCCGGCAGGCCGAGCCGCGTCTTCGGATTATCGGCTGCGACGCGATAGTGGCAGGCCAGCGTCAGTTCGAACGCGCCGCCGAGCGCGAGGCCATTAATCGCCGCGACCCACGGCTTGCCGCAGGTCTCGATGGTGCGCAGCGTCTGCGACAGCTTGCGGCTCTCGTCGAACAGCATCTGGTTGGCGGCTTCCTCGCCCTTGTCCTTCAGCATCGCCGCGTAGGTGCGGTTCATGCCCTCCAGCATGGAGAGGTCGGCTCCGGCGGAAAACGCGTCCTTGCCGGAGGTGATGACGACGCCCTTCACCGCCGCGTCGCTCGTGGTCTGCGCGACGATCTGGCCAAGTTCCTCGATGGTGGCGGTGTCCAGCACGTTCATCGACTTGCCGGGAATATCCCACGTCACCAGCGCGATGCCGTCGCTGTCGGTTTCGATCTTGAAATTCTTGAATGCCATTTGGCGCTCCCACCTCTGCCGTCATCCTGAGGTGCGAGGCCGAATGGCCGACCCTCGAAGGATGATTTGAATAGTTTTGACGTTATCCTTCGAGGGTCTCGCTTCGCGCGACCACCTCAGGATAACGCTACCTTTTGTCGAACCTCACACCCGCTCGATGATGGTCGCGGTACCCATGCCGCCGCCGATGCACAGCGTCACCAGCGCGGCGTTGAGATCGCGCCGCTCCAGTTCGTCGAGCACGGTGCCGAGGATCATCGCGCCGGTCGCACCAAGCGGATGGCCCATGGCGATGGCACCACCGTTGACGTTGATCTTGGCGTGATCGATGTCGAATGCCTGAATGTAGCGCAGCACCACCGAGGCGAACGCCTCGTTGAGTTCGAACAGGTCGATGTCTTCCAGCTTCATGCCGGAGCGCGCGAGAACCTTCTTCGTCACGTCCACCGGGCCGGTCAGCATGATCGAAGGCTCCGAGCCGATATTGGCGAACGCCCTGATTTTCGCACGCGGCTTGAGGCCGTGCTTCTTGCCGGCGGCCTCGTTGCCGAGCAACACGGCCGCGGCGCCATCGACGATGCCCGACGAGTTGCCGGCATGATGCACATGCACCACCTTCTCGACCTCCGGATGCGACTGCGTCGCCACCGCGTCGAAGCCGCCCATCGCGCCCATCACTTCGAATGACGGCTGCAGAGAGGCCAGCGACTGCATCGTGGTCGAGGGTCGCATGTGCTCGTCCTTGTCGAGGATGGTGAGGCCATTCTGGTCCTTCACCGGCACGATCGACTTCTTGAAGTACCCCTTCTCCCACGACTCGGCGGCGCGCTTCTGGCTCTCGACCGCATAGGCATCGCAATCGGCACGGGAGAAGCCGTACTTGGTGGCAATCAGATCGGCGGAAATACCTTGCGGCAGGAAGTAGGACGGCACCGCGATCGACGGGTCCATCGGCCACGCCGTGCCCGACGACAGAATGCCGACGCGGCTCATCGATTCCGCGCCGCCGCCGATGGTCAGGTCGTGCTGGCCGGCCATCACCTGTGCGGCGGCGAAGTTCACCGCATCGAGACCCGATGCACAAAAGCGGCTGATCTGAATGCCTGGCACGTCGTTCCCAAGACCCGCCTGGAGCGCCGCGAACCGGGAAATATCGCCGCCGGCCTCGCCTACCGGATCGACCACGCCAAGGATGACGTCGTCGACGCTGCCGGTTTCGAGATTGTTGCGTTCCTTGATCGCCTTGAGCGGCGCGGTTGCCAGCGCCAGCGCCGTGACTTCGTGCAACGAGCCGTCGGATTTGCCCTTGCCGCGCGGCGTGCGGACATGGTCGTAAATATAGGCTTCAGGCATGAAGTGCCTCCCTCGTTATCTTGATCTTGCACGGCCGAGCCGGCGGTTTGTATTTTCATCATGGCCGGGCTTGTCCCGGCCATCCATGTCTTATTCCTGGATACGCCAAAAGACGTGGATCACCGGGACAAGCCCGGCGATGACGCCTTCCCTTATTCAGAACGCCTCGGCCGGCAGTTCCATGGTGGTCCCGCTTCCGCTTTGAATGCGCGCCTGATGCAGCGCGGTTTCCGGCAACATCCGTTCCATGAAAAATCGCCCGGTCACCAGCTTGGTCTTGAGATAGGCAGAAGCATCGCCCGCTGCAATCTTGTCCTGCGCGACTTTCGCCATGCGGGCCCACATGTAGGCAAACACCACGAGGCCGAACAGTTTCATGTAATCGGTGGCGGCGGCGCCGGCATTGTCGGGTTTGGCCATCGCATTCTGCATCAACCACATCGTCGACTGCTGGAGATGACCGAGCGCGGTGGAGAGTGGCGCGATGAACGGCTTCATCGCATCATTGCCGCCATGCTCCTTGGCGAAGGCCGTCACTTCACCGAAGAACGCCATCGCGGCGCGACCGCCGTGGCGCGGCAACTTGCGGCCGACCAGGTCGAGCGCCTGAATGCCGTTGGCGCCCTCATAGATCATCGCAATGCGCGCATCGCGCACGAACTGCTCCATGCCATGTTCGGCGATGTAGCCGTGGCCGCCGAACACCTGCTGCGCCTGCACGGCGTTAGCGAAACCGCCGTCGGTCAGCACACCTTTCAGCACCGGTGTCATCAGGCCCATGTGATCGTCGGCCGCTTCGCGATCCTTGGCATCGTTGGAGCGGTGCGCGATGTCGCTCTTGAGCGCGGTCCACACCACCATCGCGCGCGCAGCTTCATTGAACGCGCGGATCGACAGCAACGTGCGGCGCACGTCGGGATGCACGATGATCGGATCGGCCGGCTTGTCGGGGGCCTGCGGTCCGGTCAGTGCGCGGCCCTGCAGCCGTTCGCGCGCGTAGGCGACCGCGTTCTGATAGGCAACTTCCGACATCGCAAGACCCTGAACGCCGACGCCGAGCCGCGCCTCGTTCATCATCACGAACATGCCCTGCATGCCCTTGTTTTCTTCGCCGATCAGCCAGCCGGTGGCGTTGTCGTAATTCATCACGCAGGTGGAATTGCCGTGAATGCCCATCTTGTGCTCGATCGAGCCGCACGACACGCCGTTGCCCGCGCCGAGCGAGCCGTCGGCATTGACCAGCACCTTGGGCACCACGAACAGCGAGACGCCCTTGATGCCGGCGGGCGCACCCTCGATGCGGGCCAGCACCAGATGGATGATGTTGGAGGCCAAGTCGTGCTCGCCGGCGGAGATGAAGATCTTGGTCCCGGTGATCTTGTAGCTGCCGTCGGCCTGCTTCACCGCCTTGGTGCGCAACAGGCCCAAGTCGGTGCCGCATTGCGGCTCGGTGAGGTTCATGGTGCCGGTCCATTCGCCCGCCACCATCTTCGGCAGATAGGTCGCCTTCTGCTCCGGCGTGCCGTGAACCAGCAACGCCGCCGTCGCGCCCATGGTCAGGCCGCCATACATCGAAAACGCCATGTTGGCCGAAATCTGGAATTCCGCGACGGTCTGCGACAGCGTCACCGGCAGGCCCTGCCCGCCGAACTCGGCGGGTACCGACAGGCCGAGCCAGCCACCGTCCGCAACCTGCTTGAACGCTTCCTTGAACCCCTTCGGGGTCGTCACGCTGCCGTCGTCATGCCGGACGCAGCCTTCGAGGTCGCCGGTCCGGTTGAGCGGCTGCAGCACCTGCTCGGACAGCTTGGCCGCCTCGTCCAAAATCGCCGCGCGGACGTCGGGGGACGCATCGCTGAAGCCGGGAAGATTGTTGTAACGGTCGAATTGAAAAACGTCGTTGAGGAGGAAATTGACGTCATCGACGGGCGCTTTGTAGCTTGGCATGTCGTCCCTCTAAACTGGCGTTATTGGAACTGTTTCTACCAAGGAATCTTGCACCGCAGCAATGAATCTATTGCCGCGGACACACCTACAGGTTGAATATTCTCGAGACACCCGAGCGTCCCAAACTCTGCCGGTTGCGGCGGCAACCAGGCGCGCCAACGGCCTTGCCGGCAACTTTTCGGCCGGTTCCGTCAATCCTTAACGGCTTATTTACCCTAACACGAAAAAGTCCGGTGCAGAGGCAGACGAGCGCCGCCCGATGGGATTGTCTTAACCAAACGGGGACGCGTGGAGCCAGACGGCGCGACAATCGGCGCCAGATCGGACACCGGACCACAGCATGAATTCGC
>JBARXT010000250.1:0-2521 GCA_049647485.1 Xanthobacteraceae bacterium
GCGGCAGGGCGTGCTCGCTATCGCCGCCGCCGATCTCGCGGTGTCGAACGACTCCGGCCTGATGCATGTCGCCGCCGCCACCGGCACGCCGACCATCGGCATCTTCGGCCCGACCAGCCCTTGGCACTGGGCGCCGCTCAATCCGCTTGCCGCCGCCGTGCAGCCGGCCAGCCTGCGCGGCACCGAGATGCCATATCACTCCATCGCGCAACGTGACGACGCCTCCTACATCGGCAGCATTCCGGTGTCCGATGTATGGGACGCCGTGCGCGACGTGCTCGCTAACGCACGCCAGCCGCAGGCAACATCATGAGCACGGCGTCGCGCCCCGCCGCCTTCCTCGACCGCGACGGCGTGCTGAATATCGACGACGGTTACATCGGCACACGCGAACGCGTCCGCTGGATGCCCGGTGTCGTGACCGCGATCCGCACGCTTAACGATGCCGGTTACCTGGTGTTCGTGATCTCGAACCAGTCCGGCGTCGCGCGCGGCATGTTCAGCGAACAAGACGTCCGCGATCTGCACGACTGGATGCGCGGCGAATTGCGGCGCGACGGCGCGCGCATCGACGACTTTCGTTTCTGTCCGCATCACGCGGCGGGATCGGTCGCGGATTACAGCGTCGATTGCGAGTGTCGCAAGCCGAAGCCCGGCATGTTGCGCGATCTGATGACCGCGTGGCCGGTGCGTGCGCAAGGCAGCTTCGTCATCGGCGACAAGATCAGCGATATCGAAGCCGCCAAGGCCGCCGGACTGCCGGGCTTTCTGTTCGCTGGCGGCGACCTCGCGGCCTTCGTTGATGACGTGCTGCGCAAGCCGTCACCCTGAGGTGGCGGCGCGTAGCGACGTCCTCGAAGGGCGACGGCGATCCTTCGAGGCTCGGGCTTCGCCCGCGCACCTCAGGATGACGCCGTCGTACGTCCCACTTCCTCCACCGCGATTTTCAGGCCACTCTGCTTCCGCATCGTCACACGGGGAGCGCAGCAGATGAAAACGACCACCCTCGAAAGCCTGTCCGGCAAGATCGTCTGTCACGATTCCGAAGGGACGGGCCGCACCCTTGTGCTAGTGCACGGCAACTCGGCCTCCTCAAAAGCGTTCGCAAAACAACTCGACGGGACACTGGGCCAAAAACATCGCGTCATTGCATTCGATCTGCCAGGCCACGGCAAGTCTGACAACGCGGCCGATCCCGCCGCGACCTACAACATGCCGGGCTATGCGCGGGTGCTGCGCGACGTGACGAAACAACTCGGCATCGAGGATGCGGTGTTCGCGGGCTGGAGCCTCGGCGGACACATCGTGCTGGAAGCCGCGCCGGACCTGCCGCAGGCAAAAGGCTTTGCGATCTTCGGCACGCCGCCGCTGCCATTTCCGCCAGTCATGGACAATGCCTTTTTGCCCAGTCCGACGAACGCCTACATCTTTACGCGGGATCTTTCGGGGGAACAGGCGCACACCTTCGTAGCGTCGGCGTTCAAACCAGGGGTCACTGATCTGCCACCGCAGATGATTGCCGACGTACTACGCACCGACGGGCGTGCTCGCGAACAAGTTGCCGCGCAAACCGAAGCCAGCGCGTTCCGCGATGAGGTCGAAATCGTTGCCAACCTTAAACAACCGCTCGCGGTACTGCACGGCGCGCAGGAGCAACTCATCAACGGTGCTTACTTCGACACGCTGACGATGCCGACGCTATGGCGCGGCAAGGTGCAGGTGATCGACAATGCCGGTCACCTGCCGCAATGGGAGCAAGCTGAAAAATTCAACGCGCTGCTGGATGCGTTTATCAGCGAGACATGAGGCGCATGAGACGCGCCTTTATGCACAACGTCATGCCCGGATTTGATCCGGGCATCCATCTTTTTGGAGAATGATGGATTGCCGGGTCAAGCCCGGCTATGACGAAGAACGTGGATGGCCGGAACAAAGTCCGGGCCATGACGCCATCAAAAGAAATCACTCCATCCCGCTGCGCGGGTTGTAGGGGTGGTCGTCGCGCCACTTCTGCATCAGGGCTTCCAGTTCGGCGTCGTTGCCATCCGGCAGCATGATGCGGGTGGTGACGAACTGATCGCCGCTGCCGCCGCCGCTTTTCGGCAGCCCCTTGCCCTTGAGGCGGAAGGTGCGGCCGCTGGAGGTGTTCTTCGGCACCGTCAATTCGACCGCGCCGCCGACGACAGGCACCCGCACCTTGCCGCCGAGCACGGCTTCGTAAAGCGTGATCGGCAGATCGACGCGCAGGTCGTCACCATCGATCTTGAACACCGGATGCGGCGCGATGGTGATGGCGATCAGCAGGTCGCCAGGGCGATGGCCCTGCACGCTCTCGCCCTGCCCCTTCAGCCGAATCTGCTGGCCGGAGGTGACGCCCGCCGGAATCTTGACGTTCAGTTCCTTGCCGCTGGGCAGCCGCACGCGCTTCTCACCGCCCTTGACCGCCTCTTCCAGCGACACCGTCATCGTCACGTTGAGGTCGAGGTCGGGCGCACCAAAGCCGCCGCCGTCGAATTCGAAG
>JBARXT010000251.1:0-1957 GCA_049647485.1 Xanthobacteraceae bacterium
GTGCGGATCGGCTCGACGGCGGTGCCGCCGGGAGCATCGCAGGTCACGCGCGCCGCGCCGTGCCCGACATGGCCGCGCCAGAGCAGGCCCAAGGCCGGCGCGCCGACCAGACCGAGGATCGGCGTACCGTTCGCCACCAGCGCCAGGTTGACGGTGAACTCGTCGCGGCCGGCGATGAATTCCTTGGTGCCGTCCAGCGGATCGACCACGAAGAACAATTCGGCACAAGGCAGCCGCGCCTCGCCGGCGCGCTCCTCGGACAATGACGGAATGTCGGGCGCAAGCCGCGCGAGGCCGTCGGAAATGATGCGGTCCGCCGCCAGATCAGCTTGTGTCACCGGCGAACCGTCGGCTTTTTCCACGATGGACAGCGCGCCGTGGCGGATGGTGAGAATCGCGGCACCGGCCTCGATCACCAGGGCCGTGAGCGGCTCCAGCAATGCAGCCGCGCGCGAATCGATCGCGGCCAATGGTGCGGGGTTGAGGGGGTGGTCTGGCGCGCTCATGCGTCGCGATGCGTCATGATCTTCAGGAACTCGATGGCGGCGCGGTGCCGCAGCGTCGTGCGTTCCGGATTCGGCCCGCGCTGGCAGCATAAGCGCCCGCAGTGTATCAAGCCATAGTTCATGCCTGATTCGCCAAGCCTGTCGCGCGGTTTCGAGGAAGCATCTATGTCCGACACCCTCTCATCATCGACGCAAGGCGCTGCCAGCCCCGCGCCGGATACGCTCGAACTGGCCGCGCTGCTCTGCTCGCGGGTGTGTCACGATCTGATCAGCCCGGTCGGCGCCATCGTCAACGGGCTCGAGGTGATGGACGACAATCCTTCCGCGGAAGATCGCGAGTTCGCGCTCGACCTGATCCGCAAGAGCGCCAAGACGGCGTCGGCGCGCTTGCAGTTCTGCCGTCTCGCATTCGGCGCGGCGGGATCGGCGGGCGCGCAGATCGATCTCGGTGACGCCGAGAACATGGCGCGCGGCCACCTTGAGGACGCCAAGACCAAGCTGACATGGAATTTGCCGCGGCTCTTGCTGGCGAAGAATCGCGTCAAGCTGCTGCTCAACATGCTGGTGATCGCGCAACAGACGATCCCGCGCGGCGGCGTACTCAGCGTCGATCCGGTCGGCGAGGGCGAGACGTTGGCGTTTCGCATCACCGCCAGCGGCCTGAACGCCCGGCTGCCGCAGGCGATCGCGGAAATGCTGGCGTCGGAGCAGGCTGCGTCGGTGGATGCGCATGCGGTGCAGCCGTACTACACGCGGTTGCTGGCGCAATCCTGCGGACTGAAAGTCGCGATGGTGATGGAAGGCGAGGCCGTCGTGGTGACGGCCGCCTAGTGGTCCGATTCTAACATTTGCATCCCGTCGCAGCAGGCGCTTTTGCAAATGTTAGAATCAAAGGACCACTAGCAACTATAAGTCCCTAGTGGAGTTTTGAATTTGACATTCGCTGCCGGACTCGCTGCAATCGGGTAGCGAATGTCAAATTCACTCCACTAGTCTCAACCAGATAGTTAATCAAACCTTGCCGAACTGAACGCGCCCGGCTGAAGCTGTATGGCGGCGACAACTTTTATTTGGTGTTCGAGCACCGTCACAGCCGTATACTCAACCAATATTAAACGCTTTACCGAGAAACTGGCCCGACTTTGAAGTGGCGTGCGTACGGCCCTTCGCGTGTGAAGGCTGGTTTCATGGATGACTTGTTAAAAGAGTTTCTGACCGAGACGAACGAAAGTCTCGATGTCGTCGACAATCAATTGGTTCGGTTCGAGCAGGAGCCGAACAACGCCAAGATTCTCGATAATATCTTCCGGCTTGTTCACACCATCAAAGGGACTTGCGGATTTCTCGATCTGCCGCGGCTCGAGACGCTGGCGCATGCCGCCGAAACCCTGATGGGCAAATTCCGCGACGGCATGCCGGCAACCGGCGACGCTGTCACGCTCATCCTCACC
>JBARXT010000252.1:0-4421 GCA_049647485.1 Xanthobacteraceae bacterium
ACCGCCGAACTCGAGCGCCGCGCGCTGGAAGCGGAAGCGGCGGGCATTGCGGTAAAGGGCGTCACCAAGTCCGGCGGTGCATCGGCGTCGTGCGGCATCGGCGGCATGGTGCTGGTGACATCGACCGGCTTCCATGGCGCTTACCTGCGTTCGAGCCAGGGCATCTCGATGACCGCGATTTCCGGCACGGGCACCGGCATGGAGCGCGATTACGATTTCAGTTCGGCGCTGCACGGCTCTGATCTGGCGTCGCCCGAAAGCATCGGCCGCAGCGCCGGCGAACGCGCGGTGGCGCGCGCCAATCCGCGCAAGGCGGAAACCTGCAAGGCGCCGGTGATTTTCGATCCGCGGGTCGCGGGATCATTGGTCGGGCATCTGGTCGGCGCGGCGAACGGCGCGTCGATCGCGCGCAAGACCAGTTTCCTCAAGGACAAGCTCGGCCAGCAACTGTTCGCCAACGGCATCCGCATCGTCGACGATCCGCGCCGCGTACGCGGGCTGCGCTCGCAGACCTTCGATGCCGAAGGCGTCGCGACCAGGCAACTCGCGATCATCGACGACGGCGTGCTGACCTCGTGGCTGCTGGACTCCGCCACCGCGCGTGAACTCGGCATGACCACCACCGGCCATGCGCATCGCGGCGTGTCGTCATCGCCGATGCCGGGCGCTTACAACCTGCATATGGAAGCAGGCGAGATGACGCCGGCCGAACTGATGGTCGACATCAAGCAAGGCTTTTATGTCACCGACCTGATCGGCTCCGGTGTCAACGGCGTCACCGGCGATTACAGCCGCGGCGCGTCGGGCTTCTGGATCGAGAACGGCAAGCCGACTTATGCGGTGAGCGAGATGACCATCGCCGGGCATCTGTTTGACATCTTCAAGTCGCTGTGGCCGGCCAACGATCTCGCATTCCGTTACGGCGTCAACGCGCCGACCTTGCGCATCGAAGGATTGACGATTGCCGGACGCTGATCTCGCCATTGCTGCCAAGACCGTCGGGCGCGATGGCGCGCTGCTGGCGGAGACGGTGCGCGAGGCGGGTGCGCTGGCGCTGTCGAAATTCCAGACCGATCTGAAGACATGGACCAAGGGCGCGTCGTCGCCGGTGTCGGAAGCCGATATCGCGGTCAACAACCTGATCGAGCAGCGGTTGCGGCAGGCGACGCCGGATTACGGCTGGCTGTCGGAGGAAAGCGCCGACGACAAGGCGCGGCTGTCGCAGAAAAAGGTGTGGATCGTCGATCCGATCGACGGCACCCGCAGCTATCTCGCCGGCCGGGAGGACTGGTGCGTCAGCGTGGCGCTGGTCGAGAACGATGCGCCGGTGCTGGCGGCGGTGTTCGCGCCGGTTACCGATGAGTTCTTCTTCGCCGTGCGCGGCGCCGGCGCGACGTTGCACGAGGCGCCGATCCATGCCGCGGCCGGAACCGTCTTCGACTTTAGCCGGGTGGCCGGCCCCAAGCCGATCGTCGAACGGCTGGGGCTGCCGCGCGATGGCGTGGCGATCCATCCGCGAATCGGTTCATTGGCGCTGCGGCTGTGCCGGATCGGCGACGGCTCGCTGGATATCGCCTTCGCCGGCGGGCAAAGCCGGGACTGGGATCTTGCGGCGGCGGATTTGATCGTGCACGAAGCGGGTGGTAGAATGACGATGCTTTCGGGCGAGCCGATCGGCTATAACCGCCCGGACGTAACCCATGGCATACTGGTTGCTGCGGGGCGTGAACGCCATGCCTCCGTGATCACGCATTTCCGCGATCACCCGCTTCCGTGGTCGTGAGTCACGTCATGCAGCCACAGCCATTCGACCCATAGCGATTCGGCACGGCCAACTAACATTCGGTGATGAGGACAGGACGTCGATGACGGATTCCGCGCGGCAGTTGCTCCATCTGGTGATCGGGGGCGAACTGACGGATCTCGATAACGTCACCTTCAAGGATCTCGACAAGGTCGATATCGTCGGCGTGTACCCCAACTACGCTGCGGCATTGACGGCGTGGAAGGCCAAGGCGCAGCAGACGGTGGACAACGCGCATATGCGTTACTTCATCGTCCACCTGCACCGGCTGCTCGATCCGGGTCAGACCCAAGACACGACCCAAGACACGAAGCCCGCCAATTGAAACGACTTCTTCGCAACGCCTTGCGCTCGTCGTGGTTTCAGCGCGCCGTCGGCGTCGCGGCGGCCGAATACCTGCGCCTTGTCTGGCTGACCAACCGCTTCACCTTCGATCCCGTGGACGTCTACGACATCGTCGAGCCGCAGATGCCGGTGATCCTGGCGTTCTGGCACGGCCAGCATTTCATGACGCCCTTCATCCGCCGCGACGGCCATCGCGGCAAGGTCCTGATTTCGCGGCATCGCGACGGCGAGATCAACGCCATTACCGCCGCGCGGCTGAAGATCGGCGCGGTGCGCGGCTCCGGCGATCACGGCTCGGCGTTCAATCGCAAGGGCGGCGTCGGCGCCTTTCGGGAAATGGTCCGGGCGCTTGAGGATAACTACAACATGGCGCTCACCGCCGACGTGCCGAAGCGGTCGCGCATCGCCGGGTTGGGGATTATCATGCTGGCGCGCGAGTCGGGGCGGCCGATTATGCCGTTCGCGATGGCCACCAGTCGTTACGTGCGTTTGAGCAATTGGGACCGTACCACCATCAATCTGCCATTCGGCCGGGGCGCGCTGGTCGGCGGCGAGGTGATCACGGTTCCGCCGGATGCGGATGCTGCCACGATGGAAGCCCTGCGGGCGCAACTGGAAGCGACATTGAACGACGCCACCCGGCGCGCCTATGTCGCGGTCGGCCGCGAGGGTGGCGATGCCTGACCCGTTGCCGCCGCTGCTGCGCGCCTATCGCGCGATGTCCCAGGCCGCCCCGCCGATCACCAGGCTTCTCGCCAAGCGCCGCATCAAGCAAGGCAAGGAAGACCCGGCGCGCGTCACCGAGCGGCGCGGCATCGCCGGCAAGCCGCGCCCGAATGGCCCTTTGGTCTGGATTCACGGCGCCAGCGTCGGCGAGGTGCTGGCGGCCGCCGGCCTGATCGCGCGGCTGCGCACGCGCGGCTTCCATGTGCTGGTGACCTCCGGCACCGTCACCTCGGCCGCCATCGTCGCCAAGCGATTTCCGTCCGACGTGCTGCACCAGTACCTGCCGTATGACGCGCCGAAATTCGTCGCGCGGTTTCTCGATCACTGGCAGCCGTCGCTGGCGCTGTTTGTCGAATCCGACCTTTGGCCGAATCTCATTCTCGCCTGTTCGGCGCGGCGGCTGCCGATGGTGCTGATCAACGGCCGGATGTCGCCGCGCTCGTTCCCGCGCTGGCAGCGCGCGGCGCAGACCATCGCCGCGTTGCTCGGCCGTTTCGACATCTGCCTCGCGCAGTCGCAGGTCGATGCCGAGCGCTTCGCCGCGCTGGGCGCGGAAAGCGTCGCGGTCACCGGGAATCTCAAGTGGGACGTCGAAGCGCCGCCCGCCGACAACGTGCGGCTGGAGCGGCTGATGGCGTTGACGCGCGGCCGGCAGGTGGTGGTGGCGGCCTCGACCCATCCCGGCGAGGAGGACATCATCCTCGCCGCGCACAAGAAGCTGGCTGCATATGTCCACGGCCTTCTGACGGTCATCGTGCCGCGTCATCCGCAGCGCGGCGAGGCGGTGGCGCGGCTGGTCGCGGACGCCGGCATCGAGGTGGCGCTGCGCTCGCACGAGGAACTGCCCGGCGCGCGTACCGGTGTCTATGTCGCCGACACCATGGGCGAACTCGGCTTGTTCTATCGGCTGGCGCCGATCGTGTTCATGGGCGGCTCGCTGGTGCCGCATGGCGGACAGAACCCGATCGAGCCGGCGAAACTCGGCGCGGCCATCGTGCACGGGCCGCATGTCTTCAACTTCACCGAAGTCTATGACGCGTTCGACCGCGCCGGCGGTGCGCGGGTCGCGGCCGGCGAAAAGGAACTGGTGCAGGAAATCGGCCGGCTGCTCAAGGATACGCGTGAGCGGCAGGCGTCGATTGCCGCCGCCGAGCAGGTGGTCGCCGATCTCGGCGGCGCGCTCGATCGCACGCTGGATTCGCTGCGGCCCTATCTGTTGCAGTTGCGGTTTGATCGAGGGGCGGCGGATGCATGAGCCTGCCTTCTGGCACCGGCCATCATCGCTGACCTCGCGACTTCTGCTGCCGTTCGCGTCGCTATACGGAGCCATCGCCGCGCGGCGGATGGCGCGGCCGGGCGCGGACGCCGGCGTGCCGGTGATCTGCGTCGGCAATTATCACACCGGCGGTGCGGGCAAGACGCCGACGGTGCTGGCGCTGGTCGCCATGCTGCGCGAATTGGGCGAGACGCCGTTCGTGCTCAGCCGTGGTTATGGCGGCTCGCTGGCAGGGTCCGCGTGCCGCGTCGATGGCGCGCGGCATACGGC
>JBARXT010000253.1:0-6081 GCA_049647485.1 Xanthobacteraceae bacterium
CGTCGGCCGCGATGCCGGCGAATTGTCGCGCGCGCTCCAGATCGGCCGCGCCCTTGTCGAGCGACGCCTGCGACCGAAACAGCTTGATCCAGCCGGTCCGGCGCAGCAACTCCGGCGCGCCGGCTTCCGCCATCAGCGCCTCGTGCTCGGCAAGGCTGCGCTCGATCAACGGCAGCGCCGCGCGCGCACTGCGCAGCGCGCCCTCGGGCGTCGAGACGCGAAAATAGCGCCACAGCCACGGCAACACTGTCGGCAACGCCGAGAGGTGATAATGGGACTCGGCGGAGCGGTTCAGCGCGTAGCGCAGGATATGCGTCACGTCGCGCGGAAACATATAGGGAAACACCGACGCACGTTCGATCAGCCCGGCATTGCCGAAGCTTGTTTCCTCGCCGGCCGCGCCGTGCTTGTCGATCAGCACGACGTCGCGTCCGCGCTTTTGCAGATGCAACGCCGCTGACACGCCGACCATGCCGGCGCCCAGCACCACCACATCCGCGCGCTGCTCGGCCATCGTTCAGATCACGGTCTCGCGCATCACGCGCCGGCAATCCACCTCGAATTCGAGATCGATCACCGGGGGCCGCGCAAAGTGCCATGTCATGCCGGACCGCGCGGCGTTGGTACGCACCAGTTCGTCGGCGGCAAACGGATGGAAGTCGTGCACGGTATAGACCTGCGTTGCCGTGGTGTCGCTCCAACCGGCGTCGAGCGCGGCAAGGCGCCGTCCGATATCGCCGATCACGAAGCTCACCTTTTCACGCAGGCCATCGGCGCTGAGATCGCGATAGCGCACGATGCGCTCGGGATACGGCGCGCTGCCGCCGCGCGCCTCCGCGCCGCCAGCGATCACGAAGGTCGGGCGCGCATCGCTTGCCGGCCGCGTGAACGAAAAGGCATAGAACACCGGCTCGGCTGGCGGATCGATTTCCGGACAGACATTGCTGCGCGCGACCGGATTGACGCTGTTGACGCTGCCGTCGAACAGGCCCCACTCCGCCAGCGTCTTGACGTAGTGCTCGTTGAAGGCGCGAAAGCCCGCCTCGCTGAACGCGCCGGGCGAACGCAGTTCACAGGCGCAGAACGCCGTCAGCGGCCGGTTCGCCGCGCGCATCATCTCGGCGGCGCGTCGAAATCCTTCGGCCAGCGGCACCGGCTTGTCGAACCGCACCCGCTCGATCTCGAATCCCGGCTGCGCCGCGACGCCACTGGAGAATTGAAAGACAGCGGGAATGAAGCGGTAGTTCCCGGCGACGAAATCCTGAGCCATGCCTCACCTCGTTCGCGATCGCGTTTTGTTTTGAAGGTCGCGCGATGATCGTCAGCTTCGCGGTTGGGCATCCATCGCGCAAGCGACATTCGGTCGCGAGCCGCGCGGAATCGAAATTGCTGCGTTGTCGTGAATGCGCGTCAGCCGCGCGCGTCGCAGGCCCAGGCCCGGATGACGCATTCCTTGCCGCCGAATTCGTAGCATTTGCGCGTGGCACTGTTGAGCGACGCGGAAATGCGCGGCTCCACCGCATAGCCATGCGCGCCGCAGGGATTGGTCATGTCGATCGAGAGCGCGGCGCAAGCGCGCTTCATGGTGACGGTGGTGCAATCGCCCACGCAGTTCTTCCGCGCGGCTGCCTTGGCCTCTGTGACGCCGGCATAATCGATGGCCTTGCCATAAGCGCCGCATTTGCCGATGGCAAAGGCCCCCGCCGCATAAGATGGCGCGACGGCCGATCCGATCAGCGCCAGTCCGAGAACGGCGCTCCAAAGAGACTTCGCCAACACCGAAAAACGGCGCGCGGCAACGCGTCGTGACAACATTCCCACCCCCAAAATCCTCAGCGAGAGAAATGCTAAGGGGCGGATGTTTCAAACTGGTGAACGAATTGGAACCCGACGATCAACCCGGCGAGCGCAAGGGCATGCGCGGTTGGGTCGGCGGTGCATCGGTCTGCGCCGCGCGCTGGACCACTTCCAGCACCTGCGGCGTGTCGATGTCGAGGAAGGCGCCGTCGCCATCAACCGGCACTTCCACCACCGCCTCGCTGTGATGATCGACCAGATGCCGGCCGCCGATATCGCCGGACAGCCCCATCAACTCGCCGAAGAAACGCCGCGACCATAACACCGGATTGCCGCGCCGGCCGTCGCAGGTCGGCACCACGATCAGGCTGCCGCGCTCCGGCGAAAACGCACCGATAAGCTTGTCGATCAGCCTGGCGTCGATCAGCGGCATGTCGCCGAGACAGACCATTGCGCCGGCCGCGTCGGTCGGCACCGCGCCGATGCCGGTCTTGACCGAGCTTGCCAAACCGCTGGCGAAATCCGGATTGCGCACGAAGGTGACGTTGAGACCCTTCAGCGCCTTTTCCACCTCGTCCGCCTGATGCCCGGTGACGACGATCACCGGCGAGGCTTTCGACGCCAGCGCCTGCTCGGCCACCATCCGCACCAGCGGCTTGCCGCCGAGTTCGGCCAGCATCTTGTTCGGGCCGCCCATACGGGTCGAGCGGCCGGCGGCCAGCACCACCGCCGCGACCTTGGCATTGTCGGCGGGCGTGGGTTCGGCGACGCGCGGCTGCGGCCGGGTGACGATTTCCATCAGCAATCCTCCGACGCCGAAACCGGTGATGTCCGAACGCTTGATCGGCAGCCCGGCCAGCATCCGCATCAGCACCCAGTCGAACCCGTTTTCCACCGGCGAGCGCGCGCAGCCGGGCGCGCCGATTACCGGGCGGCCGTCAGCCGCGCCGAGCAACAGGAGATTGCCGGGATCGACCGGCATGCCGAAATGATTGACGGTGCCGCCGTTGGCGACGATCGCCGCCGGGATCACGTCGCGCCGATCCGCGATGGCGGATGCGCCGAACACGATCACCATCTCGACGTCGCATTTCAAGACCTCCGCGATCGCGGCGGCGAGCGCCTCTTCGTCATGCGGCACGCGCTTTTCAACGACGATCTTCGCCCCCGCCGGCGCGAGGCGCTCGGCGGTGACACGCAAGGTCTTGTCGATGACCTTCGGCACAAGGCCGGGCAGCATGGTCGACACCACGCCGATCCGCTTGATGACATACGGCGCGACACGCAGCGCATCATCCCCTGCCGCCTTCACCGCGGCGTCGCGCAGTTTGCCTTCGACGCCGAACGGGATCAGCTTGACGGTGGCGATCATCTCGCCTTCGACCACCGGCTTGTAAGCCGTGAGCGTCGCGAAGGTGATGGCCTCATCGACATTGTTGATGCGGTCCACCGCGTCGCGGTCCACCACCAGCACGCCGGGGCGGGTCGCGAACAGGTTGGCGCGGCCGGTGAAGGCGCGCTCCACCGTGACGCCGTCGCTGGCAATGGCGCGGGCGATATCGGCGGCGGCAACGTCCTCGGAGACATCGCCGTCCTCGAGCCGAACCACGACAATCTGTTCAATTCCGGCGGCGTTGAGCGCATCCACCTCGGCCTGGCCGATGGTGGTGCCCTTCTTCATGACAAGCGAACCCTGGCGCAGCGTGTGAACGGTGACGCCGCCGACGGCTTCCTCGGGTTTCGCCGGTCCGAACTTCATAACGCACCTTCTTTCGGCAATCTTAACTGCGCGGTGATTTGCGCCATGATCGCCACCGCCACTTCGCCGGGAGATATCGCCCCGATCGGCAACCCGATCGGCGCGTGAATCCTGGCGATGTCCTGATCGCTCGCGCCCTGCGCCTTCAGCCGGTCGACCCGCTTGCCATGGGTTTTGCGCGAGCCGAGCGCACCGATGTAGAAGCAATCGCGCTCGAATGCGTGCACCAGTGCCGGATCGTCGATCTTCGGGTCGTGCGTCACCGCGACGAACGCCGTGTAGTGATCGACGTTGAGCGGCGGCAGCGCGACGTCCGGCCATTCGGCGACGACGCGCACGTCCGGAAACCGCTCGGGACTCGCAAACGCCGTGCGCGGATCGACCACCGTGACGTCGTAGCCGAGCGAACGCGCCATCGGAGCGAGCGCCTGACTGATGTGCACCGCGCCGATGATCACCATGCGCGCGACCGGCGCATAGACGTTGACGAACAGCCTCTTGCCGTTCGCCTCGATCATCGCGCTCTTGCCCATGCGCAACTGCTTGCGCAATTCGGCCTCGAGCGGATCGCCGGCGAGATCGGCGGCCTTGACCATGCGCTGCTCGCCGTCGGTCACGTCGGTGACGACAAACACCGGCCGCCGCGCGGCGCGTTCGATGTTGACCTGCTTCAGAGTCTCAAGATTCACAACGCGTCTCCCACGAGGAGGCCGTCACCCTGAAGTGCTGTCGCACAGCGACAGCCTCGAAGGGCGACGGCGATCCTTCGAGGCTCGCCACTGACGTGGCTCGCACCTCAGGATGACGCCGTCTTGCCAACCGATAAGACATCATAACAGCCTACGCCACCTTTTCGACGAACACACGGATGGTGCCGCCGCAGGACAGGCCGACATTGAACGCCGTCTCGTCGGCCACGCCGAATTCAAGCAGCTTCGGTTGCCCGCTGGCGATGATGTCGAGCGCCTCGGTGACCACCGCGCCTTCGACGCAGCCGCCGGACACCGAGCCGAGGAACGTGCCTTCGTCGTTGATCACCAGATTGGAGCCGGCCGGTCGCGGCGCCGAGCCCCATGTCTCGACCACGGTGGCGAGCGCCACGCCGTGGCCCGCCTTCTTCCACTCTTCGGCTGCTTGCAGAATATCTTCGTCGCGCTCGAGCATGATGGACCTCTCATTCAAGCCGCGGGGCGGATCGCGTCGCGCCGATGCGGCGAAGGCGCTGCGGAGAGCGCGGCGATCAAGTCCTCGATGGAAGACAAGTTATGCACCGGACGGAATTCGTCAACATACGGCAGCATCATTTTGATTCCCTGCGCCTTTGCTTCGAAACCGCTGAAGCGTAGCAGCGGATTGAGCCAGATCAGACGGCGGCAAGAACGGTGCAGGCGGTCCATTTCGAACGCCAGCCGATCGTCGGCCTCGCGCTCCAGCCCGTCGGAGATCAGCAGCACGATGGCGCCCTGCCCGAGCACCCGCCGCCCCCACAGCTTGTTGAAGGTTTGCAGCGAGGTGCCGATCCGGGTGCCGCCGGCCCAGTCCTCCACCGTCGACGAACAACTCGCCAGCGCCTCGTCTGGATCGCGGGCGCGCAGTGCGCGGGTGACGTTGCTGAGCCGGGTGCCGAACAGGAACACCGAGACGCGTTTGCGCGCATCGGTGATGGCATGGAGGAAATGCAGGAACAGCCTCGTGTATTCGCTCATCGAGCCGGAAATATCGAGCAGGGCTACGATCGGCGCCGGCTTGTCGATGCGGCCGAGACGGCGCAGATCGACGATGTCGCCGCCGGTGCGCAGGCTGGCGCGGATGGTGCGGCGCAGGTCGAGTTTCAGGCCGCGCGAGTCCGGGGCGAAACGCCGCGTGCGCAACTCGGCCTGCGGCAGTTTCATCTTGGCGATGGCGCGGGTGACCTCGGCGATCTCCGCCGCGCTCATCTGTGCGAAATCCTTCTTTTGCAAAATCTCCTGATCCGACGGCGACAGCCGCAACTCCTGCGCTTCTTCGGACGGGACCTGCTCGAGCTTTTTGGTCTGGGACATCGCCTCCTGCACGCGGCGCGAGGCCGGCGCGGGCTTCGGCTTGGCCTGATCCGGCAGCGGCACCGAGTCGAGCAGATGCATCCATTCCTGTTCGGCGCGGAAGAACAGATCGAAAGCCTGCGCGAAAATCAATGAATGTTCATGCCGCTTGACGAACACCGCCTGAAGCGTGGCATAGACCTCACCGCGATGGCCGATATCGATCACGCGCAACGCTTCGAACGCATCGATCACCGCGCCGGGACCGACCGGAATGCCGGCCGCCCGCAACGCACGGGCAAAGCCGACGACGTTGTCGGCAATCAATCCGGTCACGGGCGACGACGTTGTCATTGGCGGCTCCGACGATTGTCACCATTCCGGCGTCGTCCCCGCGCAGGCGGGGACCCATAACCCCTGAGGTTGGTTGTCATAAATGACCTCGCCCTGGTTGCTGGAGCCGAACCGCTGCGGCGTGTGGGTCCCCGCCTGCGCGGGGACGAC
>JBARXT010000254.1:0-3043 GCA_049647485.1 Xanthobacteraceae bacterium
GGCGTGGGGGTGGATGCCATCGGCTCAACTCATGACCTGTCGAACATCCGTTGCGCGGCATCGGCGGGTTCACTGTAGGAGTCGCCCGATAACGGCGACACCCCCTGAATGTGGGGTTCGTCGCGTACCGGGCCCTGGTCGGTGGCGGCATCGGGTGCTGCCGCGGCATCGGCCGTGAGCGGAATGTTGATAACGAACGCGCTTCCCCTCGATATCGGCAGCACGGCAAACGATCCGCCGAGATCGGTGAGGCGGCGGATGATGCCGCGCAGGCCGCTGCCATGGGCGCTGCCGTTCGCATTCGCCGGATCGATGCCGATGCCGTCGTCGGCGATGGTGATCGACAGCATCTGGTCCTGCTGGGCGGCGGTGACTTCGACGCGCCTGGCGTTCGCATGGCGGATGATGTTGCTGACGATCTCGCGATGCGCCGACACGATGCTGCGATAGATACGGTAGTCGAGCAGCTTGGGGCTCTCGTCCACGGCGGCGAGCGGCCAGTACAGTTCGAGGCTTGCTGCGGCAAGGCGTTCGCCGGCCTCGTGGCGCAACGCGGCGATCACCTGGCCGAGCGGCAGTTGATCGGCGGAGAGGCCGCTGACGATGGTGCGGATATCGGCCAGCGCGTCGCGCAACACGCGATGGGTGTCGGTCACGTCGGTCTTGTAGAGGCCCGACAGCAGCCGCGCGCCGACATCGTCGTGCAGGTCGCGGGCGATGCGTAGCCGCTCCTCGACGCCGCCGCGCTCGAAAGCATCACGGCTGACCTCCACATAGCGCATCAGCCGCACCAGTTCGCGCGCGAGATCGCGATCCGAACTGCCGAACAGTCGCTCGCCGCGCCACGGGTAGCGCAATTCCAGCGCGGGCGTATCGGCGGCGGCGGGCAGCCGCACCTCGAGGCCTTCCTGTCCGATTTCGATGTCGGTGACGGCGTGATCGAGCGGCGTCATCACCAGCGGATCGAACAGGCGCCGCAGCAAGCCGTGCCAGCGCTCGGAACGCTCCTGCGCCGACGCCGCGAAGGTGACGTCCACCACCTCGCGGAACAGTTCGTGGCTTTCCACGCGATTGCGCGGCTGCAACCGCGCGCGCAATGAGTCGCGCGCCGGCAGGTAGACGAAAGCGAGCGCCAGCAGCGCGATGCTGAACGACACGTCGTGTTGCAGATGCATGACGTAGAGCAGCAGCGCGTCCACCGCCAGCAGCAGCGCGACGCCGCCGGTGTAGAACATCACCCGGAATGCCCACTCGTCGAGATCGAACAGCCGGTAGCGGCTGACGCCGAGCGCAAGCCCCGCATAGATCAAGAGGAAGAAGCCGAAGGCATGGCCCTGCTGCATCACCGGCGCGGCGTTGACCAGGATCGGCGCGATGATCAGCACCACGAAGGCGCCGGCGCCGACGATCACCGAGAGGCCGAGCCAGCGCAGCGCGGCGCGGCCGCGCGGATCGCGACGGGTGGCGAACCATTGCACGCCGACCAGCACGACGATGGCCAGCATGTAGAGCAACGTCGGCAGTTGCGACACCAGCGTCTGGTCGTCCTGCACGCGCAGGATGTCGGCGGTGAGAATGGCGACGGTGACGACTAGTGGAATCCACAACACGCGCGGGGACACCAGCCGGCGCGGATAGATCAGGAACAGCGAGATCATCGCCGCGCCGAAGCCGAGTGCGCCGATGTGGTTGAACGCGCTCAGCACCCGGAACAGCGTGCCGTCGATGGCGAGTTCGCGCGACGAGTAGATCGCGGCGGCGTAGGCCGAGACGAGGATCATGACGCCGGCCAGCGTGAACAGCCGCGTCGGCAGGTCGCGCGGCCGCAGCGCCAGCACCCATGCGCCGAGCAGCAGCGAGCCGAGGCCGGTGACGAGCTGGACCCAGAACGAGGACGGCAGGTCGGTGATCGGGCGCGATTTCAGCGGCGACACGATCACCTCATAGGCGGCGCGTTCGGATTCCGCATAAAGCACGACGCGCGGTTGCGAGAGCAGGCGCGCGATGGCGCTCTGCCGCGCCATGAAGCGCGCGACCGCCGTGAAGGATTCGATCATATCCGGCTCCTCGCTGAGGTCGCCGGATTCAAGCGCGATGCGGTCGTCGAGAGCCTCAGTCGAACCGATCGCCGTCAGGCGCGAAGGCACCGGCAGCATGCGCGCCGGCCCGTCGGAATCGACCGCCACCACCCGCACGGCGTTGCCGTCCGGCTGCGCCTGCAACGTCATGCCGAGCCAGGGCTGATGCAGCACCAGCCAGAACACGAGCAGGCAGGCGCCGAGACAGAGCAGCGCCGCGGTCTGCATGATGCGGTTTGGAAGCCAGTGCGTCATGGCCAGCGTTTGATTTCCCCCCGAGACAAGGGGTACGCCGACCCTGTCCGAACCGGCATATTGGCGAACCATCCCGATTTGTCGAATGGATTTCCATGCTCGCTGTCCTGATTCTGGCGGAAGGGTTGACGGCGTTCTGCGCGCTCGGCTTCGAGATCGCGATGGCGCGGCTGGTCGCGCCGCATGCCGGCATGTCCACCGATACATGGACCGCGATCATCGCGGCGTTCCTGCTGGCGCTGGCGTTCGGTCACCATGCCGGCGGCCGGATCGCGGCGACATCGGGCATGCGGCAAAGACTATGTGTCGCGGCCTCGGCGGTCGCCGTTGCGGCATGTGCCGTCGCCATCGTGCCGTTCGCGATGCCGTGGTGGGACGCCGCGATCCTCAGCCCTGCGCCGTCGGCCCTGTGGCGGATCGTCGCGTTCGCCGCGTTGCCCTGCCTGCCGGCCGGCTTCCTGCTCGGGGTGGCAACGCCGTTGCTGATGACCGGCGCGCTGGCGCTGTCGAAACGTCACGCCGTCGCGGGTCTGGTCTACGGCGCGGGCGCGACCGGCAGCGTTTGCGGCGTGCTGTGCGTCTTGTGGTGGTGGCTCGATGCGCTGGGCGTGCGCGGGACCTTGCTCGCCATCGCGCTCGTCGCGCTGGCGCTGGCGACGACGATCGCGATGGCCGCGCTGGCGCGGCCGCAAGCGGCGCTGGCATGATCC
>JBARXT010000255.1:0-3799 GCA_049647485.1 Xanthobacteraceae bacterium
CAGGCCGAACGCGCAGCCCAAGCCGCCGCCCGCACCGAGGCCAAGCGGCTGCGCGATATCGCCAGAGCGGAGGAAAAGGCCCGCGAAGCCGAAGCCGCGCGGCTCGCCGCCGAACAACGCGCGCGAGAGCACGCGGAAGCCGCGACGCGCGAGGCCGTACTCGAGGCGGAGCGCAAGGCCGCCCGCGACGCGCGCTATGCCGCACGCAAGGCGCGAGGCAAGAAGAAGTAAATTGCGACAAGGCGAGCGTTATGCCGAAACGCGTCGCGCTCAGACTTTTGCGGCCTTGCTCCGCTTGGCGTTGAGCGCCGACGCCACGCGGCTGACCGGCGGGCGGCCCAGCAGCGTGCTCATCTGGTTGGTTGCGGCGAGCAGCTTGTCCATATCCACGCCAGTCGCGATTCCCATGCCTTCCAGCATGTAGACGACATCTTCGGTCGCGACATTGCCGGTCGCCCCAGGCGCGTAAGGGCAGCCGCCGAGACCGCCCGCGGCGGAATCGATGACGAACACGCCCTCCTCCATGCCGGCATAAAGGTTGGCGAGCGCCTGCCCGTAAGTGTCGTGGAAATGCATCGCCAACTTGTCGGCCGGCACTTCGCTTCCGACCGCACGCAGCATCGCGCGCGCCTTGGCGGGCGTCCCGACCCCGATGGTGTCGCCGAGGGAAATCTCGTAGCAGCCGAGGTCCCACAACGCCTTTGCCACGTCGACGACGGCGGCGGGTTTCACCTCGCCGTCGAACGGGCAGCCGAGCACGCAGGAAACGTAGCCGCGCACCTTGATGCGGTCGGCTTTCGCGCGGGTCAGCACCGGCTTGAAGCGCTCGATCGATTCCGCGATCGAGCAATTGATATTGGCGCGTGAAAATCCCTCCGAGGCCGAAGCGAACACCGAAACGACTTTCGCTCCGGCGGCGATGGCGGCCTCGTAGCCTTTCTCGTTCGGCACCAGAACGTGAAACTCCCCAACCGGCAGTTGGCTGGCCGCGCGCAGCACCTGATCGGAGCCGACCATCTGCGGAATGGCTTTCGGCGACACGAACGCGCCGACCTCGCAGGTGGTCAAGCCCGCCGCCACCAGTGCCTCGACGAAGGCGATGCGCGCCTCGACGCTGACCGACACCTTCTCGTTCTGCAAGCCGTCGCGCGGCCCCATCTCGACGATCTGAACCTGATCGCTCATGCGGTCTATTTCTCCGTCGGCTCGATCTCGGCGAGTTCGACGCCTTCCTGCACGATGTCGCCAACCTTGCAGTTGATGTGCTTGAGCACACCTGAGAACGGCGCGCGCAAGGTCTGCTCCATCTTCATCACTTCAAGGGTGAGGATCGGCGCGCCCTTCTCCAGCGTCTCGCCTTCCTTCGCCAGCAGCGCCACCACGGTGCCGGGCAGCGGCGCAACGATGCGATCCTCGCCGACGTGCTCGTCGTCGTCGCCGCTGAACGGGTCGGCCCACGTAAACTCGAAGCGCCCGTTGCGCGTGCGCACATAAACGTCGCGCCTGTCGAGCACCGCCACGGCATGGCTGCGCGCACCATCAAGCGATACCGCGAACGCGCTGTCGCCTTCGGCGTTGAATGCGAATGCAATGTCGCGACCGTCGATCTCCAGCGCCGATGCACCGCCGCCATAGCGACGGGCGATCGTCAGTTCGGTGCCCGGTCCTTGCTTGAAGATGAAGATGCGATGCCGCTGGCCGACCGGCATCCAGCCGTCGGTCTGCCATGGCGACTGCACGTCGGCGTGCATCGCCTCGCGCTCGCGAGTGAGGATGGCCGCGACCGCCGCCGCCAGTTCGAGCGGACCCGGCGCCGGCGGCTGCGGGGTGAGATCCTTCAGGTGCCGCTCGATGAAGCCGGTATCGATCTTGTTCTTGCGCACGTCGGGATGCGTGATCAGCGAAGACAGGAACGGAATGTTGGTGACGACGCCGCGCACGTCGGTTTCTTCCAGCCCGCGATTGAGCCGGTCGATGGCGACATCGCGCGTCGGCGCCCAGGCGATCACCTTGGCAAGCATCGCATCGTAGTGCGGCGACACGTTGCTGCCCTGCCGATAGCCGGCATCGATCCGCAAACCGCCGACTTCCTCCGGCGTCCGCCACGTCTTGATGCGGCCGACCGACGGCATGAAGTTCTTGTCGGGATTTTCCGCGTAGACCCGCGCCTCGATAGCGTGGCCATTGAGTTTCAGTTGATCCTGCGTCATCGGCAGCTTTTCGCCGAAGGCGACGCGCAACTGCCACTCGACCAGATCGACGCCGCTGATGAGTTCGGTCACCGGATGCTCGACCTGCAAGCGGGTGTTCATCTCGATGAAGAACACCTCCTTGCCGTCGGAGACGAATTCGATGGTGCCCGCGCCGACATAGTTCACCGCGCCGGCTGCCTTGCGGGCGGCCTCGCAGACCTTCTCGCGCTGCCCGGCATTGAGCGTCGGGGACGGCGCTTCCTCGATCACCTTCTGGTGGCGGCGCTGCAAGGTGCATTCGCGCTCGAATAGCGACAGCAGGTTGCCGTGGCTGTCGCCGACGATCTGCACTTCGATATGACGTGGGTTCTGGACGTATTTCTCGATCAGCATGCGGTCGTCACCGAACGCCGCCTTTGCCTCACGCCGCGCGCTCTCCAGCGCTGCCGTCAATTCGGAGGCCGCGCGCACCACGCGCATACCGCGCCCGCCGCCGCCGGCCGACGCCTTCACCAGCACCGGATAGCCCGCCTTGTCGGCCGCAGCCGCCAGCGTCGCGTCGTCCTGCGCCTCGCCGTGATAGCCGGGCACCAGCGGCACGCCGGCCTTTTCCATCAACAGCTTCGAGCCGGACTTCGAGCCCATCGCGGTCATCATCGCGGCGGTCGGACCGACGAACACCAGATTCGCGTCGGCGCAGGCCTGCGCGAATTCGGCGTTCTCCGATAGAAAGCCGTAACCGGGGTGGATCGCTTCCGCACTGCTTTGCTTCGCCGCCGCCAGCACGCGTTCGATGTTCAGGTAACTGTCGCGCGCCCGCGCCGGGCCGAGTTGCACGGCATCGTCGGCCATGGCGACATGAACCGCGTCGGCATCGGCTTCGGAATAAACCGCGACGGTGCGCAGGCCCATCGCCTTTGCCGTGCGAATGACGCGGCAGGCGATCTCGCCACGATTGGCGATCAAGAGCGTCCGGAAACGCCGGTAGTGTGCAGAGCCAGCCATCATTACATCCTGAAAATACCGAAGCGGGTCGGCTCGATCGGCGCGTTCGCCGCCGCCGACAGACCAAGACCCAGAACCAGACGCGTATCGGCGGGATCGATCACGCCGTCGTCCCACAGCCGCGCAGTGGCATAGTAGGGACTGCCCTGCTTTTCATATTGCGCGCGGATCGGCGCCTGGAATTCGCGCTCCTCCTCGGCCGACCATGTGCCGCCCTTGGCCTCGATGCCTTCGCGGCGCACCGTGCTCAAGACCATCGCCGCCTGCTCGCCGCCCATCACCGAGATGCGCGCATTCGGCCACATCCACAGGAAGCGCGGCGAATAGGCTCGGCCGCACATGCCGTAGTTGCCGGCGCCGTAGGAGCCGCCGATCACCACGGTGAACTTCGGCACCGATGTCGTCGCCACCGCCGTCACCAGCTTGGCGCCGTCGCGCGCGATGCCGCCCGCCTCGTATTTCTTGCCGACCATGAAGCCGGTGATGTTCTGCAGGAACACCAGCGGAATGTTGCGCTGGCTGCACAGTTCGATGAAGTGGGCGCCCTTCAGTGAGCTTTCGCTGAACAGGATGCCGTTGTTGGCGACGATGCCGACCGGATA
>JBARXT010000256.1:0-8873 GCA_049647485.1 Xanthobacteraceae bacterium
AGCCGGTGATGTTCTGCAGGAACACCAGCGGAATGTTGCGCTGGCTGCACAGTTCGATGAAGTGGGCGCCCTTCAGTGAGCTTTCGCTGAACAGGATGCCGTTGTTGGCGACGATGCCGACCGGATAGCCCCAGATATGCGCGAAGCCGCACACCAATGTCTGGCCGTAGAGTTTCTTGAACTCGTCGAACTCGGAGCCATCGACGATCCGCGCGATGATGTCGCGCACGTCGAACGGCTTGCGGTTGTCGGCCGGCACCACGCCGTAGATTTCCTGCGGCGCGTAGAGCGGCTCGCGCGGGGTCTGCCATCCCGAGACATGACGCGGCGACTGCTTTAGCGTGCTGACGATGCGGCGCGCGATGCCGATGGCATGACGGTCATTCTGCGCATAGTGGTCGGTGACGCCGGACTGGCGCGAATGCACGTCGGCGCCGCCGAGTTCTTCCGCCGTCACCACCTCGCCGGTCGCGGCCTTCACCAGCGGCGGCCCGCCGAGAAAGATGGTGCCCTGATTACGCACGATGATGCTCTCGTCCGACATCGCCGGCACGTAAGCGCCGCCGGCGGTACAGGAGCCCATCACGATGGCGATCTGCGCGATGCCTTCCGCCGACAGATTGGCCTGATTGTAGAAGATGCGGCCGAAGTGACGCTCGTCGGGGAATATCTCGTCCTGCTGCGGCAGGAAGGCGCCGCCGGAGTCAACCAGATAAATGCAAGGCAGGTTGTTCTGCCGCGCGACGTCCTGCGCGCGCAGATGCTTCTTCACCGTCATCGGATAGTAGGTGCCGCCCTTGATCGTCGCGTCGTTGGCGACGATCACGCATTCGCGCCCCGAGACGCGGCCGACGCCGGTGACGACGCTCGCCGAATGCACGTCGCCGCCGTAAAGGCCGTTGGCCGCCAAGGGGGACAATTCGAGAAAAGCGGTGCCGGGATCGATCAACAAATCGACGCGATCGCGCACGAACATCTTGCCGCGCGAGGTATGGCGCTGGCGCGACACCTTGCCGCCGCCGCCCGCAACCTCGTTGAGCTTGTCCTTCAACTCCGTAACCAGCGCGCGCATCGCGTCGGCGTTCTGGGTGAAATCCGGAGAATTCGTTGCAATATTGGAATGAAGCGGCATGACGTCCAGAGGGTTACGGGTGAACGGCCTTGAGTGACGGCCGGGGCCATGTTGTCATTGTGGCGCCACCTCGCGCAACCGGTACTTTCGGGTCTGGTGGGAAACGCCGTATCTTCCGGCAGTTCGCTGCGCACGACAGAGAGAACAAGGTTTCTGCCGGGTAAAGTATCACCTGCGACCGACGCGTGCGCGTCGGCAGACACGCCCTTCCGATCAGAGATTCAACCGGCCGGTTCGATCAAATCCGATCGTTCGACTGAGGCGGATCAATGCGTCCAGGGGTCGGTGCGGCGGAAGGCAAAATTGTCGGCGTAGGCAGCCTGCCGGCGCGCCCGCTCCTTCGGCTCGATCACCTGATAGGCGATGCCCTTGCGCTCGCAATAGGCGACGGCCTCGTCCTTGGTGTCAAACCGGAGGGTCAGTTGCTGCTTCATGTCGCCCGAACTGGTCCACCCCATCAGCGGCTCTACCATGCGCGGCTGCTCGGGCTCATAATCGAGCTGCCATTCCTTGCTATTGGCGAAGCCCGATTGCATCGCGCTCTTGGCGGGTTTAAAAATACGTGCGGTCATGACGTGGCGTGGCCTGTTGATTCGCGTTTCGACGACAACCGAATAAGACGGCCACGGGATCGCGCCGCCTGTCATGCTCCGGATCGCGGGCCGAACACCAATGTTCGTGTGTGGCTGCGATCCGTGCATGGCTGATGCTATAATCCGTCCGCAGCCTTGTGACAATCTCGCCAAGATAGTACCTGCTCGCCAGATTAGGACTTGCCGGCAACTTTACGTCATTTGCTCCATCCCAGTTCACCTCGACGGCGCTCATGGACATCCACGCAACCTTGCCCCCCAAAGGCCGCGATCTGCGGCTCGATCTGTTCCGCGGCATCGCCAACTGGGCGATCTTCCTGGATCACATCCCCAACAATGTGGTGAACTGGATCACGACGCGGAATTACGGTTTCAGCGACGCCGCCGATCTGTTCGTGTTCATTTCGGGTTACACCGCGTCGTTCGTTTACGCCAAGATGATGCTGGACCGTGGCTTCGTCGTCGGGGCCACGCGGCTGTTCAAGCGGGTGTGGCAACTGTATGTCGCCCACGTTGTCCTGTTCGTGATCTATATCGCCGCGATCGGATATGTCGCGCAGCGCTACTACGACGTCGAGATCATCAACGAGTTCAATGTCGCCGGGCTGATCGAAAATCCGATTCAAACGCTGACCCACGGCCTGCTGCTCTCCTTCAAACCGCTCAATCTCGACGTGCTGCCGCTCTATATCGTGCTGATGGCATTCTTCCCGCCGGTGCTGTGGATGATGCTGCGACGGCCGGACTTGACGATGCTGGCCTCGATCTGCCTGTACTTCGCGGCGCGACACTATGGCTGGAACCTGCGCGGTTATCCGGAAGGCGAATGGTACTTCAACCCCTTCACCTGGCAGGTGCTGTTCATGTTCGGCGCCTGGTTCGCGCTCGGCGGCGCGACGGCGTCGCGTTCGGTAATCCGCTCACCGGTGCTGCTGTATTTCGGCGGGGCCTATCTGATCTTCGCGCTGATCATGACGATGGCCGGGCGCTTCCCGGACTTGGGCGCGTTGTTCCCGCGCTGGCTCTACGATGCCTTTAATCCCAACGACAAGACCTACCTCGCGCCCTATCGCGTGCTGCACTTCGTCATCATCGCGTTCTTCGTCACGCGCTTCGTGCCGAAGGAGTGGCCAGGACTGGAATGGCGCATCTTCGAGCCGGTGGTGAAATGCGGCCAGCAATCGCTCGCGGTGTTCTGCGTCGGGGTCTTCCTGTCGTTCGTCGCGCATTTCCTGCTGATCATGAGTTCAGGCTCGCTGCTGGCGCAGATCGGCGTCAGCTTCGCGGGCATCTTCGCCATGACCGTGGTGGCCTATTACATCTCGTGGTCGAAACAGCAGGACAAGCCACGGCCGAAGCCCACAGTCGCCGTTCCTCCGGCGGAATCACCCACAGCATCAGCCAAGCGCGCCGACGCGGCGTGACCGGCGCGGATCAGTTACGCAGGCCCGGAGCCTCGACGCCGGTGCGGGCGACGTATTCGGTGTAGCCGCCGCCGTATTGGTGGATGCCGTCCGGGGTCAATTCCAGCACGCGGTTGGAAAGTGCGGCGAGAAAATGCCGGTCGTGCGACACGAACAGCATCGTGCCCTCGTAGTCCGCGAGCGCCGCGATCAGCATTTCCTTGGTCGCGATGTCGAGGTGGTTGGTCGGCTCGTCGAGCACCAAAAAGTTCGGCGGATCGAACAGCATCAACGCCATCACCAGCCGCGCCTTCTCGCCGCCGGAGAGTACGCGACACCTCTTCTCGACGTCGTCGCCCGAGAAGCCGAAGCAGCCGGCGAGTGCGCGCAACGAGCCCTGCCCGGCCTGCGGAAACGCATCCTCCAATGACTGGAACACGGTGCGTTCGCCGTCGAGCAGATCCATCGCATGCTGCGCGAAGTAGCCCATCTTGACGCTGCCGCCGAGCGCCACCGTGCCGGCGTCGGGCTCCGTCGCACCGGCGATCAATTTCAATAGCGTCGACTTGCCGGCACCGTTGATCCCCATCACGCACCAGCGTTCCTTGCGCCGGACCGCGAAGTCGAGATCTTGATAAATCATCCGGTTGCCGTAGCCCTTGTGGACGCGTTTCAGGCTGACGACA
The DNA here is from genome assembly GCA_049647485.1 of Xanthobacteraceae bacterium. Lineage (GTDB taxonomy): Bacteria > Pseudomonadota > Alphaproteobacteria > Rhizobiales > Xanthobacteraceae > 62-47. The sequence continues at coordinate 3,815 of JBARXT010000256.1, forward strand.
TCCTCGCCGGATCGCGGTGCGGTGGGAAAATCAAACAGCACGGTCTGACGCCGTCGCGGCGGCTCGACACGCTCGATCTTGTCGAGTTTCTTGACGCGGCTCTGCACCTGCGCGGCGTGCGAGGCGCGCGCCTTGAAGCGCTCGATGAACTTGATCTCCTTGGCGAGCATCGCCTGCTGCCGCTCGAACTGCGCCTGCTGCTGCTTCTCGTTCAGCGCGCGCTGCTGCTCGTAGAATTCGTAGTCGCCCGAATAGGTCGTGAGCGATCCGCCGTCGATCTCGACGATCTTGCCGACGATGCGGTTCATGAAGGCGCGGTCGTGCGAGGTCATCAGCAGCAGGCCCTCATAACCTTTCAGGAACTGCTCCAGCCAGATTAGGCTTTCGAGATCGAGATGGTTCGACGGTTCGTCGAGGATCATGGCATCGGGCCGCATCAGCAGGATACGCGCCAGCGCGACACGCATTTTCCAGCCTCCCGACAGCTTGCCGACATCCCCCTCCATCATCTCCTGACTGAAGCCGAGACCGGCCAGCACCTCGCGGGCGCGACCATCGAGCGCGTAGCCGTCGAGCTCCTCGAACCGCGCCTGCACCTCGCCGTAACGCGCGATGATCTCGTCCATCTCGTCGGCGCGATCCGGATCGGCCATCGCCGTTTCCAGTTCTTTCAGTTCGACCGCAACTTCGCTGACCGGCCCCGCGCCGTCCATTGTCTCGGCGACGGCGCTGCGCCCGGCCATCTCGCCGACATCCTGGCTGAAGTAGCCGATGGTGACGCCGCGATCGACCGCCACCTGCCCCTCGTCGGGAAGGTCCTGCCCGGTGATCATGCGGAACAGCGTGGTCTTGCCTGCGCCGTTGGGGCCCACGAGGCCAACCTTCTCGCCGCGCTGGAGCGCAACAGAGGCCTCCACGAACAGAAGCTGGTGGCCGTTCTGCTTACTGATGTTGTCGAGGCGGATCATGTTCCCACGCGTCATGCGGAAGCGCGGGCTTCCAGGTCATGCCATTGATGCTGTTGTGATTTTGGTCGGGGCAGCTGGATTCGAACCAACGACCTGCAGTACCCAAAACTGCCGCGCTACCAGGCTGCGCTATACCCCGATCGACCCGCAAACCGCGAAGGGTTTGCTACGGCGAGATGTCGATACACGCTCCCGACGGCGCCAGCAAGCCGCGCCGCGCAAGCTCAGCGCCCATTGAACACCGGATGCGCGACGCGATCGCCCGGCGCAATGCCGTATTTCTTGGCCGTCCCGCCGATCACTTCGAGCACACCTTTCGCCAACCCCCGCGACGAGATGATTTTAGTCGATTGCGGCACGGTGTTCTCGGCGATCCGCAGAATGCGCCCGTCGGCCCGGATGAAGATCATGTCGAGCGGAATGAAGGTGTTCTTCATCCACATCGAGACTTCCTGTTCGGGCGAGAAGTCGAACAACATGCCGCGACCGTCGGCCAATTCCTTGCGATACATCAACCCGGTGCGCTTCTCCTCCTCGGTGGTGGCCACCTCGACGGAAAACACCTGCACCCCGGACTTGGTCGCGATCTCGAGAGTCTGCAGTTCGGCGGCATGCGCGCCGCTCGTCGCTGCGATACCCGCCGTCAGCAGCGCCAGCACCGCCAGCCAACGCCCCAACCGTTGAGAGCGCCGCTCAAGCCATCGCATCACCGTCATCGACATAAACCCTGACCGCCGTTTACGTGGGTACCCAACGGCGACGATAGGTAACCGCTTTTGCGCCAAGCGCAACCGCGCGGCCTGCCCGGCCACGCGATCTGACAGGCTTGTGAACGAACGAGAATTTCCGGCGATCCGAATCTCGACGAAGCCGCTTGAGGCGGGTCAGTGCGAGGCGAGGCCGGCGGGACCTTGTTCGGGATGGATTTCCGCCGCCATCATGCCCTTCGAGCCCGGCCCGAACCTCACCAGCACGTATTGGCCAGGACGCAATTCGGTCATGCCGTAGCGCCGCAAGGTTTCCATGTGAACGAAGATGTCCGGCGTACCCTCGCCGCAGGTGACGAAGCCGAACCCGCGCAGCCGATTGAACCACTTCACCTGCGCGCGTTCGAGCCCACTGGTCGGCGTGACGCTAACATGGGTGCGCGGCGGCAGCATCTGCGCCGGATGCACGGCTGTCGATTCATCCATCGAGACGACGCGAAAAGCCTGATAGCCCTTCTGGCGCTGCACGCACTCGCAAACGATGCGTGCGCCTTCATAGGCCGTTTGATAGCCATCACGGCGCAGCACCGTGACGTGCAGCAGCACATCCATCGATCCATCCTCGGGAACGATGAAGCCGTATCCCTTGGACGCATCGAACCATTTGATGACGCCTCTGATCTCGATCAGTTTGCCGGCATCGTTCAGGCCCGCAAGCGGATCCAGCGCCGTGCTACGGCTGTCGTCGACGAAGGCATCGGACTGCATTCTTCCTGCGCCCGCCCCTTGCGCTCCAAATTGCTTGGACTCAAATCCGTCCGACCCCATGACCCCGGACCTCACACGTTCAAAAAACTTCGGCCACGCTGCCTGATGACAACGCGCAACGACTCTTCGCAGCCGCTGTTCTCGAAGACGCCCCGCGAATCTCCTGATTCGACGATAGCACTCCCGCTCAGGTGGCAAAGATAAAAAACCGTTTACCGGCGATCTATAAACAGGCTTGCGTCGCGCGAATCAATTTCGCGCAATCCGGTCCGCGACGATTGGAATCGATCCATTCGCGGATGAGTGCGGATCAATTGCCGACGAACGGCGCGAGCACCTCGCCGATATCGTGAGGGATCACCAGATCGGCGTCGTCGTCCTGCTCGGTCGGCTCTCTGTTGACGATGACGAGACGCGCGCCGGATTGCTTCGCCAGCAACGGCATGCCTGCCGCCGGCCACACCACCAGTGACGATCCGATCACCACGAACAGGTCGCTCGCCTGAGCGAGTTCGCTGGCGCGGCGCATCGCGTCCTCCGGCATCGATTGTCCGAACGAGATCGTCGCGGTCTTCACCGGCTGCGCACAGGCATCGCAGACCGGCGCGCGGCCGGTCGCTTCGAATTGCGCCTTGGCCCAGACGAGATCGTATCGCACCTCGCAGCCGAGGCAGCGGGCATAAGTCGTGTTGCCGTGCAGCTCGATGACGTCGTCACTGGCAATTCCCGACGCCTGATGCAGGTTGTCGATGTTCTGGGTGATGACGCCGGGAACCTTGCCGGCCTTGTAGAGCGCGGCCAGGGCCCGGTGCCCGCGCCCCGGGTGCGCGGCGGCGAATGTCGTTTCCATGTCGAAGCGCCGCCGCCAGGATTCGTCCCGCGCCTCCTGGCTCGCGACAAACTCGTCGAACGGGATCGGTCGGTTACGCGTCCACAGCCCGCCGGGTGAGCGAAAATCGGGAATGCCGCATTCCGTCGAAATGCCCGCGCCGGTGAAGGGAACGATCGCGGACGACGCCGCGATCATCTCGCCGAGTTGTTCCACACCGCTCTGAAGGTCTTTTGCGATCATCTGCTGCCCTGATCTCGTCTTCGTTTCAGGGAACGTTATCGCAAATGTTTGGTTCAGGCATCATCGGCCGGATGCACATCCGGGCCTTCAGCCGTCGTCGGATCTATCGAAAGCTATTTCGCGAGATAGCGGCGCACAGCAGCCACCGAGCCGCCGACCTCACCGATGGCGGTGAACAACTGGTCCTGCGAAATGTTCAGGCGTCCGGCCCAATACGCGGTCGCAGTCGGATCATTGACGTCGATCACCTGCGCCGGCCGCCCGCCCTGGTCGGCTGCGGTGGCCAGAACGGTTGATACTGGCGCGAGCGTGATCATGCGGGAAGAATACCACCCCGCCTCGCCTTCCCAAGCGCAAGCGCAGCCGATCGTTAACAGAACCTTTCCGCGAGCATGGCTCATAAGCGCCCGCTCGGCTCGCACCATCGTGCTAAAACCGCTAATCATCCCGACTGGATCTCGGCCCCGAAACGCGGATCGACGATCGCCCGACCGATGCTGCTGGAGAATCCATCATGCGTTATCTGCACACCATGCTACGCGTCCGCAATCTCGACACCGCCCTGAAATTCTATTGCGATGCGCTCGGCCTCAAGGAAGTCCGCCGCATCGACAACGACAAGGGCCGCTTCACGCTGGTGTTCCTCGGCGCTGCCGCCGACGAACACCTTATCAAGGACAGTAAGGGCCGGGGCGCGCCGTTGGTCGAACTCACCTATAACTGGGACGAAGAAAAATACGGCGAGGATCGCTTCTTCGGTCATCTCGCCTACGAGGTCGATGACATCTATGCGACCTGCGAGCGCCTGATGAAACTCGGCATCACCATCAACCGGCCGCCGCGCGACGGTCAGATGGCTTTTGTTCGCTCGCCGGACCTGCACTCGATCGAACTCTTGCAAGCCGGCGATGCCAAGCCGCCGCAGGAGCCATGGGCCTCGATGCCGAACACCGGCCACTGGTAAAGATTGAAGGAACAACATGGCCTCCCAGTGCGTTACCTCGGCGACATGAAACTGAGGAGATGCTTATGGGACGCGGGTTATTGTTATGGCTGCTCGGCGTACCGATACCGGTGATCCTTCTGCTGTGGCTGTTCTTTCGCTAAGCAGAATGAGGTCGCGCATGGGATCACGTGCCTGAAAGAAAGGCTCCGTCATGCGGAGCCTTTCTTTTTGCGCGGGCTCTGTGACGCTTCATGTTTTGACGGAAACGTTGCCGGCGGGCATAGCCGTTCGAAGAACGGCGTCGTTTCGCTCGCTTATGACCCGGCAATCCATCATTTTCGAAGAAGATGGATGCGCGGACCAAGTTCTCGCATGATGACGGATGATTCCGCCAAAATCTGAAAGACCCTAATTGAAACCCCGCTCGAACCAGAGAATGCCGACGATCACCGCGAGCGTCACGGCAGTCACCACGGCGCGCCGGGTCCCGCTCATGCCCTGGCCGAACCACCACCGCAGCGCGCAGCACATCATGACTGGAACGATGATGTCGAGCCGCATGGCGATCTCCTCACCGCACCGCCGCGTCAGCGCGGCC
>JBARXT010000257.1:0-3225 GCA_049647485.1 Xanthobacteraceae bacterium
CGGCAATGCGGCCCGTCCCGGCATGGGCATGATGGGCGGCCTGATGGCCGGTCTGCTCGGCGCCGGCCTGCTCGGCATGTTGTTCGGCGGCGGCCTGTTCAGCGGCCTCGGCAGCCTCTCGTCGTTCTTCGGCCTGCTGCTGCAGATCGTCATCATCGTGATGGTGGTGCGGTTCGCGATGTCGTGGTGGCGTCGTCGCAACGCCAACGCGGCCGCCTATGAAGGACCCGCCAATGGCCCCGCGCCGGCGGGTGGCCCGCAGACCAATCTCCGCAATGGTCTAGGCGGCCTTGGTTCGGGTCTCGGTGCTGGCGCGGCCGGCGGCGGCTTCGGTCTTGGCGGCGGCGCGGCGGCTTCGGCTCCGCTGGAGATCAAGCCCGACGACTATGAGGCATTCGAGCGACTGCTCAGCGACATTCAGGCCGCATGGTCGAACGAGGACGTCGAGAAGCTTCACAAGCTGGCGACCCCGGAAATGGTGTCCTATTTCACCGAGGATATTGCCGCCAACAAGCAGCAGGGCGTGGTCAACAAGACCACCGACGTCAAGCTGTTGCAGGGCGACCTTGCGGAAGCATGGCGCGAAGGCGTCACCGACTACGCGACGGTGGCGATGCGGTTCAGCTTCATCGACAAGACGACCGACCGGGCCAGCGGCAAGCTTGTCGATGGCCGCGATACGCCGACCGAAGCGACTGAGGTGTGGACCTTCAGCCGTCGTCCCGGCGAGGGCTGGGAGTTGAGCGCGATCCAGCAGACATGATGCGTCGTGCAACCATTTGATACGAAGGGCGTTGTGGCGAAAGTCGCAACGCCCTTTTTCGTTGTGAAGGTCGGATAGCAAATCGGACGGAATATTCGGCGCGGTGAGGGGTTCCCGATTCTCGCGTTTCCAGTTTTCGGACGGTCGAGGCCAACTATCGTCAACTTGAACACCAGCAACCAAACGGGGAGTTCGATGTCAGTGACATTCATGAGTGCGTGGCGGACGGGGTTTTGCGTGGCGGCCGCGCTGGCATTTTCCATCGCGTCTTTGCCGGCGCAGGCGCAGAATGCCAACACGAGTTTCTTCATCACCAGCAGCGGCATCGGCAACGGCGGGAACCTCGGCGGCCTCGCCGGTGCCGACAACTGGTGCCAGCAACTGGCACAGGCGGCGGGCGCCGGAGCAAAGACCTGGCGCGCCTATCTGTCGACGCAGGCCGCCGACGGCAAGCCGGCGGTCAATGCGAAGGACCGTATTGGCAAGGGACCGTGGCAGAACGCCAAGGGCGAGGTGATCGCCAAGGACGTCGCCGATCTTCATGGCGCCAGCAACAATCTGACCAAGCAGACCGCGTTGAGCGAGAAGGGCGAGGTCATCAACGGTCGCGGAGACAAGCCGAACCGCCACGATATCCTGACCGGGTCGCAGGCCGATGGCACCGCCTTCCCGGCGGGCGAGGACCGCACCTGCAAGAACTGGACGAGCAGCACGCAGGGCGCGGCGATGGTCGGCCACTCCGATCGCATGGGTCTGAACGAGGAGCCCCCGGCGAAATCCTGGAACATGTCGCACCCCTCGCGCGGACCGGACGGCGGCTGTTCGCAGGCGGACCTGCGTTCGACCGGAGGCGACGGCCTGCTGTATTGCTTCGCGGCGAACTGAGTCTTTTCGATCGCGTTGGTCTATCCTCCATGCGCTCGCGGATCGCGAGCGCCGTGCGGTGGAGGAAGGCAGATGCGCTACGAACTCTACTACTGGCCGTCGATTCAGGGGAGGGGCGAGTTCGTGCGCCTCGCACTTGAAGATGCGGGCGCAAGTTATGTCGACGTCGCGCGCGAGCGCGGCACTGCCAGCATGATGGCGATGATGGACGGCGGGACGGTATCGACGCCGCCCTTCGCGCCGCCGTTTCTCAAGGCGGGCAAGCAGGTGATCGGCCAGACCGCCAACATCCTGCTCTATCTCGGATCGCGGCACGATCTTGCGCCGACCACCGAAGCCGGACGGCTGTGGCTGCATCAGCTTCAACTGACCATCGCGGACCTCGTGCTGGAAATCCACGACACGCATCATCCGCTTGGGCCGACGCTGTATTACGAGGATCAGCGCACGCCCGCGAAAAAGCGCACGGCCGAATTCTGGGCCGAGCGCGTGCCAAAATATCTCGGATATTTCGAGGGGCTGCTGCGCCAGCGCAAGCAGCCCTACATTACCGGCCGCAAAGTCACTTACGTCGATCTGTCGTTGTTCCAGATCGTGGCCGGGCTGCGCTACGCGTTTCCAAAACACATGGATGCCTACGAACGCCATATCCCGGCGCTGGTCGAACTTCACGACCGCGTCGCAGCGCGGCCGAACATCGAAGCCTATCTCGCTAGCGATCGCCGTATTCCCTTCAACGAGGACGGCATCTTCTGGCACTACAAGGCGCTGGATGCGTGAGCCGCACGGGCATCACCAGATGCCGAGGATCAATCGATAACGCACGCGCGTCATATAGTCGGTGTAGCCCGGCAGTCCCGAAATGAGTGCGCGTTTTTCTAAGGTCGCGCGATAGCCGAATAGCAGAACGAACAGCGGCATCATGATCAGCCCCCACCACGAGCCGAGCAGCAGCGGCAGGCCGGCGAAGAACAGGATGGTGCCGCTGTACATCGGATGGCGCACATAGGCATAAGGACCGTTGTCGATCACGTGTTGTCCGCGCTCCGCCTGGATTTTCACCACCGGCGCGGCGAACGAGTTCGTTCGCATCACCCACATCACGAAAACGTTCGATAGCAGCAGCAGGACGAAGCCGAGAGTTTGCAGGATCATCGGCATGTCCGACGCCTGCGCGCGCCGCTCCAGTCCGATGATGACGAACCAGATCAGCGCGATGCACCCGAACGCCACGATGAATATCTTGTCGGCCGTGGGTTGACCCGGCTGCATCATCGAATTCATGCGCTCGGCGAGCAGGTCGGGATCGGATTTGGCGAGCCATAATCCGTCGGTCAGTCCGAGCAGCGCCATGGTGACGAGAAAAATCCATCCCGCCGGCCACTGCGACGTTCCCGCGGACAGGAACAGGACCGCACCCATCCCGACGATCCAGATGATATTTTGCAACAGAAGGCGCGCGATCATTCGGGGCTCCAGCGAACCCCGATCCGATCAGGATTTGGCGGCGAAGATGCGACGGAAGCGCGCGAGCTCAGGCCAGAATATCGATGCGCCGTCCCTGTCCGGGCGGCAGC
>JBARXT010000258.1:0-26033 GCA_049647485.1 Xanthobacteraceae bacterium
ATGCCGACCAGCGGCGCGGAGGAGGGCGCCACCGCGACGGCGCGCAGCGCGGTGCCCCACAAGGTGCGCGTCAGCAAGAGGTAGAGCCCGCCGCCGATCGCGAGCGCCAGCACCAGCGCCAGCAGACGATTGGCGGCGACGCTGGCGCCGAGAATATCGACGCCGAAATTCATGTAGGTGTAGCTGATGTAGTTGCCGCCGAACATCACCAGCATCACGCCCTGAATGACGAACAACAGGCCGAAGGTGGCGAGAATGGAATCGATCTCCAGCGCCATTGCCGTTTTCGAGCGCGCCACCAGCGGCCGCAGCATCACGCCATAAATGACGTAGCTGAAGACGAAGCCCAGCGGTGTGGCGAGCACGAGGCTGATCAGCGGATTGATGTGGAGCGAACTGCTCAGCACATAGGCGAGAAACGACGCGGCGATGATCGTCTCGCCGTAGGCGAGATTCATGATGCGGGAGATGCCGTATTGCAGGGTGAGACCCATCGCCACCAGGGCGTAGGTCCCACCGAGCACGAGGCCCGCGATCAGCGTGGTGACGAACATCGCGCGCGTGGTCGCTTCGCGTTACTTCGCCTGCCAGGCAGGCTTGGGCAGCACCGGCTTCGCCGCGCCCGTCCGGTCGACCGGCGCGATGGCGACGAACTGGCCGTTCTGCCACTGCCCGCCGAACCACAGCGTACGGAGCTGATTGTCCTCGAGCTTGGTGTCGCCGAGCACCGTCTTGAAGCTGCCGGAGGACAGTTCCTTGGACACCGCGTCGCGATCCAGTCCCTTGCGCTTGATCGCCTCCTGCAGCATTTGCAGGCTGGCATAGGTGATCACGCTGCCCCACAGATCCGGCGCCTTGCCGGTCACTTCCTCGTGGCGCTTGCGATAGGCGGTGTTGGCTTCGTTCTTCGGATCGATGCCACCCAGGCTCATGATGCCTTCGGCGTTCGGGCCGTTGTTCTTGCCGTAGACCGGGAAGCCGGTGCCGACGCCGAGATACATCACCTTGGGATTGAACTTTGCCACCTGCGACTGCTGGGTGATGGCGAAGGTTTCCGGCGGATAGGAGAACGCGACGAAGGTATCGGCGCCGCCCTTGGCCGCTTCGTTGATCATCGGCGTGAAGTCGGTGGTGCCGGCGGGATAGGTGACGTCATAGATCACCTCGAGCCCGGCCTTCTTGAACGAGGGCCGCGCCGCGGTGACGAGATCGATGCCGAAGCCGTCGGCCACCGAGATCATCGCGACCTTGCCGTTGATGGTGCCCGCGGCTTTCGCCTTGGTCAGCACGCCGGCCAGCGCCTCGGTATAGTCGTGGCCGCCGCCGAGCAGCCAGTAGCTCTTCTTCCAGCGTTTGACGAATTGCGGCGCCTTGTCGGTGACGGCGGAGACCGCAAGCTGCGGATAGCCGAAGCGGTCGAACAGCGGCGCGACGGCGAGATTGAAGCCGGTGCCCCACGGCGCCAGGATGAAGTCCACCTTGTCTTGCGTGGCGAGCCGTTCGGTGGCGCGCACCACTTCCTCGGCGGAGGAGCGGTCGTCGTATTCGATGACTTCGATCGGCAGGCGCTTGCCGCCCGGCAGTTCGAGGCCGCCGGCGTCCTTCACTTCCTTGGCCCACAGCACATAGTTGGGAATGGTGGTGATGCCGGCGCCGCCGGCGTTGGGACCGGTCTTGGAAACGACGTAACCGATTTTCACCGACGTACGCTCCTGCGCAATCGCTGAGAAGCCGGCGGTGGTGCAGAGCAGGATGGCGGACAGGCTCAGCGTCTTCAGCGCACGCCTGCGGCTTGTGTTCGTCATGGAATGTCCTCCCCACGGTTGGCGCCGCTGATGCGGCGCGTTGGCGACCTGCCGTGCGACTGTTGTTGTTCGACGTCGCTTCATCGGCCGACCCAAACGCTAGCGAGGGGTCGAGGCCACAGGAATAGACATATTCGAGGGATAATTGGACTTTTGATGGGAAGCCTACGGCTTGCGCTGTCTTGCCGCAGCGGGTTCGACGCTGGAATCGGCTTCCGCGGCAGGCTGCACCAGCTTCGGCAGCAGCGCCTTGGTGCCATCGAGAAAAGCGGTGATGGCGTCGCGCACGATATCGTCGAGGTGCTCGGGCGTCGGCGTGGTGTAAACGAAACGGCGGATCGCGATGTAGAAGATGCGGCCGTGCAGGCCCCAGAACATTTCGGTCTCGCGCTCCGACAGCGGCACGGTTTCGCTCGTTGGCAATCCAAGCTCGTGACGCAATTCGTTGCAGGCCGGCTCGATGATCTCTTTCCTGACGATGTCGAGATAGCGCCCGGTGATGTTGAACGACTTCATCCCGGAGAAAACGAAAATGCGTACCCAGTTATATTCGAACACGCGCTCGACGTATTCGAGATAGAAGCGGCTGAGGCGCGCCTCGAACGACAGGCTGCGGTCGCGGATCAGGGTGCCCCACGTCGGCGACCAGCGGCTGAGAAACACTTCCTCATAGACCCGCTCGATCAGCGCTTCCTTGCTCGGGAAGTGCCGGTAGATCGCCGAATGGGTGATGCCCATGCGCTTGGCGAGTTCGCGGGTCTGGCCGCCGAATCCCTGCTCGGCGAAGAAGCGGATCGCCTCATCGACAATGAAGCGCTCGCGCTCCGGCGCGCGCATGTTGCGCCGGCGGGGTTTCACGGCGGCTTTGGCAGGTTTCTTCGTCAAGTCCAGCGCCTCGGGGATTCGAATCCGGATGGTGCGCCGTCTTACCGCAACCTGAATTTGTAACCAAATGGTCTTTTGTTGTTGACGGCTCCGTTTGGGCGTGTTCTAAATTTAAGACCAGATGGTCACAAATCTGGTTCGGATATCGGGAGATATGCTCTTGAAGGCGCGGGCATTCAGCTACGCGCGGCCTGCGACCATCGCGGAGGCGTTGGATCTGTTTCAGGCCGCTGGCGAGGACGCGAGCTACATCGCGGGCGGCCAAAGCCTGGTGCCGACCCTTGCGCTGCGTTTGCAGGCGCCGCAGACCCTCATCGACATCGCTCACATTGCAGAGTTGCGCGGCATCGCGCGCGACGGCGACTGGCTGCGCATCGGCGCGCTGACGCGCCATTGCGAAACGCTGGCCGATCCGCTGATCGCGCAACACGCGCCGCTGTTTCACGACGCCGCGCCTTACGTCGCGCATCCGGCGATCCGCAACAAGGGAACGCTCGGCGGCAGCATCGCGCTGGCCGATCCGGCGTCGGAATTTCCGGCAATGGCGCTGGCGATGGGCGCCGAACTGGAAATCGTCGGCCGCGACGGCGCGCGCCGCGTGGCGGCGGACGATTACTTCATCGATCTGTTTCAGACCGCGATCGAGCCCGGCGAACTGCTGACGGCGATTCATGTGCCGATTGTTCGCCCGACGCATCGCTGGGCGTTCGACGAACTGGCGCGGCGGCGTGGCGACTATGCCATCGTCGGCTCCGGTGTTCTTGCCGACGTTCAGGATCATCGGATCGCAGGCATCCGCATCGTCTTCTTCGGCGTCGGCAACACGCCGGTGCGCGCGACAACCGCCGAGCAATGCCTGATCGGCAAGCAACTCGATCAGGCCGCCATGCATGCGGCGCAAGCCGCGCTCGTCGACGATCTTGCGCCGCCCGACGACGAGCACACGCCGGCATCGATGCGGATTCATCTGGCGCGCGTCCTGCTGGGACGTCTGCTCGGGCGGATTGCGGAGGCCACGTGAGCGAACAGATCACCATCCATCTCACTGTCAACGGCGAGGACGTGTCGCAGGCCGCGCCGCCGCGCGAAACGCTGGCGGATTTCCTGCGGACGCGCCTGCAACTGACCGGCACCCACATGGGCTGCGAGATGGGCGTGTGCGGGGCTTGCCTCGTCCTGGTCGACGGCCGCGTCGTGCATTCCTGCCTGATGTTCGCGGCGCAGGCTTCGGGCGCGACGGTCGAAACCATCGAAGGGCTGAGCGAGCGCGCCGCCATTGCCGATATTCAGGAGGCGTTTCACCAACGCAACGCCCTGCAGTGCGGCTTCTGCACGCCGGGCATGCTGATGACGGCGCAGGCCCTGCTGTCGCAGCCGGGCGTGCCGTCGCGCGACGAGATTCGCGACGCGCTGTCGGGCAATTACTGCCGCTGCACCGGCTATGAAGCCATCGTCGACGCCATCGAGAGCGTGGCGCGTGCACGGGCAGCGGGCGCCAATGGCCGTCAGGTCGAGGAGGTCGAGGGATGAGCGACGCGCTGACCTCGCTGGACCGGCCCAATTCCTACATCGGGCGCTCGGTGCCGCGCCCGAATGCCAAGCGGCTGCTGGCCGGGCGCGGGCGCTACGTCACCGACCTGGTGCTGCCGCGCATGCTGCATGCGGCCTTCGTGCGCAGTCCCTACGCGCATGCGCGCATCGTCGCCATCGACAGCAGTGCGGCGAAGACGATGCCCGGCGTGCGCCTGATCGCGACCGGCGCCGACCTCGCCAAGGTCTGCAAGCCGTGGGTCGGCACGCTCGATCATTTCAAGGGCATGAAATCGACGCCGCAATTGCCGCTGCCGTTGGACAAGGTCGTTTGGGCCGGGCAGGCGGTGGTCGCCGTCGTCGCCGACAGCCGCGCGCTGGCCGAGGACGCGGCGGAGGCGATCCTTGTCGATTACGACGAACTGCCGGCAGTGATCGACATCGACGCCGCGCGTACGTCCGACACCACCGTGATTTCGCCGGAGCTTGGCGACAACCTCTGCTTCCACGGCAGGATCGACACCGGCAACATCGACGAGCTGTTTGCCGGCGCCGCGCATGTCGTCGAGGAGGAATTCCATTTCGGCCGGCACACGGCGGTGACGATGGAGCCGCGCGCTATCGTCGCCGATTTCGATCCGAACGAAATGCGGTTGACCGCGCATCACGCCACGCAGACGCCGTATCAATTCCAGGACATCTATTCCCGACATTTCGGAATCCCGGAAGCCAATGTCCGGGTGATCGCCCCCGATATCGGCGGCTCGTTCGGCATGAAGCTGCACGTCTATCACGAGGACATGGCGACCGTCGGGCTCAGCGTCATGCTCGGGCGTCCGGTGAAATACGTCGCCGACCGCATCGAGTCCTTCGTGTCCGACATTCATGCCCGCGATCATCGCGTGCGTGCCCGCATGGCGCTCGATACTGAGGGCACCATCATCGGCATGGATGTCGATGACGTCACCGCGGTGGGGCCGTTCTCGGCCTATCCGCGCACCAGCGTGGTCGAAGGCAATCAGGTGTTCCGGCTGATCGGCACGCCGTATCGCTTCCAGAACTATCGCGCCGATCTGCAGGTCGTGTTCCAGAACAAGGTGCAGATGAGCCAGTATCGCGCGGTCGGTCATCCCATCGCGTTCGCGGTGACCGAGCGGCTGGTCGACATGGCGGCCACGGCCACCGGAATGGACCCGGTGGAGATGCGGCGGCGCAACCTCATTCCCGACGATGCGTATCCGTGCGCCGCGCCGACCGGTTACAAGTTCGAGGCGCTGTCGCACCAGGCGTGCCTCGCGAAGCTGTGCGAGATCATGGGCTACGACCGCCTGCGCGCCGAGCAGGCCGAATTGCGCCAGCGCGGCATCTATCGCGGCATCGGCATTGCCTCGTTCGTCGAGATTTCCAATCCGGGCCCGGCGTTCTACGGCGTCGGCGGCGCGCGCATTTCCTCGCAGGACGGCGCGGTGATCACCATCACCCCGTCCGGCGACGTGCGCTGCGCGATCTCGGTCACCGAACTGGGGCAGGGCACCGAAACCATCGTTGGACAGATCGTCGGCGAGCATCTCGGCGTCGATCGCGAGCGGATCAGGGTCATCACCGGCGACACCGAAACCACGCCGCATGGCGGCGCGGTGTGGGCCTGTCGCGGCGCGGGCATCGGCGGCGAGACCGCGCTGCGAGCGGCGCGCAAGCTGAAGGAAAACGTCATCTCGCTGGCCGGTTCGATCCTGCAGGAGCAACCGGACAAGCTGGACATGCGCGGCGGCTGGATCGTCGATTCCGATACAGGCCGCCAGCGCGTCGAACTCGCCGAGATCGCCCGCATCGCCTACTTCCGCTCGGATACCCTGCCGCCCGGCACGCAGGCGCAACTGACGGTGGCGCATCACTACGCACCGCAGGGTTATCCATTTGCCTTCACCAACGGCATCCAGGCGTCGCATGTCGAGGTCGATGTCGAGACCGGCTTCGTGAAAATCCTCAAGCACTGGGTGGTGGAGGATTGCGGGCGCGTCATCAATCCGCTGCTGGTGGACGAGCAGATGCGCGGCGGCGTGGTGCAGGGGCTTGGCGCGGCGTTCTTCGAGGAATGCCTCTACAGCGACACCGGCCAACTCATCAACGGATCGCTCGCGGACTATCTGGTGCCGATGGCGGTGGAGATGCCCGACATCGAGATCGCGCATGTGGAAACCCCCACGGCCGACACCGAGCTCGGCGCCAAAGGCTGCGGCGAAGCGGGCACGGCGGCCTCGCCGGCGGCGGCGCTCAATGCGGTGAACGACGCGCTCGCGCCGTTCAATGTATCGATCGCACAGCTTCCGATGACGCCGGCGCGGATTCTCAAGGCTCTTGGACGGATCTGAATAACAACCACAACGGAGGAGGAAACCATGAACGACGCGATCAGGAATTTGGGTCAACGTAAAATCTCCCGCCGCGCTGCATTGGCGGGGCTCGGTGCCGGCGCCAGTTTTCTTGCGATGCCGTGGGTGGCGCGTGCCGCCGACGACACCATCCGCATCGGCTTTCCCACGCCGCTGACCGGGCCTTACGCGGCCGAGGCGAAGGATCAGGTCAAGAGCGCGGAACTGGCGATCAAGCTGGTCAACGACAAGGGCGGCATCGCCGGCCGCAAGGTCGAATTGCTGGTGCGTGACGGCAAGCTCAACGGCGGCGAGGCCGCGACGCGCACGCTGGAACTGATCGAGAAGGACAAGGTCCACGCCGTGGTCGGCGCGCTGTCGAGCGCCGTGCAACTGGCGGTGAACGAAGTGACGCGCGCGCGCGGCATCATCTACGTGTCGATCAGCCAGTCCGACACCATCAACGAGAAGAAGGATTTCAGCAAATACACCTTCCACGAAGCGCTCAATCCGCACATGACCACGGCGGCGGTGGCGCGCCATGCCTTCAAGAAAGGCAACAAGGTCGCGCATCTCGTGGCGGACTACGCTTACGGTCACGAAATGCTGCGCGGCTTCAAGCGCGCGCAGGCAGCGATTGGCGCGGAGACCGTCGGCGAGTTGCTGCATCCGATCGGCGCGCCGGACTACTCGACCCTGATGCCGCGGCTGCGCGCGATGAAGCCGGACATTCTCTGCATCTCGAACTTCGGCCGCGATCAGGCCAATTCGATCAAGCAGGCGGTCGATTTCGGCATGAAACAGCAGATGAAGATCGTGGTGCCGGTGCTGCTGCACAACCAGCGGCTGGCGGTCGGCCCCGAGGTGTTCGAGGGCGTGGTCGGCGGCGCCAACTATTATTGGGAGCTTGAAAGCAAGCTGCCGTCGGCGAAAACCTTCAACGATGCCTACCGCGCGGCCAATGGCGGCGCGATCCCGACCGATTACGGCGCTTATGGCTTCACCGGCGTGTCGTCGCTGCTGCTGGCGATGCAGGCGGCAGGCGGCACCGACACCGAGAAGGTGGTCGCGGCGCTGGAAGGCCTGAAGTACGATGTTGCCAAGGGCGCGCAGCACTATCGCAAGTGCGACCATCAGTCGGTGCAGTCGGTTCTGGTGCTGGAATCGAAGAAGAAGGCCGACATGAAGGGCGCCAGCGATTTCTTCAAGATCGTTGAGAACGAGGCGCCCTCGGAAGATGTGCTGCGAAGCTGCAAGGAACTCGGTTTCCCCGCTTAACGCCAACGATCGGCTGCACCATGGACGCTGAACTCATCCTGATCCAGCTTTTCTCGGGTGTCGCGCTGGGAGCGATCCTGGTGATCACCGCGCTCGGCCTGTCGATCATCTTCGGCATGCTGGGCGTGGTGAACTTCGCCCATGGTGCGTTGTTCATGGTCGGCGCCTATGCCGGCCTCTGGGTTGCTTCGCTGACCGGCAGCTTCTGGTGGGGGCTGCTGGTCGCACCGATCATGATCGGGCTGTTCGGCATGATCATCGAGTGGCTGCTGGTGCGGCCGCTCTACGGCCGCTCCGTCGACGATCCGCTGCTGCTGACCTTCGGCCTCAGCTACGTGCTGGTGGAAGCGGTGCGGATTGTGTTTGGCAACGACGGCATACCGTTTCCGACGCCGTCGCAACTCACCGGCGTTGCCAATCTCGGCATCGGTTACTTCCCGATCTACCGGCTGTTTGTCATCGTCGTGGTGGCGCTGGTGCTGCTGCTGCTGTGGCTGGCATTGGAGAAAACCAAATTCGGCCTGATCGTGCGCGCCGGCTCGCGCGATCCCACCATCATGCGCGTCCTCGGCGTCAACATCAGCAAGGTCTGGCTGCTGGTGTTCGGCGTCGGCGTCAGCCTCGCCGCGCTCGGCGGCGTGCTGGCGGGGCCGATGCGGACGGTCAACCCGGAAATGGGCTCACTGGTCCTGATCGAGGCCTTTGTGGTGACGGTGATCGGCGGATTGGGCTCGCTGCTCGGCTCGGTGGTGGCGGGGCTATTGGTCGGCGTCGCCATCAGCATGACGGCATTGTTCGCGCCGGAGATGGGCACCATCGTGATGTTCGCCCTGATGGCGCTGGTGCTTCTGGTGCGGCCGCGCGGCCTGTTCGGCAAGGCTGCCTGATGATGGAGCGCAATGTGAGCGTGAAATCCATTCCCCTCGCGGCCCCTGCCGGAATGCGGAAGACCTCGGATATGGCCGCCGCGCTGACCAACTGGCGGGTGCTGCTGTCGATCGCGGCGCTATGCCTGCTGCCGTGGGTGCTGCCGTCGAAGGCGCTGGCAGTCAACGTGCTGGTGTATGGCGTGCTGGCCATGGGTTACAATCTGCTGTTCGGCTACACCGGCCTGCTGTCGTTCGGCCACGCCGCCTTCTTCGGCGCGGGTGCCTATGTCACCGGCATTGCCATCGGCCAGTTCGGTGTGCCGTGGTACGGCGCGGTGCTGCTCGGCATTCTCGGCGGCGGGTTGCTGGCGCTGGCGATCGGCGCGCTGTCGATTCGCACCCGTGGCATCTATTTCTCGATGGTGACGCTGGCGCTGGCGCAACTGGTCTATCACGTCGCGCTGCAAGCCTCGTCATGGACCGGCGGCGAGAACGGTTTGCGCGGTTTCACCGTCGCCAGGATCGATGTTGCCGGTTTCAGCATCAATTTTCTCGATCCGGTCAGCAAATACTATGTGCTGATGGTGTTCGCCGCGCTGGCGTTGTGGTTCGTGTCGCGGGTGCTGAACTCGCCATTCGGCGCCGCCATCGAGGCGATCCGCGAGAACGAAACGCGGGCGCGCACTTGCGGCTACGATGTCGAACGCACCAAGCTGATCTCCTTCGTGCTCTCGGGCCTGATCTGAGCGCTGGCCGGCACCATGTCGGCGCTGCATCTCGCCTTCGTGCCGCTCGACGTGCTGCACTACCAGACCTCCGGCATGATCGTGATGATGACCTTGCTCGGCGGCGCCAGCAGCTTCTTCGGCCCGTTCGTCGGCGCGCTGGCTTTCCTGTTGATGGAGGACGTGTTTTCGCTGTGGACCTCGCACTGGCAGATCATCGTCGGCTCGATCTTCATCCTGTTCGTGCTGTTCCTGCCGAAAGGCATCTGGGGCACGTTCCTCGCGAGGGTGGTCCGATGAGCACGCCGCTTCTCGCCGTCGAAAATGTCGGGCGCCGGTTCGGCGGTTTCGTTGCGCTGGACGGCGTCACCGCGCAGTTCGAGCCGAACAAGGTGACGTCGATCATCGGGCCGAACGGCGCGGGAAAGAGCACGTTCTTCAACGTGCTTTCCGGTGTGCTGACGCCATCGACAGGGTCGATCCGCTTCAGGGGACACGATCTCACCGGCACCCGCCAGCACAAGTTCGTGCATCTCGGCATCGCGCGCTCGTATCAGATCACCAACATCTTTCCTGAATTGAGCGTGCACGAAAACGTTCGCGTCGCCGCGCAGGCATCTCAATCGCGCTACAACATCTGGAGCAATCGCAGCCGGTTCCCGGAACTGGCGGAGCGCGCGGCGGCGACGCTGGAGTCCGTCGGTCTTGGCGGCAAGTTCGGCGAGACGGCGAAATTTCTCGCGCACGGCCAACAGCGGGCGCTCGAGATCGCCATCGCGCTGGTGTCCGATCCCGAAGTGCTGTTGCTCGACGAGCCGACGGCAGGCATGGGACCGGAAGAAACCAAGGACATGGTCGCGCTGCTGGAAAAGCTGGCGCGCGAGCGCACCATTCTTCTCGTCGAACACAAGATGAAGATGATCCTCGGTCTCAGCGACCGGATCCTGGTGCTGCATCACGGGCGGTTGATTGCCGACGGATCGCCGCGCGATATACAGACCGATCCGGACGTGCGGCGCGTCTATCTGGGGCAGAACGATGGCTATGCTTGAAGTGCGCGACCTGAACGCCTGGTATGGCGCGAGCCATATTCTGCACGGCGTCTCGATATCCGTGCAGCAAGGCGAAGTGGTGGCGCTGGTGGGCCGCAACGGCGCCGGCAAGACCACGACGATCCGTTCCATCATGGGGCTGATGCCGCGCACCTCCGGCAGGATCAGTTTCGACGGCGCCGACCTGACGGCGTTGCAGGCGCATGACCGCTACAGGCTCGGTCTTGCCTATGTGCCGGAGGAACGGCGCATCGTTCCCGGCCTGACCGTGCGCGAGAACCTGCAACTCGGGCTGGTCGCCAGCAAGGCGAACATCAACGAGCGCGAGGCCATCGACGAGATTGCCGAGAGCTTTCCGCGATTGAAGGAACGCCTCGATCAGGAAGGCGCGACCATGTCCGGCGGCGAGCAGCAGATGCTGGCCATCGCGCGCGCCACGATCGGCAAGCCGAAGATGATCCTGCTCGACGAGCCGTCCGAAGGCATCATGCCGGTGCTGGTCGAGGAAATGGGCGTGCTGTTCCGCCGTTTGCGCGATCAGGGCGTCACGCTGTTGCTGGTGGAGCAGAACGTGGAATGGGCGTTGCGGCTTGCGGACCGTGCCGTCATCGTCGATCAGGGCGAGGTGGTGTACGAGAGCAGTTCGGCGGCGCTATTGGCCGACAAGGCCATTCAGGAACGCTATTGCGCGGTGTGATGCACGCTGCTCGCGCGGCGTCCGGCTACGGCCGCAGATCCATGTCGATGCTGATGAAGTCGCCGCGGTAGGTGACCTCGCCGAGATAAATCACCGCGCCGCTGTGATCAGTGAAAACGCGGCGCACTTCGGCCACCGGCGAATTCAGCGGAATGCGCAGCAGCCGCGAGACTTCGAGATCGGCGGTGCCGATGGTCAGGCGTTGTCGCGCGGTGGCGATGGGGTGGCCGGGCATCTCCATCAGGATCGGAATCACCGTCTCGCTGCGAAACCGCTTCGGCGCTTTGCGGAAGATGGTCTCGTCGAGATAGATCGAAATCACGCAATAGGGCTGGCGCTTGCGCGAATGGACGCGGCGCATGAACACGTAGTTTGCGGCCGGCAGACCGTCTTCCGGACGCAGCGGCGCTTCGCAGCGGCTTTCCGAGATGTTGATGATCTTCGGTGACGTCGTCTTGTAGACCTTGGCGAGATCGGTGAGCGTCGTCTCCACCCGCAGCCAGCGATCCTGCGCCACGCCGCCGGTGATGAAGGTGCCGCGGCCCTGATGCGCTTCGAGGATGCCTTCGCGAGTCAGCAGATCGACCGCCTGACGGATGGTGACGCGCGAGACGCTGAATTCCGCCGCCAGCATTTCGTTGCCGGGAAGCCGCGATCCGTGCGGCCACATCCCGCGCGCGATGCGCTGCCGCAGCGTGTCGGCGATCTGCGCGTATTTCGGAATGTGGCTTTCCGCGTCCAGGATCATGATACGTCCGCCGATCCGTTGGCAGGGGAGAGAACCGACGCGGCTCCCTTCTCGCCGATCATCAGGCTGGTGGCGTTGGTGTTGGCCGAGGTGATGAGCGGCATCACCGACGCGTCGATGACGCGCAACCGCGAAACGCCGTTGACGCGCAGTTGCGGGTCGACCACGGCGTCGTCGTCGCTGCCCATGCGGCAGGTGCCGACCTGATGAAACACCGTGCCGCCGGTCGCGCGCGCGAACTCCCACAGCGCGTCGTCGCTCTCCGCATCGGGGCCCGGCTTGATCTCGATATCCCATAGCGGGCGAAACGACGGCTGCTGGAATATCTCGCGCAGAATTCGCATGCCCGCGATGAGCGTCTTGCGATCGATCTCCGCGTCGAAGTAATTCGCGTGGATAATGGGCGCGGCGAACGGATCGGTGGAGCGGATCGCGAGATGGCCGCGCGATTCGGCATGGCATTGCCACACCGACGCGGTGAAGCCGGAATAGCGATGCAGCGGTTCGCCGGGACGATCCACCGACAGCGGCATGACGTTGAACTGCACGTCGGGACGGCCGCCGACCGCATATGGCGTGCAGGCCGCACCGCCGACCTGACCGGCGCCGGCGGTGAGCGGGCCGTTGCCCTGCAACGCCCATTGCAGCCCCATCTTCGCCAGTTCGATCGGGTTGCGGACCTGATCGTTCAAGGAGACCGGCCGCTTCAGCCGCACAATGACGCGCGCCTGATAGTGATCCTGAAGATTGCGGCCGACCTCCGGCGCATCGACGATCACCGGAATATCGAGCGAACGCAGCAGCGCGGCGGGGCCGATGCCCGAGAGTTGCAACAGTTGCGGCGATTGCAGCGTGCCGGCGCACAGGATCACCTCGCGGTCGGCGGTGGCGCGATGCGTTGCGCCATCCGTGATCCATTCGATGCCGGTCGCGGTGCTGCCGGAGAATGTCACGCGCTTCGCCTGCGCATTGGAAACAATGGTCAGGTTCGGCCGGTTCGCCACCGGATGCAGGAACGCCGACGCCGAACTGGTGCGCCAGCGCGATCCGATGCCGAGCTGATAGCTGCCGACGCCGAAAGTGGTTGCGCCGTTGAAATCGGCGTTGAACGGCAGGCCGTACTCCATGCCGGCCTTCACCCAGGCGGCGG
This sequence comes from Xanthobacteraceae bacterium, assembly GCA_049647485.1. Lineage (GTDB taxonomy): Bacteria > Pseudomonadota > Alphaproteobacteria > Rhizobiales > Xanthobacteraceae > 62-47. The sequence goes on from JBARXT010000258.1 coordinate 13,112, forward strand.
AGGCCGGATTGGCGACGCGCAGGTCGGAGACGTCGAATTCGCCGAGCGCGCCGTGATACTGGCTGTCGCCGTCGCGATAGCGCTCAAGGCGCCGGAAATAGGGAAGCGTGTCGCGATAGCTCCAGCCGGTTGCGCCGAGTTTTTCCCAGTCGTCGAAATCCTCGTGCTGGCCGCGAATGAAGATCAGGCCGTTGATCGACGACGAGCCGCCGATGACGCGACCGCGCGGCCAGTCGATGACGCGGTCGCCCAGCCTTTCATTCGGCTCGGTCTTGAACAGGCGCGAGAACCGATTGTCGAAGATCGAGCGATAGTAGCCGACCGGCAGTCTGATCCAGAAATTGCGATCCGATCCGCCGGCCTCCAGCAACAGGACGCGGCACGCGGGATCCTTCGACAGCCGGTTGGCGACGATGCAGCCGGCGGAGCCCGCACCGACGATGATGTAGTCGTAACCCTTGGTGCTGGACACGCTCGCTCCTCAGGCTGTCCGATAGGCTTCGAACGCGGCTAGGTCGGGCACGAACCCGAGCCCCGGCGTATCGGTCAGAGTAATACATCCGTCGCGGACATCTGCGACGGGGCCGCAAAGTGCATCGCGTAACGGGTTCGGATTGAAATCGACTTCGAGCAAGCCATCGCCGCCGACCGCGGCGAGCAGATGCGCCGACGCCAGCAGGCCGATGCCGCCGCCGAGATAATGCGGACAGAACGTCTTGCCGGCGGCGCGCGCCGCGCGCCCGACCGCAACGCATTGCGAGAAGCCGCCCCACTTGGCGATGTCGGGCTGGATCACGTCGAGCGCGCCGGCTGCGAAGGCTTCAGTAAACGCCTGCGTGTCAGCGATGTTTTCGCCACCGGCGAGCGGCGTGCGGATGCGCGTCTTCAGTTCGAGCCACGCCGGCCATGGCTGATCCGCGCGCAACGGTTCTTCCAGCCAGCCGAGCGAAAAGCGATCGAGCTGGGGTGCGAAGGCGAGCGCCTGTTCCAGCGACCAGCCCTGATTGGCGTCGGCGGCGAGCAGGCCATCGCCGGCCAGCGCGCGCAAGGCGGTGAGATTGCCGAGATCGCGTTCGGCGCCGAAGCCGATCTTCAGCTTCAGTGCGCGATGGCCGGCGCGCAACGCGGCTTCAGCGGTCTGCGCCGCGCCGGTCGGATTGATGCCGCTGGCGTAGACCTTGATGCGCGGTGCGTCGCCGCCGAGCAGACGCCACAGCGGTTGCGCCTGCCGTTGCGCGGCAAGATCCCACATCGCGATATCGATACCGGCGATGCATTGCGCGAACGGACCGTGCTCGCCGGTCTGCAACGCCAGCACGGCGTATCTCGCGGCGAGGTGATCGAACAATTGATGCGGCGCGTCTGCGACGAAGCCGCTCACTGCCGGCGCGATGATCTCGTTGACGATGCGCGTGCGGTGTTCCGCGCCGACCGAAGGGAAATTCGACCATGCTTCGCCCCAGCCGACATGGCCGTCCTCATCCTCGATGCGGATGAACACCGCGGGGCGATCCAGCATGCGGCCGAATGACGTCTCGACCGGCGCTTGCAGCAGATAGCGATAGCAGAAAGCGCGCAGGCTGCGGATCGCCACGGAATTGGTCATGCGGGACACCTTGACACGGCGCGCGATCTCTCGTCTCTTGTACGCTTGTATTATCTATAATACAACTTGGCGAAAGAGCAACCGGCGGAGCGGCTGCGGATGAAGGCGGACGGCGTGAAGCGACTTCTGCTTGGAGCCATTCCGTGGCTGGGCGCGATCGCGCTGTGGTACGCCGTGCGCCTGAGCGGCATCGTCAATCCGTCGCTCATCCCCGCGCCGCACACGGTCGCGATGAAGTTCGTCGAACTGCTGCTGCACGAAGGGTTGCTTGTCGACGTCTGGGCGTCGACCCAGCGCGTGACGCTCGGCGTGCTGCTCGGCATCGCCGCCGCCGTGCCGGTCGGATTTCTGCTTGGCTGGTATCGGCCGGCGCGCACGTTTGCCGACCCGATGATCAACTTCTTCCGCGCGTTGCCGCCGATCGCGTTGATCCCGCTGGTGATCGTCTATTTCGGCGTCGATGAAATGGCCAAGCTGGTGGTGCTGTTCTACGCGGCGTTCTTCTCCGGCGTCATCGTCATGTACGAGGGCGTCTCGCAGATCACGCCGCTGTATATCCGCGTGGCGCAGACGCTCGGCGCCAGCGAGCTGGAGATTTTCCGCAAGGTCATCATTCCGCTCACCGTGCCGCACATCCTTACCGCGCTGCGGGTTGCGCTCGGCGTTGCCTGGGCAACCTTGGTGGCGTCTGAACTGATTGCCGCACAGCGCGGCCTCGGTGCGCTGATCCAGAACGCATCGACCTATTTTCTGCTGGATGTCATCTATGTTGGCATCATCTGCATCGGCTTCGTCGCGCTGGTCATGGACATGATCCTGCGCGCAATCAGCAAGCGTCTTCTGGTCTGGCAGGAGCGCGCGGTCGCATGACGAAAGCAGATCACACGAGCGCTCGCGCGCAATTCGAGCACGTCTCGCTGGCCTTCGATACGCCGAGGGGCAAGTTGCAGATCGTCGACGATGTGAATTATTCCATCAACGATGGCGATTTCATCGCGGTGATCGGCCCGTCCGGCTGCGGCAAGACCACGATGATGAACATGCTGGCCGGTTTCCAGAAGCCGACCGGCGGCCGTGTGCTGTTCGATAGTGCCCCGGTGCAGGGTCCCGGTCCCGAACGCGGCGTGATCTTTCAGGAATACGGCGTGTTCCCGTGGCTCACGGTGCGTCAGAATATCGCGTTCGGATTGACGCTGCGCGCCAATCGTGTCGCAGCGGCGGAACGCGAGGCGATCTGCGATCATTATCTGTCGCTGATGGGACTGTCGGATTTCGCCAACTCGTTTCCCAAGCATTTGTCGGGCGGCATGCGCCAACGGCTGGCGATCGCGCGCGCCTACGCGGTGAAGCCGCAGTTCCTGCTGATGGACGAGCCGTTCGGCGCGCTGGACGCGCAGACGCGCGCCAACATGCAGAACCTGCTGCTGCAGGTGCTCGCCGCCGAAGGCAAGACCGTGATGCTGATCACCCATTCGGTGGAGGAAGCGATTTATCTCGCCTCGCGCATCGTGGTGGTCACCGCGCGGCCGGCGCGGATCAAGGAAATCATCGATGTGCCGTTTCCCTATCCGCGCGATGAATCGATCCACGAGCGGCCGGAATTCGGCCAGTTGCGCAGCTACATCCGCGAACTGGTGATGAGCGAATATCGCGCGCAACAGGCGCAGGCGCCCTTTTCGGAATGACATCACAAAGAGAAGGAGGAAGGCATGAACAGGCGTGAATTTCTGACGACGACGGCAGCGGCGGGCGTGGCTCTGAGCGCTACCGGATTGGCGACCCCTTCGCTCGCGCAGGCGAAGACCAAGGTGCGCGTCGGCTATCTGCATACGGTGGCGGTGGACGGACAAATCTGGACCGGTGTGGATCGCGGATCTTTCGCCAAGCAGGGGCTCGATCTCGAATTGCGCCAGTTCAACACCGGCCTCGAGATATTTCAGGCGCTGGTCGGCGGCAGTCTCGACGTGCTGGCGACCGGCGCGGTGCTGTCGAATTTTCCGGCGCGCGGGCAGGGCAAGGTATTTCTTATCAACGACGTCGAGGTCGCCACCGCGCAGCTTTGGGTGCGCGGCGATCAGGGCATCAAGACCTTCGCCGATCTCAAGGGCAAGCGGATCGCGACCACGACCGGCACCACCGCGCATGTGTTCCTCGATACCGCGCTGCGCGCCAACAATGTGAAACCGTCCGAGGTCGAACTGCTGAATCAGGCGATGCCGGCGGCGGTGACGTCGTTCATCTCCGGCGCGGTGCCGGCGGTGGCGCTGTGGGTGCCATTCAACGTCTCGGTGCGCGACAAGGTGCCCGGCGCGGTGAAGCTTGCGGACGCGTCCGCCTATTATCCGCAGGCGGCCATCGTTGGCGGTTGGGCCGCGCGCAACGATTATTTCGACGGCAACAAGGAGACGTTGTCGAAACTGATCAAGGGCTGGGCCGAGGCCAACGATTACTTCATCGCCAACAGCGAGGAGGCATTGAAGGCGCTCCAGAAGAACCACTACAGCCAGACGCCGATGTCGGACATCGAGGAATCCTACAAGGCGCAGAAGATGTTCACGTCGCAGGAGTGGAAGAAGCTCTATGCCGACGGCACCGTCACCAAGTGGTTGCAACAGGTGACCGATTTCTTCATGACCAACGCCAACGTCAAGGATTTCACGCCGGCCGCGAAGTATTTCGATCCATCGTTGTATACGTCGACGATCGGCTAAGACGAGGAATTCGAAGCAGGAAAGGGCCGCTCGCGTCGTGCGAGCGGTCCTTTTCAATCGGGCATTGAGTTCCACGGGTCAATGTTCGGGTTCAGCGGCACACGCGCGATGACAAGGCCGCCATCACCGGGCGCAGATAGTTGAGCAGTACCGGAGGATTTTCCGTCATCGGGAAATGGCCGAGGTCCGGCATCTCGATCACGGTCGCACCCTTGATCCAGCCGCACAGCGCGTGCGCGTCGGCGACAGTGGCCGAGAAGTCGTAGTGCCCGATCAACAGGGTGACCGGAATTGCGTCGCCGTCGATGCGTTTGGCGATCACTTCGCCGTTGAACTCATCCGAATAGAACACCAGATCGCCGTCGTAGACGCCGGGCGCGCCCTGCGCATAGATGTGCGCCGCGCGCCGGCGATCTTCCGCCGGGCTGCTCGGGCTCATCAACCCGCGCACATAGGCGGCCGAGTGCCATCCGCCGTTGACCTTGGCGTGGGTGAGAAACGGATTGCGCCGGCCGCGCGGCCGCAATGGCGCCTCCAGCGCGACCACGCCGCGCACCAGATCGGGGCGCTCCGCCGCCAGCGCCAGCGCGATGCCCGCGCCCATCGAACACCCCATGACCACGGCCGGTTCGCCGATCACCTGTTCGATGAAACTCGCGCACCAGTCGAGATAGGTTGCCTGATCGAGTTGGTAGAGGCCGCCGTCCCAGCCGAGCGGCGGCATCGAGCGGCCGTGCGACGGCATGTCGAAACCGGTCATGCGCCAGTCGCGGCCGAGATCGGCGTCGCACATCACGCCGTGAAACTGCCGGGTGTCCGCGCCCGCCGTATGCAGGCACAGCACCGGCACGCCGTCGCCGGCGCTTTCGCTGAAGATGTCGCAGACCTGACCATTCGTGGCGCGCACGCGGTTGTAGCGGCCGTGCAGCCATTGCAGGTCGATGATGGAGGCGCCGCCGTTGTCGCCATTGAGATGCGCGAAGATCGCTTCAAGACAGGCGCGCGCCTGCGCAATCGCGAGCGGATCGCCGGAGACGGTGAAGTGCGGATTGCGCAACTGGATCGACGAGAACGAATGATAGGTCGGCGGCGGGATGGCTTGCAGCGTGCGTTGCCAGGCGGCGTCGTCCGCGATCAGCGAGATATCGGCAACGCCTGAAGATGGCGCGACGGCGATGCCGTCCGGCGTGAACGCGATGTCGATGGCCTGCGCGTCGGTGCCGAAGCGCACCACCAGTTCCAGCCCGCGCGCGAAGGAGTTCACTTCCGGGGCGGCGACGGCTGCGGTCAGCCGCTTGCCCAGCGTCTCGATGATCGCGCTCATCGCGATACGATCAGCGTTTGGCGGTGAGATAGCGGCCGATTTCGGTGTGATCGGCGGAGTTGCCGAGCGCCTTCAGCGCGCCGTCCCACAGCGAGGCGACTTCGTCCGCCAGCGGCGCGACGACGCCGATCTGGTGGGCGAGATCGTCGGCGGTGCGGATATCCTTCGCCATCAGCGCCAGCGAGAAGCCGGACGTGAACGATTCGGGAATCACGAATTGCTTGATCTTGTTTTCCGTCGAGTTGTTGCGGCCGGTGGAGGCGTTGAACACGTCCACCAGCGTATTCGGATCGATGCCGAAGCTGCCGCCGATCGCCACCGCTTCGACGGCGGCGGCAAGGCCCGCGGCCGAGACGTAGTTGTTGAGCGCCTTGGCGGCATGGCCGGAGCCGAGCGGACCGGTGCGGAAGACCGACTTGCCCATCGCCTTCAGGATCGGTTCGGCCCTGTCGATGGTTGCATTGTCGCCGCCGGCCATGATCGCCAGCGTGCCGTCGATGGCGCGCTTGACGCCGCCCGACACCGGCGCGTCGATGAACGCGAAGCCGGCCGCGATCAGTTCCTCGCCGAGCGCCTTGGTGCCGACCGGCGCGGACGAACTCATGTCGATCAACACCGTTTCCGGCGCGAGATGTTGCTTGACGCCCTCGACCGCCGCGCGGACGATCTTGCCGTCCGGCAGCAGCGTGATGACGGCGGCCGCGCCAGCCACCGCCTCCGCAACGGTCGCCGCCGCGGTGCCGCCGGCTGTGCTGAACTTCGCGCGCGCGTCGCTCGAGGTATCGAAGCCGACGACCTGATAACCGGCGCGGCTCAGACACGCGGCCATCGGCTGCCCCATGTTGCCGAGGCCGATCACGACGACTTTCGCCGGCGGGAGGATGGGGTTCGATTGCGACACGGGAAGCTCCTTACCTGACCTTCGATTCGTTTGCGGCCGACGACGTTTCATTCTTGCGAAGCGCGGCCACCGCAATGGCGGCGGCGTTGCGGATGTGCTGAACGCAGGCCCGCTCGGCGCCGTCCACGTCGCCGATCTCGATGGCAACGAGGATCGCTTCGATTTCCTTCAGGCTGTGATCGATACGGTTCTTCTGCGTCATCGATGTCATGCGCAGCAGCGTGACGCGGTTGAGCAGCATGTTGAGGAAGCGCTGGACGAAGACGTTGCCGCAGCCCTCCAGCATGGCGGCGTAGAACTCCGTCTTGGCCGCGAGAAGGTCGCTGCGGTCGTCCTGCCGCGCCACTTGTCCCATGATCTCGAATTGCTTGCGCAGCCGGGCGAGAATTCGCGGATCGCGCTTGCGGGCGCATTCGCGGCCGGCGAAGCCTTCGAGCATGGCCCGCAACTCGTAAAGCTGCTCGGCCTCGTCGGCGGTGATGGTGCTGACCACCGGTCCGCGATGGGGCACCGTGTCCACGAGCCCTTCCGCTTCAAGTTGACGCAACGCCTCGCGGATCGAGGTGCGGCCGACCCCTGTCTGCTCGCACAATTCGCGTTCGATCAGGCGCTGTCCGGGTTTGAAAGTCCCGTCGCCGATCGCGGTTCTCAGCCGCTTTTCGACCAGAACGCGTAGACTGGTGGCTTCACGCGCGACGTTGAGATCGGCATAGGCTCTCTTCATGGGCTCACTGAACATATTGTCAGACAATCTGTCAATCAGCTTGACTGAGGGAGGGTTTTGTGACGAACTTCGCCCCAAAGCTAACACGGCCAACGGGGAGAGAGCGTTCATGCCGAAGGAATCCACGACATCGTCTGGACTCAACCGCCGGACACTGCTTGCCGGCACGGCTTCGCTGCTGGCGGCGCCGATGGTGGTGCGCCCGGCCTTCGCGCAGGGGAAGACCGTAAATGTCGGCGTGATTATGCCGCTGTCGGGGGCGAACGCGCAGTTCGGCATCAATTCGCGCAACGGCGTCGAACTGGTCGCCGACGAGATCAACGCGGCCGGCGGCATCAAGGCGCTGGGCGGCGCGAAGATCAACCTTATCGTCGCCGACGCGACCTCGACGCCGACGACGGCAGGCACCGTCGCGCAGCGGCTGATTACCCAGAACGACGTCACCGCCATTCTCGGCGCGTTCGCATCCTCGCTGACGCTGGCGATCTCCGAAGTCACCGAGCGTCGCGACATTCCGCTGCTGACGATGTCGTTCGCCGACCAGATCACCGGTCGCGGCTACAAGAGCATCTTCCAGGTGGTCCCGAAGGCCTCCGTTATCGGCAAGGCGCAGTTCGATTACACCAACGCCATCGCCGAAGCCGCCGGCGCCAAGATCAGCAAGATCGCGATCATGTATGAGGACACCGCCTACGGCTCGGCGCAGGCGAAGGGTCTGCGCGCCGGTGCCAAGGCCGCCAATGTCGAAGTGGTGATGGATGACGCCTATCCGCTCGGCATCACCGACACGACGCCGCTGATCAACAAGCTCCGCGCGTCCGGCGCGGAGGCCGTCTTCCCGGTGTCATATCTCAACGACAGCCTGCTCATCATCCGCACCATGCGCCAGCAGAAGATCGACATTCCGGCGATCGGCGGTGCGGCCGGTTACGTCATTCCCGATTTCGAGAAGGGGCTCGGCGAGTTCGCCGAGAACGTGCTCTCGGTCAACACGTCGAATTACGACCTCGCGCCCGAGTTCACCGAGCGTTTCCGCAAGCGCTTCGGTTACTTCATGGTGCATGAAGCACAGGAACACGCGGTGGCGCTGGACGTGCTGGTGCAGGCCATAGAGAAAGCCAAATCCAGCAAGCCCGAAGCGGTCAGCGCGGCTCTGCGCGGCGCCAAGTTCTCCGACGGCTGGGCCAAGACGATGACCGGCGGCGCCGTGCAATTCGACGACACCGGCCTCAATGTCCTCTCGGTGCCGGTGATGGTGCAGTGGCGCAACAAGGAACTGGTGACCGTGTGGCCGAAGGATTACGCCAAGGCCAAGGCTGTCTGGAAATCGTGATCCGCTGAGCGAACGGTTCCAGTGGCATTCATCCAGGCGGTTATCGACGGGCTGCTGATCGGCGGCGTTTACGCCGTGATCTCCATCGGCCTCACGCTGGTTTATGGCGTGATGGGGATCATCAATTTCGCGCAGGCGGAATTCCTGATGGTCGGCATGCTCGTCGCCTGGTTCGCATGGGCGTTCCTCGGGCTCGATCCGGTGCTGGCGGCACCGCTGTCTTTTGCAGTGGCATTCGTTATCGGCTGGTTCGTGCAGGGGCAACTGATCTCGCGCGTGCTGAAGGCGCCTTCGGTGGCGCAGATATTCCTCACCGTCGGCCTGCTGATCGTGATCGAGAACAGCGCGTTGCTGGCGTTCGGCTCGCAATTCCGCTCGGTCACGACGTGGTACCAGACCATATCGCTGTCGCTGGGGCCGCTGTTCGTCAGCGTGCCGTATCTGATCGCGTTCACGATGTCGCTCGCCTGCGGCGTGGCGCTGTGGTGGTTCATGCGCACGAGCTGGTTCGGCCGCGCCATGCGCGCGACCGCGCAGAATCCCGGCGCGGCGCAACTGATGGGGATCGATTCGGCGTTGATGTACCGCATTGCGTTTGCGCTCGGCGTCGGGCTCACGGCGTTCGGCGGCGCGGTGATCCTGCCTTATGTCACGGTGTATCCCGGTGTCGGCAGCCAGTACGTGGTGCTGATGTTCACCGTCGTCGTGCTGGGCGGCCTCGGCAGCGTCGCCGGCGCGGTGGCCGGCGGCCTTGCGGTGGGCGTGATCCAGGCGCTGTCGGCGCTGGTCTTTCCCATCCAGTTACAGAATCTGGTGCTGTTTATCGTGTTCATTCTGGTGCTCGCGGTGAGGCCGCAGGGTCTCGTGGGAGCCAGCCGATGAAGCGCTGGATCGTTCTCGCCATCGTTCTCGCCGCCGCCTGCCTGTTGCCGCTGGCGCTCGATCCGCGCGGCTACTGGATTCGCGTCCTGACCTTCACGCTGCTGTTCGCGGCGATGGCGCAGGCCTGGAACATCATCGGCGGCCTCGCCAACCAGACTTCGCTCGGCCACGCCGCGTTCTTCGGCATCGGCGCTTACACCTCAACGATCCTGCTGCTGAAGTTCGGTCTCAGCCCGTGGATCGGCATGCTGGCGGGCGGCGTGTTCGGCGGTCTTGCTGCTTTCATCATCGCGATCCCCACCATGCGGCTGCAGGGGCACTACTTCGCGCTGGCGACGCTTGCCTTCGGCGAAGTCATGCGCGTCATCGCCAATGTCTGGGTTTCGCTCACCGGCGGGCCGGGCGGCACGTCGATTCCGTTCTCGCCGCCGAGCCTCATTGGCTACTCGTTCAAGCTGCTCTTGCCGCACACCTACATCGCGATCGCCGCGCTCGTGATCACGACGCTGATCTTCGAATGGATCCAGAGGGGCGCGATGGGCTATCGCCTGCGCGCCATCAAGGAGAATCCGCAAGCGGCGGAAGTGATCGGCATCGATACCACGCGCGTCAAATTGCAGGCTGCGGTGATTTCCGGCGCGTTGATGGCGATGCTGGGAACACTTTATGTGCAGGTCGCGGTGTTCTTCGATCCCGACACCGTGTTCAGCGCCGCCGGCATTTCGATCCGCGTCGCGCTGATCGCGATTCTCGGCGGCCTCGGCACCGCGATGGGGCCGATCCTCGGCGCGTTCTTCATCATTCCGCTTGAGGAACTGATGAACGAGTGGTTCTCGTCGAGCGCCGCGGGATTGTCGCAGCTCATCTTCGGCCTGATCCTGATTATCGTTATCCTCTGGCGCCCGCACGGCTTCATCACGGTCTTTCGCTCCCTGCGCGCGAAGTTCAGCGGAGGAGCGGCGCGATGAACATCCTCGAGGTTCACGGCATCTCGCGGCGGTTCGGCGGCCTCCAGGCGCTTTCCGATGTCAGCTTCTCGGTGCCGAAAGGCCAGATCGTCGGGCTGATCGGCCCGAACGGGGCGGGCAAGACCACGTTCTTCAGCACGCTGGTCGGCCTGATCCGGCCCGACAAGGGATCGATCCAGCTCGACGGCGAATCCGTGGTGGGGCTGAAGCCGCACAAGGTCGCCCGTCTCGGTATGACCAAGACGTTTCAGAACGTCGCGCTGTTCGGCGAAAGCTCCGTGCTCGACAACGTGCTGACCGCGGGATTGCTGCGTCACGACGTCGACGCCGCGCGCGAGGAAGCACTGAAATGCCTCGATCGCGTCGGGCTGCGGGCGATCGCGCACCAGCAGGCGGGCCTGTTGTCGTTTCCGGAGCGGGCGCGCGTCGAACTGGCGCGCGCGTTGTGCACCGGCCCCAAGGTGCTGCTGCTCGATGAGGTGATGGCGGCGCTGAACCCGGTCGAGATGCAAGAGGTGATGGACCTGATCCGCTCGCTGCGCGACGACGGCATCACGCTGCTGGTGGTCGAGCATCACATGCGCGCCATCATGGCGATCTGCGATCGCGTTCTCGTCCTGAATTTTGGCAAGCTGCTCGCCGACGGCGCACCGGAGGAGATCGCCAACGATCCGCAGGTGGTCGAAGCCTATCTCGGAAAATCCATGGAGAAACGCGCATGAGCGCCGCTCCATTGCTCGGCATCGAGAACCTCAGCGCCGGCTACAACGAGATCGAGGTTCTTCACGGCGTCAATCTCGAGGTCCTAGAGGGTGAATTCGTCTGCATCATCGGCGCCAATACCGCCGGCAAGAGCACGATCCTGCGCGCCATCTCGCGTCAGGTGCCGCGCGTCAGCGGCAGCCTTCAATTCGCGGGTACCGATCTGTCGACCCGCGCGGCGCATCAGGTGCCGGCGCTCGGCATCGCGCACGTCCCGGAAGGCCGCCAGGTCTTCCCCGACATGACGGTCGAGGAAAACCTGCTGCTTGGCGCGTTCACGGCGCGAACCGCATCCGATCTTCCGGCGCGGATGCAGGACGTTTTCACGTTGTTTCCGCGCCTCTCGGAACGGCGCCAGCAACTGGCCGGCACGCTGTCCGGCGGCGAACAGCAGATGGTCGCGGTCGGCCGCGCGCTGATGCTGAAGCCGAAGCTGCTGTTGCTGGACGAGCCGAGCCACGGTCTCGCGCCCAAGGTCGTCGAGGAAATGCACGATGCCTTCGTGGAAATCCACCGGCGCGGGACTTCGATTCTTCTGGTCGAGCAGAATGTCAGTCTGGCGCTCGATGTCGCGATGCGCGGCTATGTGCTCGAAAGCGGCCGCATCACGCTCGAGGGCACGTCCGCCGAACTCAATCAAAATCCCGCTGTCAGAGCCGCCTATCTCGGCATATGACGAAGCAGCCGCAAATTCACTCTTTCCCCCACCAACAGTAATGGTATCGACATGAGCTACAATCAGACGGTTACCCTCGGCGGACTTTTCGACATCGGCCTCGCCGCCCGCCGCGAAGTCCTCGGCGCGGAATATGTCGACAAGTCGATGAAATCCGCCAACGACTTCATGATGACCTTTCAGCACATCACCACCGAGTGGTGCTGGGGCTATGCCTGGAACAGGCCCGGCCTCGATCGCAAGACGCGCAGCATTATCAACCTTGCGATGCTGACGGCGCTCAACAAGCCGGCCGAGCTCAAGCTGCACGTCAAGGGGGCGATTACCAACGGCGTGACCGTGGACGAGATCAAAGAGATTCTGCTTCACGCCACGGTTTACTGCGGCATCCCCTCCGGCCTCGAGGCGTTCAAGACGGCGAACGCGGTGCTCAAGGAGATGGGCAAGGTCGACTAATCGCGTCCTGCGGACACCGCGCCGGTTATGATCCGTAACCGGCGCGTCTGTTTGTGCCGGATGGCGACAGCGCCATTACGGCAGCGGCTGACTCTCAATCACCAGTCCGCTAAACTACGGCCCCGTTGCGGTTGGCCCTCAATCACCCGTCCGCTAATCTTCAGAACGCGAACAAGGTGTTTGCCGGGCCGTTGCGGTTGGCCCTCAATCACCAGTCCGCTAAACTCCTTGAGCCGGGCGGCTTCCTCGGCGTCATGTTGCGGTTGGCCCTCAATCACCAGTCCGCTAAACTCGACAATGTTAAATTGGCGTTTCATGACCAGTTGCGGTTGGCCCTCAATCACCAGTCCGCTAAACTCCGCACCTATATGGCGGAGCATCAGTATTCGTTGCGGTTGGCCCTCAATCACCAGTCCGCTAAACTCGCGGCTTGACGCAATGGATGAAATTGTAGGTTGCGGTTGGCCCTCAATCACCAGTCTGTTGATTTCCACCGAGAACTGATCCGGGATTGAGGGATTTTTCCATCGAGAAGTGACCCATGTTTGAACCTGCCCCTGCTTGATGAGTGCAGGGGAT
>JBARXT010000259.1:0-7073 GCA_049647485.1 Xanthobacteraceae bacterium
ACACCGACCTGTCGTCGCGGCCCGAGGTCTACAAGCTGTTGCACAAGGAAGTCGAAGCCGTGAACGCCACGCTGCCGCCGGCGCAACGCATCTCGAAGTTCCTGCTGCTCTACAAGGAACTCGATGCCGACGACGGCGAACTGACCCGCACCCGCAAGGTGCGCCGCAACATCATCAACGAGAAGTATGCCGATATCATCGATGGCATCTACGGCGGCCTGAGCGATATCAAGGTCGATACCGTGATCCGCTTCCAGGACGGCACGACGCAACGCATACGCACGAAGTTGAAGGTGATCGACCTGATGGGCGGCACGATGAGGGAGGCGGCGGAGTGATGGTGATGCGTCAATCTCCCTGTCATGGCCGGGCTTGTCCCGGCCATCCACGCATTCGTCCACATGCGAAGCAAGGGACCTGGATGCCCGGCACAAGGCCGGACATGACGAAACGGTGGGTGCGAGGAGACCGGTTTCCATGAACACGCAGCTCCTGATTCAGCTTCTGGTCAACGGCCTCGTAGTCGGCACGCTGTATGGCGTGGTCGCGATGTCGTTCGTGCTGATCTACAAGGCTACACAGGTCGTCAACTTCGCACAGGGCGAATTGCTGCTGGTAGGCGCCTGGGTGTGTTGGGCGTTGATGGTCAAATACCAGGTGCCGTTCTACGCCGCGATGCCGATCACCATGGTATTCATGTTCGTCTTCGGCATCCTGATCCAGATGGTGTTCCTGCGGCCAATGATCGGCGAGCCGATCATTTCGGTCATCATGGTCACGATCGCGCTCTCCACCGTGCTGCAGGCGGCAATGAAGTGGATCTTCGGCGTCAATCCGCAGCCATTCCCGCCGATCTTCACCAGCCAGTCGGTCAACTTCCTCGGTCTTTCGATTCAGACCGTCTACGTCATGAGCCTAATCGTCTCGCTGGCGATGATGGCGGCAATGGCGTGGTTCTTCCAGGCTTCGAAACACGGCCTCGCCATGCGCGCCACGGCGTTCGATCAGCAGGTGGCGCAGTCGCTCGGCATCTCCGTGAAGAACGTGTTCGCGATGTCGTGGGCAATCTCGGCGACGGTGTCGGCGGTTGCCGGCGTCGTGGTCGCGGTGGTCAACGGCGTATCTTCGGGCCTGTCTATCTACGGCATCAAGGTGTTTCCCGCCGTCATCCTCGGCGGACTCGATTCCATAGCCGGCGCAGTCCTTGGCGGCATCATCATCGGTCTGCTCGAAAACTTCGCTCAGTATATCGACGGCGAATATCTGCACTGGGGCAATCTTTACGAAGTCGCACCGTTCTACGTGCTGATCATCATCCTGATGATCAAGCCCTACGGACTGTTCGGCACCAAGGACATCGAGCGGGTGTAAGCAGCATGATCGCCAAAAAGTGGATACCGGTTTTCGGAAACGATCATGCTGATGAAGAGAAGCGCACGGACATGATTCAAACCAGGCAATGCAGGTCGTAGCGCGATGGCAAACACAATGATTCCCGCCGGCGATTTCCGCACCTCCTATGCGGCGGACACCACCATCTTCCCGACAGCGACGAGTCGAAACTTCGCCATTGCCGGCATCATTCTCGCCGCCTGTGCGCCATTCTTCCTCGGCGACTACTGGATGAGCATGCTGATTGCGATCGGCATCTACGGCATCGCGGCGCTGGGTCTCAACGTGCTGCTCGGCTTCACCGGTCAGATCTCGATCGGCCATGCGGCGTTCTTCCTGTTCGGCGCCTTCACCTCGGCCTATCTGTCGAGCAAACTGTCGGTGCCGACCTTTTTCGCGATTCCGCTGTCCGGGGTCATCACCGCGATCGTCGGGCTGATTTTCGGCCTGCCGGCGGCACGGCTGAAAGGACTCTATCTCGCCATTGCAACGCTGGCCGCACAGTACATCCTGCTCGACTTCTTCGCTCGCGCAGAATGGTTTTCCGGCGGCTCGGTGCCGGCGACAGCGGAGCCATTTTCGATCTTCGGCTATATGGTGAGCGGTGATCACCAGTATTTCTATGTGGTTCTCGCCTATGTCGTGATCTCGTTCCTGCTCGTCACCAACCTGATGCGCTCCCGCGACGGTCGCGCGCTGATCGCGGTACGCGATCATTATCTCTCCGCCGAGATCATGGGCATCAATCTGACCAAGTACCGCACGCTGTCGTTTGGCATCGCGGCTTTCTTCGCCGGCATCGGCGGCGCGCTCTACGCCCACTATCAGCTGGTGGTTTCCTATGAAGGGTTCGGCATCGAGCGCTCGATCCTGTTCCTGGCCATGGTCATCATTGGCGGACTGGGCTCGATCATGGGCACCTTGATGGGTACGGCCTTCGTCGTGTTGCTTCCGGAAGCGATGGAATGGCTCAGCGCCGCGCTGCGCGGCGGGCTGATCGACCAGACGCTGGGCCTGAAGAACAACATCACGTTCCTGCGCGAAATCGCCATCGGCGCCATCATCATCGCCTTCCTGGTGTTCGAGCCGGACGGGCTCGCGCATCGCTGGCATCAGATCAAGGCTTACTGGAAATTCTACCCGTTCTCGCACTGAGGCCGGAACGGGCAGCAAGACCGCCTCATAAATCAACAGGAGGAAGACCCATGAAAATCACCACCCTGCTCGGCAGCGCCGCGCTCGCGGTCGTGCTCGGCGCCAGCGGCGCGCTGGCGCAATCGTCGATCAAGATCGGCCATCTCGCCGATTATTCGGGCGGTACATCCGACGTCGGCACACCCTATGGTCAGGCCGTCGCCGATACCTTCGCCTGGATCAACAAGAACGGCGGCATCAACGGCGCCAAGGTCGACATCGATACCGTCGATTACGGCTATCAGGTGCCGCGCGCCATCGCGCAGTACAAGAAGTGGACCGGCTCCGACAAGGTTTCCGCCATCATGGGCTGGGGTACTGCCGACACCGAAGCGCTGACCGGCTTCGTCGCGCAAGACAAGATCCCGTTCCTGTCGGCCTCCTATGCCGGTCAGTTGACCGACCCGACGGGCGCCGCCGGCAAATCGAAGGCTGCGCCCTACAACTTCTTCTACGGCCCGAGCTACTCCGACGCCCTACGTGCCGAACTGACCTGGGCGGCGGAAGACTGGAAGGCCAAGGGCAAGTCCGGCGCGCCGAAGTTCGTCCACATGGGCGCCAACCATCCCTATCCGAACGCGCCCAAGGCCGCAGGCGAAGCACTGGCCAAGGAGCTTGGCTTCGAGGTGCTGCCGCCGCTGGTGTTTGCTCTAACACCCGGCGACTACAGCGCGCAGTGCCTGAGCCTGAAGAGTTCCGGCGCCAACTACGCCTACCTCGGTAACACCGCCGCCTCCAACATCTCGGTGATCAAGGCCTGCAAGACCGCCGGCGTCGAGGTCCAGTTCCTTGGCAACGTCTGGGGGATCGATGAGAACGCCGCCAAGACGGCCGGGACCGCCGCCGATGGTGTCGTATTCCCAATGCGCACCCCGGTGGCTTGGGGCGGCGACGTGCCGGGCATGAAGACGGTGATGGAGATTTCCAAGATCTCCGATGCCAGCGGCACCGCCTATCGTCCTGTGCATTACATCGCCGGCGTGTGCAGTGCCATGTACATGAAGGAAGCACTGGAATGGGCTGCCAAGAACGGCGGCGTCACCGGTGAGAACGTCAAGAAGGCCTTCTACCAGAAGAAGGACTGGGTGCCGGCCGGTATGGAGGGCGTCTGCAATCCTTCCACCTGGACCGACAAGGACCATCGCGGCACGCTCACCGTCGATCTCTACCGCACCAAGGTGTCGGGTGCGACCGACGGCGACCTCAACGACCTGATGAAGAAGGGTGCCATCAAGCTCGAGAAGGTCAAGACCATCGAACTGCCGCGCAAGGCGGAATGGCTTGGCTGGTAAGCAAACTCCCTCTACCTGAACGGGAGCGTCAGGGAGGGTCAATTGATCCCTCCCTCTAGCTCTACAAACCAACCTCCCCTTTCGAGGGGAGGTTGACCGCCACAACCGGCAAGGGCCGAGACATGCAGTCATCCCCGCAATCCGAAACATTGCCGACGCCTACGCCCGCCACCGCGGTCCAACCGCTGTTGTCGGTCCGCAACATCGAGGTGGTCTACGACAAGGTCATCCTGGTGCTGCGCGGCCTGTCGCTCGACGTGCCGAAGTGCGCCATCGTGGCGCTGCTCGGGGCCAACGGCGCCGGAAAATCCACGACGCTGAAGGCAATCTCGGGCCTGTTGAAAACCGAGGAAGGCGAGATTACCCGCGGCGACATCATGTTCAATGGAGACCGCCTCAACGGTATCGATCCCGACCGGATCGTCCGTCGCGGCATCTTCCAGGTGATGGAAGGTCGCCGCATCATCTCCGACATGACGACGCTGGAGAATTTGCGGCTGGGCGCCTTCACCCGCAGCGACGGCGAGGTCGATGCCGACATCGACATGGTCTTCAAGTATTTCCCGCGGCTCAAGGAGCGCACCGGCCTCGCCGGCTACCTCTCCGGCGGTGAGCAACAGATGCTCGCGATCGGCCGCGCGATGATGGCGCGCCCCAAGATGATCCTGATGGACGAGCCCTCGATGGGCCTGTCGCCGCTGCTGGTCAAGGAAGTGTTCGCCATCATCCGCCAGATCAACCGCGATCTGGGCGTCACCATCCTGCTGGTAGAGCAGAACGCCCGCGCCGCGCTTTCGGTCGCAAGCCACGGCTACATCATGGAACAGGGCAAGGTGGTGCTCGACGGCACCGCCGATGAACTGCGCGACAACGAGGACGTCAAGGAGTTCTACCTCGGCGGTGGCGACCATCAGCGCAAGAGCTTCAAGAACCTCAAGAGCTTCAAGCGCCGCAAGCGCTGGCTGTAGGTTTCAAGGCAAAACATCGTCCTCTCTCGCTGCGGAGAGATACCGGAACGCGCGTTGCGAACAAGAATCAGGACCCTGCCATGGCCGATCACTATGACGCTCTCGAAACCCGGACACATCAGGAACGCGAGACAGACCTGTTCAAGCGCCTCCCGGACGTGCTCCGAGCGGCGCTGAAGGCGCCAGCCTACGCGGAACGCCTCAAGATCGATCCTGCCGAGGTCACCAGCCGGGCCGCGCTGGCCGCGCTGCCGGTGCTGCGGAAATCCGACTTGCCGGCGATCCATAAAGCCTCGCCACCGTTCGGCGGGCTGGTCGCCGCACCGCTGGGTTCGTTTGGACGGCTGTTCACCTCGCCGGGACCGATCTTCGAACCGCAAGCGGCAGAAACCGATTCCTGGGGCAGCGCCCGCGCGATCTTCGCCGCCGGCCTGCGAGCGGGCGACGTCGTGCTCAACACCTTCAGCTACCACCTTACCCCCGGCGGATTTATTTTTGACTCCGCTGCGCGCGCATTGGGCTGCGCAGTGATCCCCGCCGGCCCCGGCAACACCGAGCAGCAATTCGAACTGATCGAAGCCTATCGGCCGGTCGCCTACGCCGGCACGCCCGACTTTCTGAAGATCCTGCTCGACAACGCCGAGAAGACCGACCGCGACGTTTCCTCGATCAAACGCGCCATCGTCTCCGGCGCGGCGTTCCCCCCGTCGCTGCAAGCGGAGATCAAGGGCCGCGGCATCGACGCCTATCAGGTGTTCGGTACCGCCGATCTCGGCTTGGTGGCATTTGAAACTACAGGGCGCGACGGCATGGTCGTTTCGGAGCATGTGATCTTCGAGATCGTGCGACCTGGCACCGGCGACCCGGTACCCGATGGCGACGTCGGCGAGATCGTCGTGACTACGCTCAACCCGCATCACCCCTGGATCAGGCTGGCACTGGGCGATCTTACTGCCGCCCTGCCCGGCCCCAGCGCCACCGGTTACACCAACCTGCGCATCAAGGGCTGGATGGGTCGCGCCGACCAAACTACGAAGGTGAAAGGGATGTTCGTGCGTCCCGAGCAGGTGGTCGAAATCGGCAAACGTCATCCCGAACTGGGAAGGCTACGGCTGGTGGTCAGCCGCGACGGCGAATCCGACGTGATGACGTTGAAAGCCGAAACGGGAACAGAATCTGCTGTTTTGGCAGGGGCGGTCGGCGCCTCGTTGCGTGCGGTCACGAAGCTCGGCGGGATTGTTGAATTCGCGAGCCCCGACACGCTCCCCAACGACGGTAAGTTAATCGCCGACGAGCGTTGACGATTCAGATCGCGCCGCCGCCGAACTTGATCGTCAACAGGCCGCAGGAATCGCGCCCTCGCATCTGCGATGGAATTTTCATCATTCGCTCAATGAATTTCCAGCATCAAGTGGAAGGAGACTGGCGTTTGGCAAACTATCGACGATCTTTGAGTACGAACAGCTGACACCTCGCCCTGGTTAACACATCGGGAGAACGACGTGGTCGACCCATCGAACGATCACGCTGTCTCTGCAACGGAGCGTCATCGGAAATGCGCGGAATGCCAACCTCGTTTCCGGATCAAGATTGACGGTCGGTGGATTTGCGCTTCCGTCGGGGCTGTTTATCATAAGGAGGCAATCGCAGTTCGATGCACTCCAAGACACACTCCTCGTAGAGGCTCAGAACTTCTTTCAGTCTCGCTTTCTTTTGGCCGGAAAGCGAGAATCGTGGATGGCGGTCGAGCAAGCCGATAGCTCTATTCGTAGGGCCTTCCGCTCGGCGGCCAAGAATTCGTTGGACCTCCTGAAACCACGCTATTCGGTTCTCAAGACGCTTTCCCTCATATCTCTCGCCCAACCATTTTTTGAAGTGAGGCGGGACTTGCCGGACGACATCCGGCTGTTCACCGCGCGAATGGGCCATTATGCTCCGGCCGATAGCCTCGGCGAGAGGCGGAGGCACCGAATTAGCGAGCATTTCGCGAAATGCCTTTGACGTGCCCCCGCCAAATTAGGCCAGTTTGAACTGGAATTTTCCACTTATGATCCCCGGACGGGGACAAGGAGAGTTCCATGAAGGCATCAAAGTTTTCAGAAGCGCAGATCGCATTTGTTTTGAAGCAGGCAGAAGATGGCGCAGCCGTTGCCGAGGTCTGTCGCAAGGCGGGGATCAGCGAAGCAACCTTCTACAACTGGCGCAAGAAGTACGCCGGGCTCATGCC
>JBARXT010000260.1:0-16053 GCA_049647485.1 Xanthobacteraceae bacterium
AGAGCGCCTGCTACAACCGTCTCGGCGTCGAGTGGACGCAGCAGCGCATCGCCAGCGAGCGCAATCCATACTTGCGCTCGCGCGTGCCGCGCGAGCGCATCCTCTCGGTCTGGGCCTCGCCGGCCGAGGGAGCGCGGCTCGACCGCAAGATCGACGCCTTCAGGGCGCGGCTCGCCGCGCTCGCGCAAGAACCGCCGCAGATCATCGACACGCCGGCGACCATCAAGGAGGCGGCATCATGAGCGCGCCGGTCTCGATTCCCCGGCTGATCGGGCTGTTCGCGGTGCTGGCGGCGGTGACGGCGCTTGCCGCCGCCTTCTCCAATGCGCCCGCCTACCGGCAGATTCCCGCCGGCACCGGCGTCATCAAGTTCAGCTTCAGCCACAGCGCCGACCGCGGGCGGGAGTGCCGCCGCCGCACGCCGGAGGAACTGGCGAAGCTGCCGCCCAACATGCGCCGGCCGCTCGACTGTCCGCGTAGCCGGCGCGGCATTTTCGCCGAGCTTGCGATCGACAACGTCGTGGTGTTCAGCCATGAATTGCCGCCGTCCGGTTTCGCCAAGGACGGTCCTTCGCAGATCTACCGCCGCTTCACGGTGGTGGCCGGCGCTCACACCGTCGCGGCACGGCTGCGCGATACGCCGCGCGAAAACGGCTTCGACCATGAACGCATCGAGACGGTCACGGTCGCGCCGGGGCAAAGTCTCGCGCTCGATTTCCGGCCCGAGCACGGCGGGTTCATCTGGCGCTGACAGGAAACCACGGAGGTTGCACGTTCATCTTCTTTGACCTGGCGCAATATCGGCTCGGCGAGACCGTGCTTGGCTGACTCATTGCCATTGCCTGCCGGGAGCCGGTTCATGACCCCCGCCGACTGGACGATCGTCAACCGCGTTCCCGTGTTCCGCTCGATGCGTGACGCACTGAGCCATCGCATCATCCGCAGCCACGCGCGCGGCGAACTGCTGTTTCAGCAGGGCGACCCGGCGACCTTTTGCTTCCTCGTGCTCGACGGCTGGGTCAAGCTCTACCGGCAGACGACGGACGGCGACGAGGTGGTGGTGTCGCTCTTCACCGCTGGCGAAAGCTTCGCCGAGGCGATGATGTTTCGCGGCGGCCGCTATCCCGCGACGGCGGAGGCGGTGACGTCGGTGCGGCTTCTGCATATCGACGGCCAGTCGCTGCGCGACGCCATCCTGCGCAATCCGCAGATTTCGTTTGACATGCTGGCGGCATCGTCGCTGCACCTGCGGCGACTGGTCGAGCAGGTCGAGCAGTTGAAGGCGCAATCGGCCCCCAAGCGCATCGCCGGTTTCCTGTTGTCGCTCACCGCCGCGCGCCGTGGTCCGGCGCGGATCGAATTGCCCTACGAAAAGCTGTTGATCGCCAACCGCCTCGGCATGAAGCCCGAGAGCTTTTCGCGGGCGTTGCGGCAGCTTCGCAACACGGGCGTCTTTGTCGAGCGCGAGTTCGTCCGCATAGACGACGTGACCCGCCTGAGTACTTTTGTCGATGGTGACGAAACCGGCGACGTTCCATGCCGAATGATCCGGACGCCAGCGCAATGCGGAGCATTTGGCCCCGGCTGCATCGAAACGGCGTATCCTGGATCGTTGCGTCCGTTGCGCCGGCCGCGTCCGTGAGCGGCGAGCATCGTTTACTGGCGGTCTTCGATTGCCCGCAACACGGCGGCCCCGGCCTGGGCGCTGCTGGCGATTTCAAGAAATAGCAGCGCCATTTCCTCAAATACGGAGCGGTCCTGCTCGCCTTCGGTCATTTGATCGAGTTCCGACAGCAGTATCAGGATGGCAGCGATGCGGTCCTTGTGGTCTCGTGCGTGGGAAAGGCCCTGACGCGACAGCCGCCGCCGTTCCAGCGCGCTGAACCGGTCGAGCGCTGCTGCCAGCGTATCCCGGCATCGGCAGTCGAGATCGGAAAACAACAGGGTGCGCCGCAACCGCTCGATCAGGTTGGCGGCATTTTCGATTGTCGGCGTGGCTTCCGGCGTGACCATCGCAAGGCTTCTAGGATAATCGTGCATGGCTTGTGCTCCATAACGATAACGGCACGACAGACAGCGGCGTATTCCTAAACGGCGCGGCTATAGGTTCTGCTCGATTGCAGAAGATAAGCGTCGAATGCCGCCGCGACACTGCGCACCAGCAACCTTGCGTCGTCGGCGACCTCGACGCGAGAGCCTTTCAGACGAACGATCCCGTCGTCGGCAAGTGTCCGCAGGCGCGCCATAACGGGCGCGAGACCGGCGATCGATGCGCCACGCCGGGCGCAAACCTCCTCGACATCGACGGCAAGATCGCACATGACGCGCTCGATCAGTTCGGCGCGCAGGGCGTCGTCGTCGGTCAGGCGATATCCCTTCGCCGTCGCAAGTTCGCCCCGCCTCACTCGTTCGGCGTAGCGGCCAAGCACCACTTCGTTCTGCACGTAACCCTGCGGCAGACGGCTGATGGCCGAGGCACCGAAGCCGATCAACGCCTCGCAAGCATCCGTGGTGTAGCCCTGGAAATTGCGCCGCAGCCGGTTTTCCGCCTGCGCGCGGGCCATGTCATCGTCGGCGCGCGCGAAGTGATCGAATCCGATGCGCACATAGCCTGCGGCGACAAGCGCTTGCGCGATCGCCTCCGCCTGCTCGTGCCGTTCGGCTCCTCCCGGAAGATCGGCCTCGGCGATCCGGCGTTGATGCTTTTTGAAATCGGGAATATGCGCGTAGCCGAACACGGAAAAACGGTCCGGCCTCATAGCAAGGCATTCATTCACGGTAGCGATGCAGGACTCCGCCGTTTGCAGGGGCAGCCCGTAGATCAGATCGAAGTTGATACCCCGCACCCCCTTCGCGCGCAGACCACTCACCGCGTTGGCGGTGCAGCTAACACTTTGGTTGCGGTTGATTGCTTTCTGCACGCGAGGGTCAAAGCTCTGGACGCCAAGGCTCGCGCGGGTGAACCCACTATCACCGAGTGCTTCTGTCATCTCCAGCGTGAGCGTTCTTGGATCGATCTCGACAGCAACTTCAACTCCTGAAGCAATGTCGAATCTTTCGCGCACTAGCGCAATTAGTGAAAGCAACACGTCGGGCGCAACGATGGTTGGCGTGCCGCCGCCGAAATGAATGTGATGCACTGCGTGAGGTGCGGGTGCTTTGCGTGCAACCAATTCAATCTCGCGCCGCAGGACGTCGATATAATCGTCAATCGGCTCATCCCTCTGCGTGATAGTGGTATGACAGACGCAGTATGAGCACATCGAACGGCAGAACGGCACATGAAAGTAGAGAGACGTCTTCGAGGGTGCGGGGAGAATTTCGAGCCATTGCTCATAGGTGGCCCCTGTGATGGCGTTTGAGAACTGCGGCGCGGTCGGATAACTCGTATAGCGCGGCAATCGCTCGTCGTAACGACTCCTCAGTGTGTCGCTCACGCCCTGACCTCGTACCCGCACGGCCTTGAACCCTGGTCAGCGATGTGAAAACGTCTATCCATGGCTACCATAATTCCGTGACTAGCCGCTAGTTCGCCTCGATCATCAGCATCACTGGGCGAGAAACAGCGTTACTCTGGCTTCTCTTTGCAGCTCGGTTTTTGCTCCAGATCAAACAGGCCGACAAATTCGTCGGATATCGGCATCGCAAGGTCGGCGGCGGGACGTGATCATGTCGTGCGAAGGTTGTCCGCCCGATTGGATGAGCTTGAGGTCACAGAATGTCGCTGCGGCTCCCGTGAATGTTCTTCTTTAGAACTTACGCTATTTCGGCAAGTTCAAGCTGGCACTGGAACCTAAAGGCAACGGCGTGACATTCTATTGAACGTCTTCTTCAGAACTCTCGCACGTCCCGAAACACTCGATGTCGTACTCCCTCGAACACGCAGCGTCGCACTCTCCTCGCTTTCGACGGGTTGAGATTGCGGAAGCTGGATCCGTCATACTGCCCACACAAACCTAGATTTGTTCTAATTATCGCATTCAGGAGCACCGCTTATGCGCGCCTTGCACAATGAAAATCATCTCATCGAACGCATTGGCTGGCTTCGCGCTGCCGTGCTGGGCGCTAATGATGGGCTGATCTCGACGTCGAGCCTGATGGTTGGTGTGGCGGCCGCGACTACGGCCTCCCACGATATCCTTGTAGCGGGCGTCGCAGGTCTCGTAGCTGGGGCGATGTCAATGGCGGCGGGTGAATACGTGTCAGTCAGTTCCCAAGCTGATACGGAAGAAGCCGATATGGCGCGCGAGCGCCATGAACTCGCCACGCAGCCCGATGCGGAGTCGGCCGAACTCGCCGCGATCTATGAGCGACGGGGTGTAGCGCCAGATCTGGCCCGGCAAGTTGCCCAGCAGATGATGTCGAAGGATGCGCTTGAGGCCCATGCGCGCGACGAGCTCGGGCTTGCGAGCCATGTGATGGCAAGGCCCGTCCAGGCGGCAATCACGTCCGCTGTGACCTTTGCCACGGGTGCGGCCTTGCCGCTGATCGTCACACTGCTCGCGCCGACCGGGATGGTCGCGTGGGCCGTGTCTATCGCCTGTTTGGTCGGGCTTGCAGCACTCGGGACGATCGGCGCCCTCGCCGGCGGCGCCAGCGTCTGGAAGCCAACGATCCGTGTCGTGTTCTGGGGCGTCGTCGCCATGGCATCGACGGCGGCCATCGGCGCCCTCATTGGTCGGGCGATTTGAAGCGAAGTGTCTGTCGCTGGACACTCCGGCGCTGATATCGCTTCCGATTGTACTGGGGATGATTGTGTTTCGCGAGGTGGACGTCGGGGTCACCGTTCTCACATTAATAAAATCAGATCTTTAGATTCGTCGTGATCTGATTGAGGGCGTCAAAGTTCAATCAGTATTCACACAGATCTCGATCTTTCACTTTTTGAATACCGTCGCCATTGCGTTTGATCGTTGAAAGACATAAAATGTATAATAAATATATCTTATGTGTGACCTACATAGGGATCAGCCGTTATGATCAAACACAGCCAGCCAAAGTTAGGCTCCGCGCCGGACGCTATCGCTATCCCAATCAACGATGCCGAAATTAACGAGCGGTGGTCTGACTGGGATGCCGTATCCATGGCATCATGGGAATCATTCCCCGCCAGCGATCCGCCCGCATGGATCGGACGACATTCGGATGATCTGCCTCATCGGAAATCGCGCAAACGCCAATGACGGACAACCGCATGAGAATTGAGATCACCAATGGCGACATCCTCATCGAGGCTGAACTACTCGGGAAGATGTTGGCCATTGAGTCTGCAGCGGTCCCAGCGCTAATGCAAGCCCGGGCGATCACCAGTATTTGCGAGAAGGGCCTCGACGTACATCAGGGCCAATATCGCTTGAGCTTCTTCTACCAGAGTCGGCGCGCCCGACTAAATGTCGACAGATCGGGACATATACTGCAACGTTCGATCGTAGATTTCGGCCAGAAGCCATTGCCGCACGCACCGCACAGCCCAAATAGCAAGTAGCCCGAGGTGATCCGAGCCAGCGGCAAATGGTCGATTGCAGGCGGATAGAGACTACTGCAGCCCGACGATTCCGATGCCGCTGTATCGGCAGCGATGTTTGCAGTGCCGGCCGTTGGCCACTCAAAGATGAGTGGCGTCGGATCGTGTTAAAGTACTTATATACCTTGCGAACTTGGTGCGGAAAGATTGACAACAATATCTTTAATCAGTAGCGCTCAAAAGCGCCCCATCGCCGATCTCTGCCGCTGTCTCGGTGAACTTGTCCGCCAGATACAGCCGACAGAATGCCAAAACTACTTCGTCAACGCTGGATACGCTTCTACTTAAATAGGAAATGCTCTAGGCCAGATTCAGGCGGTCTGAACTGAAAGAGTACTTCGCCGTCAAAGACATGCACAACCCCATGTGCCACCTTTCGTCGAATGCGCGGACTGAAGTCATGTAGGTAGCGTCTCAAGGTAAAGTCCGGCGAGCGCCCGTAGGCTTCGAAACCGGCGGGCGCCTACATCGGAACCATCATCGTACTGCCTCTCCGAGTGTCGCTCTGCTTGTATAGCCTCTCATCACACGGCACCCTGTCGCTCTGTTGCAACCCATCTCAGAATGGTCTGAACGGCCGTCAATCCAGGATCATCCGCCTTGCGAATAACTGTGAGCATCTGGAACCATAAATCGTCGTCGGCATCGTCGATAAATGCGCGAACCGCTCCCGCGACAAATTCCGCGGTCCCCATTGATGCGTCGGCGGCGCGCATCTCGATCGCAATCGCCAGATCGGGATCCAGAGTATCCAGCACTTGCGCTGCCAAGTCCGGCCGATCCAATCGGGCAATGAGGGCTCCGAGCATCTGCGCTCCTTCGAGACATGGGCGGCGGCACTATACATAGCACCAAACTCACCTGATGCCGCCCGGTGGTTTACGCGAAGATTATCACAATCACCATCCGGATGACGATTAGGACAAAACCACCGATCAGCATCGGTAGGAGTGTGGACAGCGAAGCTGTCTCTGCGTCCTGCTCCTCGCGATGCCGGTTCTGTTTGTCACCGTTGTGGTCAGTCGTTAGCTATCTCATACTCTTTCCGCATCGCCTCGGACTGCCGCGCTTCTGTCTCACGTTCCACAGGCTGGCTCAAACGAGATTGAAGCATAGCGCCAGGCTATATTCGGCGGTATCGTCGTTGGCAGACTATTGCAGTCGTCACCGATCTGATAGGCTTGCGATCGAACTTTGAGCACTGTCCGACGTCATGTACCAAGCGAGATAATCTGCCGGCGTAGACCGTGATCAGACATTATCGCTCGTTTACTGCACAAGGGGCGTTTGTGTGCCTCCGAGATCTACGCCCAAGAGCCTCGCCTGGCCGGCGAGCACGCTGACATATTGTCGAACGGCCTTTTCCTCGACGTTTGAACGCAGTCGCTCGGCTATCTGTGCGCTCACGGTCTCGAAGGGTAGTTTCTTTCCTGGGATGCTTTGATCGACGGATACAATATGAAAACCGTGACGGGTCTTGACTAGGTCGCGGAGAATCCCTGACGCACCAAACTTGAAAAGCACCTTCTCAAACTCCGGGACGGTGTCGCCGCGGCCGATCTGCCCCAAATTGCCGCCTTGTTGTCCTGATAGACAGTTTGAAAGCTCACGCGCCAAAGCGTCGAAACGGTCGGGCTCGCGAAGCAGTTGGTTCAGCGTGTCCTCGGCACGGGCTCTAATTTCTGGGATGCGTACTTGCGGTGTGACCTGAAACAGAATGTGACGGGCGTGCACGAGATCGCCACTCTGAAACTCGCTTGGATGCCCGTCGTAGTAGCGGCGGCATTCGTCCTCGGTGGGTGAAGGCGTTGTGACCTCGCGCTCGAGCAGCATTTCGATTGCTGCATCGATCATCGTTTCTTCGCTTACAGTCTCGGCCAGCAGGTCAACAGCGACCGCACGTTGCCGCAGAAGCTCGCGCGCCGCGGCAAGCTCATTGGAACTCTCGGGTTCAACCACGACTTCGATGCCATTGACTGAGACTGTCACGAGCGAACGGGCTCCTTCGCTCGCGTCTTCGGCGTGCGCACGATCTGGTAAGGCCGGAACAGATAGGCCAGCGCACCGCCGCCGCTCCAGATATGGATCATGCGCGTGAACGGCGAAACGAAGAACAGCGTGAAGCCCAGGAGGATATGCAGCTTGTAGGTAAGCGGTACATCGACCATCAGAGCTGCCGCGCCGCCATCGAGGGTGACGATCCCCTTGACGTAGCTCGTCAATGTTTCGAACAGCCCTCCGTCCATGTGGAAGGCGGACAGCGGCACGGTGAGCAGGCCGAGCAGAAGCTGCAACCACAGCATCAGGGTGATAGCGATATCCCATTTGCGGCTGTTGAGCCTGATGCGCGGATCGGCCAGCCGCCGGTAGATGAGAATCGAAAGCCCGACGATGGCAGTGAGCCCCGCGATGCCGCCCACCACCATGGCGAGGAGTTGGTGCGCGACAGGATCAAGCGCCCAGTCCACAGCCCAATGCGGTGCAAGAAACCCGACAAAATGCCCGAGGATGACGACGATGACACCGTAATGGAACAGGTTTGAGCCGAGCCGGAGCTGGCCCTTGCGCAGCATTTGGGAAGAGTCGCTCTTCCACGTATAGGGCTCGCGATCAAAGCGGATCAGGCTGCCGACCAGGAGGACGACGAGACAGATATAGGGGTAGACCCCGAACAGCAGCGTGTTCACATAAGCGTTGGACAGCATGGCAAAGTCTCCTCTAGGCGGCCGGCGCGCCGGTCGCGGGATCGGTAGATGCAGGAGATCCAAACGCGGGCTGCTCGGCCCATTCGCGATCGAGGGTTTCCATGCGCTCCTTGACGGGCGGCACCTTGTCGACCTCGATCGGGCTTTCTCCCGCGATGACAAGTAGGGCCTGTAAAACGGCCGCGTAGCGGCTGCGCCGTGCGACAAGGGATCGGCCAATTGTTCCCAATATCTGGCCGCAGTCCGCCAGCATGTCGCGCGCTTCGGCGAGATCACGACAGCTCAGATATTCGAGTACCACGGGAAGATAATCCGGTAGTTCGCGCGCGGTGAGTTCGAACCCTGCCTTCTCGTAAAGCTGCTTGAGTTCGACCATGGCCTCGCCACGGTCGCGGCTCTCGCCATGCAAGTGTTCGAACAAGTGCAGGGAGAGTGCGCGGCCCCGGTCGAAAAGATCGACATAGCGCTCCTCGACGGTCAGCAGATCGCCGTCCCCCAGTTCGTCGATCAATATGAGGAGATCGTCGCGGCGAGGCGCATCAAGCAGCGGTGCTGCTCTGACGATATCCGCGATCTCCGGCAGCGCCTCTCGCATATCTTCCGAGGGATACGACAGCAGGGCACTGAAAGCCTTGAATAGCAGCATCCTCGTCTCCTCAGGTATCGAGCGGGCGCACGGGGTTGAGCTTGCGTCGGCCCATCTTTCCACCAAACAGAGTCGAGTGCGGCGGCCCGAAATCGCAGCCATTGCCGAAGGTGAAGCCGCATGAGCCTTTCAGGCCGTAGGCGTCCTCGGCCTCCTCGCGGTGGCTGGTTGGAATGACGAAACGGTCCTCATAGTTGGCGATCGACAGGTAGCGGTGCATGTCTTCGACCTGCGCCACCGAGAGCCCAGCCTGATCGAGGACCGATTGGCCGTCACCCTCGCCAAGCTGACGCCTGCGGAAATAGATGCGCATGGCGAGCATCCGTTCGAGCGCCGTGACGATCGGCTCTTCGGCGCCCGCCGTGAGTAGATTGGCGAGATAGCGGACAGGGATGCGCAACGAGCGGACATCGGGAATCTCCCCGTTCGTGTCGATCGCGCCCGCGTTGGCATGCGACTGGATCGGGGACAGCGGCGGAACGTACCAGACCATCGGCAGCGTGCGATATTCGGGGTGGAGCGGGAATGCGATCTTCCAGTCGACGGCCATCTTGTAGGCTGGCGAGCGCTTGGCCGCCGCGATCCAGTTGTCGGCGATGCCGTCGGCACGGGCCTGGGCCTCGACTGCCGGATCGTTTGGATCAAGAAACAGCTTGAGCTGCGCCTCGTAGAGATCCTGTTCGTCCTCGACCGCGGCGGCGGCCTCGATGCCGTCGGCGTCGTAGAGTAGGACGCCGAGATAGCGGATGCGCCCAACGCAGGTTTCCGAGCACACCGTCGGCTGCCCCGCCTCGATACGCGGATAGCAGAAGATGCACTTCTCGGCCTTTCCCGAGGTCCAGTTATAATAGATCTTTTTGTACGGACAGCCAGACACGCACATACGCCAGCCGCGACATTTATCCTGATCGATCAGGACGATGCCGTCTTCCTCACGCTTGTAAATCGAGCCGGACGGGCAGGAGGCAACGCAACTCGGGTTAAGGCAGTGCTCGCACAGCCTCGGCAGATACATCATGAAGGTGTTTTCGAATTGGCCGTAGATGTCCTTTTGTACGGCCTCGAAATTGTAATCCTTGGAGCGCTTGTCGAACTCGCCGCCGAGGATTTCCTCCCAGTTCGGCCCCCATTCGATTTTTTCCATCGGCTTGCCGGTGATCAGCGACAGCGGTCGCGCCACCGGCGAGGTCGGCAGTTCGGGAGCCTTTTGCAGATGCTCATAGTCGTAGGTGAAGGGCTCGTAATAGTCGTCGATCTCCGGCAGGTGCGGGTTGGCGAATATCTTGGCCAGGATCGATAGCCGCCCGCCTTGCTTCGGCACGATCTTGCCGTTCTTCTTGCGCTTCCAGCCACCCTGCCAGCGTTCCTGGTTCTCCCAATCCTTCGGGTAGCCGATACCCGGCTTGGTCTCGACATTGTTGAACCAGGCGTATTCCATGCCTTGGCGCGAGGTCCATACCTGCTTGCAGGTCACCGAGCAGGTGTGGCAGCCGATGCATTTGTCGAGGTTCATCACCATCGCGATCTGGGCGCGGATTTTCATGACGCAGTCTCCTCGACGGCACGATCGACAGGATTGGAATGATCGAGCCAGTCGATCTTGTTGAGCTTGCGCACGATGACGAACTCGTCACGGTTCGAGCCGACCGTTCCGTAATAGTTGAAGCCGTAGGAAAGCTGCGCGTAGCCGCCGACCATATGGGTCGGCTTGAGCAACGTTCGCGTCACGGAGTTATGGATGCCACCGCGCAGGCCGGTAATCTGCGAGCCCGGCACATTCACGATCTTTTCCTGCGCGTGGTACATCATGCACATGCCCTCATGGACGCGCTGACTGACCACGGCGCGCGCCGCGATGGCGCCGTTGAGGTTGAACAGCTCGATCCAGTCGTTGTCGACGATGCCAGCCTGTTTTGCATCGGTCTCGGACAGCCACACGATTGGCCCACCGCGTGACAAAGTCAGCATCAGCAGGTTGTCGGTATAGGTGGAATGAATGCCCCATTTCTGGTGCGGCGTGATGAAGTTCAGCACGATTTCCGCTTCGCCATTGCTCTTCTTGCCGAGCATTTCGGAAACCGTGCGAGTGTCGACGGGTGGCCGGTAGACGGCGAAGCTCTCGCCGAAATCGCGAAACCAGCAATGATCCTGATAGAACTGCTGGCGACCGCTCAAGGTACGCCACGGGATCAATTCGTTCACATTGGTGTAGCCCGCCGTATAGGAGACATGCTCGCTCTCGATCCCGGACCAGGTCGGCGATGAGATGATCTTGTGCGGCTGAGCCTGGATGTCGCGAAAGCGGATTTTCTCGTCTTCGCGCATCCGGGCCAGATGCGTGTGATCGCGTCCCGTTATTTTGCCCAGCGCCTCCCAGGCCTTGACCGCCACCTCGCCGTTGGTTTCGGGCGCCAGATACATGATGACTTCCGCCGCATCGATATCCGTCTCGATGCGCGGCCGGCCTTGTGTCGGGCCGCCGTCATTGACGCGATAGTTCAGGTCGCCGAGGCCCTTTACCTCCTGCTCGGTATTCCAACCGATGCCCTTGCCGCCATTGCCGAGCTTATCGGCCAGCGGACCAAGCGATGTGAAGCGACGATACGTGTTGGGATAGTCACGCTCGACCACCGTGATCTGCGGGGCAGTGACGCCGGGAATGAGGTCGCATTCGCCTTTCTTCCAGTCCTTGACCTCGAAGGGCTGCGCAAGCTCGCCGGGGGTGTCGTGCTGAATGGGTGTGAGCACAACGTCTCGTTCGACACCGAGATGGCCTTCGGCCAGTTCGGAGAACCGCTTGGCGATGGTCTTGTAGGTCTCCCAGTCGCTGCGTGATTCCCAGACCGGGTCCACTGCCGTCGATAGCGGATGAATGAAAGGGTGCATGTCGGAGGTGTTGAGGTCGTTCTTCTCATACCAGGTGGCGGTCGGCAGCACGACGTCGGAATACAGGCAACTTGTCGACATGCGGAAGTCGAGCGTGACGACGAGATCGAGCTTGCCTTCAGGCGCGGGATATCGCCAAGCAACCTGTTCGGGCTTGAGGCCATCCGTCTCGCCAAGATCCTTGCCCTGCAGGCCATGCCGGGTGCCAAGGAAATGCTTCAGGAAATATTCGTGCCCCTTGCCCGACGAGCCGAACAGGTTGGAGCGCCAGATGAACAGGTTGCGCGGAAAATTGACCGGATCGTCCGGGTCTTCGCAAGCCATGGCCAGCTTGCCCGACTTCAGGCCGGCGACGACATGGTCCTTCACTTCGGCGCCGGCCTTCTCCGCCTCGGCCGCAAGTGTGAGAGGGTTAACGTTGAGCTGCGGCGCCGAGGGCAGCCAGCCCATGCGCTCGGCCCTGACGTTGAGGTCGATCATCGAGCCGCGATAGGCGGCAGGATCGGCGAGCGGCGAGAGTAGTTCGGAAACGTCGAGCTTCTCGTAACGCCATTGGTCGCTGTGCGCATAAAAGAACGACGTGCCATTCATCTGGCGCGGCGGGCGCACCCAGTCGAGCGCAAAAGCCAACATCGTCCAGCCGGTCTGCGGCCTCAGCTTCTCCTGTCCGACATAGTGTGCCCAGCCGCCGCCCGAGACGCCGATGGTGCCGCACATCATCAGGACGTTGATGATGCTGCGGTAACCCATATCCTGGTGATACCAATGGTTCATGCCGGCGCCGATGATCACCATCGAGCGGCCTTTCGTCTTCTCGGCATTGTCGGCAAAGCCGCGCGCCAAGGCGGTCGCCTTGTCCGCGGTGACGCCCGTGATCGATTCCTGCCAGGCTGGCGTGTAAGGGACGTTGTCCTCGAACGAGGTCGCACAGGCGCCGCCAACGCCCCGGTCGAGCCCGTAATTGGCGCAGAGCAGGTCGAACACGGTTGCGATCCGCGCCTCGCCGTCGGCGAGCACGACACGGCGCACCGGCACATTGCGCAACAGCACGTCACCGCCCTGGTCGTTCTCGGGGAAATGGTCGTGCAGCTTGCCGCCGAAATAAGGGAACGCCACCGGCACGACGTCGTCGCGACGATCGATGACGCTCAGCGCAAGACGGATATCCGCACCGGTCTCCCCGTCCTTCGATTCGAGATTCCAGCGTCCTGTCGGGCCGTCTTCGCTCGGCCAACGATAACCGCTCGATCCCTGCGGAACGACGAGTTCGCCCGTTTCTTCCGCGAGTGCCACCGTCTTCCAGTCGGCACGGTCGGCCTTCGGCACATCGATGAGGTCGCTCTGCCGTACGTACCGATCCGGTACCCAGCGTTCGCCGTCCTTGCGCAGCCGCACCAGCATCGGCATGTCGGTGTAACGGCGCGTATAATCCTGGAAATATGGCACCTGGCGGTCGAGGAAAAACTCCTTGAGGATCACATGGCCCATCGCCATCGCGAGCGCCGCATCAGTACCCTGTTTGGGATGAAGCCAGAGATCGGAAAGCTTGGCGACCTCTGCATAGTCAGGCGTGATCGCCACGACCTTTGTGCCGTTATAACGCGCCTCGACGAAGAAATGAGCGTCGGGCGTGCGTGTCTGCGGTACGTTCGAGCCCCAGGCAATGATGTAGCCGGAATTGTACCAGTCGGCCGATTCCGGCACGTCTGTCTGCTCGCCCCAGGTCTGCGGGCTCGACGGCGGCAGGTCGCAGTACCAATCATAGAAAGATAAGAGCGTACCGCCAATCAGGCTGAGATAGCGCGAGCCGGAAGCGTAGGAGACCATCGACATGGCCGGGATTGGCGAAAAGCCAACGACACGGTCCGGTCCCCATTTCTTGATGGTATGGACGTTTGATGCGGCGATGATCTCGCTTACCTCGTCCCAGGTGGAACGAATAAATCCGCCACGGCCGCGCATCGACTTGTAGGATTTTGCGGTTTCTGCATTTCCGGTGATCGACGCCCACGCTTCGACGGGTTGCAGTGTCCTGCGTGCTTCTCGCCACGCCTTGACCAAGCGACCGCGCACCAGGGGATATTTGATGCGGCTGGCGCTATAGAGATACCAGCTATAGGAAGCACCGCGCGAGCAGCCGCGCGGCTCATGGTTGGGCATGCCGGGACGGGTGCGCGGATAGTCGGTCTGCTGCGTCTCCCAGGTGACGACGCCGCTCTTGACGTAGATTTTCCAGGAGCATGAGCCGGTGCAGTTCACGCCATGCGTCGAGCGAACTATTTTGTCGTGCTGCCAGCGCTGCCGGTAGCCTTCTTCCCACATGCGATCCTCGTCGCGCAGCTCGCCATGTCCGTCAGCGAAGCTTTCACGCTTTCGGGAAAGGTAGGTGAGGCGCTCGAGGAAATGGCTCATTCTCTTTTCCCTTCCCGTTCAGGTTCGCGATGAGGATTGAGTTGCCGGCGCGCCCGCGGGCTCACCCATGACTGGCGCGCGACGCACCTCGGTCAGATAATTCAGGATCAGCGATACCCAGACGATGCCATAAAGCAGCATGAAGCAACTGGAATTCAGGCCGACCCTATCAAGAAGGACGCCGAACATGATTGGCAGGAGAAAACCACCCAATCCGCCCGCCATGCCGACAATGCCAGAAACCGCGCCCATGCTCTCTGCAAAATCGTCGCCGATATACTTGAAGGTCGATGCCATGCCACAGGCGAAAGCAATCCCGAGTACGAACAGAAGAATCGCAAAGAACCATACAGGCAAGGCAATGCCGAAACTGGCCGGGCCGCTGACTGTGTGGACGGTCAGTTCTGTCCTTGGATAGGAAAGCAGGAACAGGCAGATCCACGCAATCCACAGTACCCACCAGGTGACGTTGTGCGCGCCAAAGCGGTCCGACAGCCAGCCACCAAACGCACGGAAAATTCCGGCGGGCAACGCAAAACAGGCGGCAAGCAGTGCTGCCTGCGCAATCGAAAGTCCATATTCCGAAGTGAAGTATTGTGGCATCCAAATCGAGAGTGCTGTGAAGCCACCGAAAACAATCGAGTAGTACTGGCAGTATTTCCATACTCGCGGATCACGCAATACCACGAGCTGTTGCCGCATCGACGCAAGAGGCTTGCCCGTCCCGGGGTCGGGCGCCGAGAAGGTCCAGAAGATCACCGCGGTAACGACGAGCACCACCGCATAGAGGCGCGGGACCATCTGCCAGCCATAAGCGTCGATCAACCACGGTGCCACGAACATGTTGAGCGCCGCGCCGACCGTGCCGGCTCCGAAGACGCCCATGGCGAAGCCGCGCTGCTCTTTCGGAAAGAAGCGCGCGACATAGGGCGTACCGACTGAAAACGAGGCTCCTACGAGCCCGAGGGCGAGACCGAGCAGCAGGAACTGCCAGAGCGTGGTGGCATAGGCCGAAACCCAAAGCGGCACAGCACAACCAAGCAGCAGCACCAGCATAATGATGCGGCCGCCGAAACGATCCGTCCAGATGCCAAGTGGTAGCCGAAAAACTGCCCCCGTCAGAACGGGAGTTGCAGTAAGCACTCCGAACTGGGTCGCGTCGAGACCAAGCTGCGCGCGGATCGGAATGCCAGTCACGCCGAACATCATCCAGACCGCGAAGCAGACCGTAAAAGCCCAGGTCGTTACGAGTAGCACGGAAAGAGGCCTGAATTTGGTCATCCGCACCTCTTAGGCGATGATGGAACGTGACCACAGTCAAACGAACTAATCCGATAGTTCGATCTTGTTCTATGCTTCAGTCGTCCTACCGACGAAAGGACGAACCGAAACGTTGTCGAGGCTATTATTGCGACACAGAACCGCTTTGTGTCTAATCAAAACGCGATGACGAAGTCCTGAAGATGTGCGATTAGGTCCGCTGCGACAGCAACGTGACGCTGATTGAAGGCATAGCTCTGTGCCGCGACTATCGAGCACGAAGATGTAGTGCCGGGCAGCGAAGCAGCGCTATCCATCGGCTCAAACAAGCGCAGCGGGCTGCCCGCTTTGGAATGGCTCGTGACTCCTACTTGCCCATCTCCAGCTTGACGAATTTTATGTACCTTACATATATCTTATCTACGTGCAAGCTTTGGGCGGTAGCGTTTTAGTGCGAATTTGCCGCTTACGATTGGACTGCGCGGCTTGAGCGCGGACTCACGAACATCGATCAAATTCGCGAATGTAATAACGGCGCACTTTGAGACACCTGCTGCTCTATTATAATTGTGTACGGAGGACCTCGTAAGGCGCCTTTCCGTTGAAAGTACCGTGAGGCC
>JBARXT010000261.1:0-3868 GCA_049647485.1 Xanthobacteraceae bacterium
GCGCGCCGAGGTGACGGATCTTCTCGATGAGATCATGCCGAAAGGTTTCGGCGGCGCCCGGCTCGCGCGTACTCTCCGGCTTCGGAATGTAGTCGGCCGCACCCAGCGACAACGCCTTCAGGCTGACCTCGGCGTTGCGGCGGGTCAGGGTCGAAGCCATGATGACGATGAGATTGCGCTTTTTCGCAAGCAGTATCGGCAGGGCGGAAATGCCGTCGAGATCCGGCATCTCGATATCGAGCACCGCGACGTCCGGATCGATCCGCTCGATCTGATTGACGGCGTCGCGCCCCGTGCGCAGCGAGCCGACGACTTCCATGTCCGGCTCGGTTTCGATCCAGCGGCTGATAAGGCCGCGAATGACGGCGGAATCGTCCACCACCATCACGCGCAAGGGTTCGGCTCGAGGCGTATCCGTGGGTGACCTGGCGACGGCAACACTCATGACTTGATTCAACACACCTGACAGCGTTGCAGTCGATAACAGGACAGCACGCCACCCGGCCAAGCCGGATGGCGCAACAGAACTAGATCAAACCGACTTCATGAAACTTCGCCGTGACGATGTCCTTGTCGAACGGCTTCATGATGTACTCGTTGGCGCCGGCGTGAAGCGCGCGAGCGATATGCGCGACGTCGTTCTCGGTGGTGCAGAACACCACCTTCGGCTCGTCGCCGCGATGCATCTGCCGCAGGGCACGCAGGAATTCGTAACCGTCCATCACCGGCATGTTCCAGTCGAGCAGGATGCCGTCCGGCAGTCCGCGCTTGCAGACTTCGAGAGCCTTCTCGCCGTCCTCCGCTTCGACGATCTGGAAATCCAGACCTTCGAGAATGCGCCGTGCGACCTTGCGGATGACGCTCGAGTCGTCAACGACCAGACATGTTTTCATTTCAGCCTCTGCTCAATGTTCGATCCTGAAAAGGATTCTGAGAGAAACTTAGGGCCGCTCACGCAGCCCTAAGATCGGACGAAATCTCCAGAACGCGGTCCACGTCGAGAACCACCATCAACTGCCCGTCGAGCCGATGCACGCCCGCCGCCATCTTGGTCAGACGTGGATCGAGATTGACGGGGTTCACCTCGCGGCTGTCGTCGGCGAGCTTCAGCACTTCGCCGATAGAATCGATCAGCAGCCCGTAGGATTCGCCGCGCAGATCGACGCCCACCGCCATTGCGGGGCGATCGGATGCGGCATTCGGCAGACCGAGCCGCGCGCGCATGTCGATGGCGGTGACGATGCGGCCGCG
Source organism: Xanthobacteraceae bacterium (assembly GCA_049647485.1). Classification (GTDB taxonomy): domain Bacteria; phylum Pseudomonadota; class Alphaproteobacteria; order Rhizobiales; family Xanthobacteraceae; genus 62-47. The sequence goes on from JBARXT010000261.1 coordinate 1,252, forward strand.
CAGATTGAGCACGCCGGCGACCTCACGGGAGGCCAGCGGCACCCGCGTCAATCGCTCCGGCATGAAGACGTCCTGCACGCGCGCGATCGGCAGACCAAACAACTGCTCGCCGATCATGATCGTCACGTATTCGGTCACGCTGCCTGCGGAATTATCCTGGCTCACTGTCATCGTCTCATGCCGCCCGGTTGAGGTCAGAGGTTTGTTCCTTGAGCGCCGCGATCAGCCCCGGCCGGTCGAACTTCGCGACATAGTCGTGGAATCCGGCTTGCCGCCCGCGCTCGATCGCCGCCGGCGAGATCATTGACGACAGCGCGATGATCGGCACGTCGCCCAAGCGCTGGTCGGCGCGGATCGTCTCGGCGAATTCGAAGCCGTTCATATCCGGCATCTCGATGTCGGTCAGTACCGCGTCGAAGCCTTCGCCGGAACGCAGCGCCAGCAGGCCTTCCTGCGCGTTGGTCGCGAGCCGCACGCGATAGCCGGCAGCCTTCAGCACCGGCGCCAGCATGTTGCGGAAGAACGCCGAGTCATCGACCAGCAGGATCGTCTGCGCCGCCGCGGAGGGCTTCATCTCGCGACGGTTGAACCAATCGGCGAACGCCATCGGCAGGAAGTGGCCGACGTCGATTACTTCGGTGGCGCGGCCCTTGATCACCGCCGAGCCAAGAATGCCGTCGCGGCTGCTGGCGACTTCGATGGCCAGCCGCTCCTCGACAATGTCGACGATCTCGTCGACCACCAGTCCCATGGTGCGGCCGTCGTCGGCGAACACCAGAATGGGCTGCACCCCGGATGTCGCGACCTCGACGCCGTCCATCTGCACCAGCGGCATCAACTGCTCGCGATACTGCACCATGTAACGACCGTTCGACAGTTCGATCTTGTCGCTGGAGATTTCCTCAAGCCGGGTGATCAGCGCCAGCGGCACCGCCTTCGGCTGCGACGAGCCGGCGCGGAACACCAGCAGCGACGTCAATTGCTCCACCGCCCCGCCGCGGTTCGCGGCATTCTCGTCGACGATCTCGTGCTGCGCGGCCACCGATGTGCCGAGCGCCTGCGCGATGCCGTTGGGATCGACGATCATGATCACCGCGCCGTCACCGAGGATGGTGTTGCCGGAGAACATGTTGATGTGACGCAGCTTGGTCGACATCGGCTTGACGACGATTTCCTCGGTGTGGAACACGCCATCCACCACGATGCCGAAGGTCTGGTTGCCGACCTGGGTGACGACGATGAAGCCGTTCTCCGGATCGATCGTGCCGGCATCGTCATCGAGCTTGAGCAGTTTCTTGAGATGGATCAGCGGCAGCAGCTTGTTGCGCAGCCGCAGCACCGGCGTGTCCTTGATGCGCTCGATGCGATGCTCGGAATTGGCCCGCGCGCGCACCAGTTCGATCACCGAGAGCTGCGGAATCGCGAAACGCTCGCCGCTCGCCTCCACGATCAACGCCGAAACGATGGCCAACGTCAGCGGAATCTTCACGGTAACGCTGGCGCCCTCGCCCGACACCGACTTGACGTCGATGGTGCCGCCGATCTGATCGATGTTGGTACGCACCACGTCCATGCCGACGCCACGGCCGGAGACGCTGGTGACTTCGGCTGCGGTGGAAAATCCCGGCGCGAAGATGAACTTGTGGATCTGCGCCTCGGTCATCCGCTCGAGGTCGGACTCGGTCGCGAGTCCGTTGGCGATGGCTTTCGCCTTGATGCGCTCGGTGTTGAGGCCGCGCCCGTTGTCCGCGATGCAGATGATGATGTGGCCGCCTTCGTGATAGGCGGACAGACGAATCGTGCCCTGCTCCGGCTTGCCGGCGCGCGCGCGCTCCTCCGGCCCCTCCAGACCATGATCGGCGGAGTTGCGCACCATGTGCGTCAGCGGGTCCTTGATCAGATCAAGCACCTGCCGGTCGAGTTCGGTGTCCGCGCCGTGCATTTCCAGTTCGATGCGCTTGCCGAGTTCGGCGGCGAGGTCGCGCACCACGCGCGGCAGCTTCTGCCACGCATTGCCGATCGGCTGCATGCGCGTCTTCATGACGCCTTCCTGCAGTTCGGCGGTGACGTTGGAGAGGCGTTGCAACGGCACCTTGAATTCGGTGTCCTCGTTGCGGCGGCTGATTTCCAGCAACTGGTTACGCGTCAGCACCAGTTCCGACACCATCGTCATCAGGTGTTCGAGCGTATCGACGTTGACGCGGATCGACTGGTTGGAGACGCGCTCGGCTTCGGCCGCGTCGTTTTCCACGGCCGTCTTCTTGGCTGCAGGCTTCGCCGCGGGCTTGACGGCAGCCTTCACCGGCGCGGCCGGTTGCGGCGGCGCTACTGCCGGCTTCACGTCGGCTTCGGTTTCACGGAATGCGCGCTCGAGTTCGTCGAGCGAAACCTCACCGGGGCGCAACGGACGCTCCAGCACCTGATTCACCAGCGTGCCCTGCGTCACCGCCGGCGCTGGCGCTGGCGCCTCGGCGACCAGCGGCTCGGCATGCGCGCCGCCTTCGGCCATGGTGTGAAGCTCACCGATCAGATCGTCATCGGTGCCTTTGGGCTCGGCCTGCGTCGCCTCGAGCTGCGCCAGGATTTCCTTGATGCGATCGATGGTGGTGAGGATGAG
>JBARXT010000262.1:0-13290 GCA_049647485.1 Xanthobacteraceae bacterium
AGGCGGCCGCAGCCGTTGAGCAGGCTGGCGGCCGGGCGGCGCCGATGCGCGAATTCTCGCGCTCGCTGCCGATGGCGCTGTTGCGTGCCCGCGAAGCCGTGATGCGCCACTTTCGCGCCTCGCTGCGCAAGCACGCGCTGACCGAGCAGCAGTGGCGCATCCTGCGCGCGCTGGCCGGCGTGGAGACAATCGAGGTCACAGAACTGGCGCGCTCCGCCTATCTGCTCGGTCCCAGCCTGTCGCGTATCCTGCGCGATCTGGAGCAACGCGGTCTGATCGAGCGCCGCAGCGTCAAGACCGATTTGCGGCGCGGCCTGGTGTCGATCAGCGCCGAAGGACTGCGTTTGATCGAGGCGGTGGCGCCGTCATCGGAGGCGATCTACGCGGAGATGACGCGACGCTATGGTGCGGAGCGGCTTGCTGCACTGCACGAGATGTTGAGCGGACTGGAAGCGAGCCTCGCGGACATGCCGCTGCCCGGCAACGGCCACCTCAAGGACGAGGACGACGACGCATCCCTGTAGCCGCAAAATTGCATGCCCGCTTGTCGCGCGGGAATGTACCAATAGTGCGCGTGCATGGCTTCCGACGTTTGCGGGAGGCATGGACAGGTCCCCGCGTTTTCGCGCAAACTGACCTTCAACAAAAATCAACAACGGGAGCGAACGCCGCGCCATGGTGACCGTGCAGGTTGAGAAACTGATCGATTTCGTCGCAGATGTGTTTGCCCATGCCGGCTCGTCGCAGGAAGAAGCCAAACGGATCGCAACCTACCTCACCACCGCCAACCTGACCGGCCACGACAGCCACGGCGTCATCCGCGTGCCGGTCTATGTACGGTGGAAGGGTCTGGGCGCGGTGGTGCCTGATCAAACCGTCGACCTGGTGGTGGATACGCCGTCGCTGGCCGTGGTGGACGGCAAGTTCGGCTACGGCCAGACGGTGGGGCCACAGGCGGTCAAGATCGGCATCGAGAAGTGCAAGGCCAGCGGGCTTGCGGCGGTGGCGCTGCGCAACGCCGGCCATATCGGGCGCATCGGCGATTGGGCCGAGATGGCGGCGGCGGAAGGGCTCGTCTCGATTCATTTCGTCAATGCGGCGGGTTCGATCCTGGTCGCGCCTTATGGCGGCGTCGAGCGGCGGCTCTCCACCGCGCCGTATTGCGTCGGCATTCCGCGCAAGGGCCAGCGGCCGATCGTGCTGGATTTCGCCACGTCGATCGTCGCCGAGGGCAAGGTTCTGGTGGCAAGCCGTGGCGGCAAGAAGCTGCCGATCGGCGCGCTGATCGACGCCGACGGCTCGCTGAGCGAAGACCCGCATGTGCTTTACGGGCCCTATACGCAGGACGGCACCCGCGATCACTCGCAGGGCAAGGGCGCGATCCGCGCGTTCGGCGATCACAAGGGCTCAGGGCTGGCGCTGATCTGCGAACTGCTCGGCGGTGCGTTGACCGGCACCGGCGCCACCGCGCCGAACCGCCGCTTCGCCAACGGCATGCTGGCGATCTACATCGATCCCAAGCGGATCGATCCCGCCAATTTCTTCGACGGCGAGATGGCACGCTATGTCGACTACTACAAGGACACCAAGCCGGCGAAGGGCAACGACGGCGTGCTGATCCCCGGAGATCCGGAAGCGCGGACGCGGGCCGAGCGCACCGCGAACGGCGTGCCGTTGCCGGACGACACCTGGGCCGCCATCGTCAACACCGCGCGCGAGGTCGGTGTCAGCGAGGCGGCGATCACCAAGGCGACCGCGTCATAGCGGCAGGAACAGGTTTCCAACACTCCGCGCGAACCATACGCAATTTCAAACACCCATTCCCATCATCGAGAGGACAACGGGCACATGGCCAACAACGTCAAGAAACTCTGGGCTGAAGGCAAGGCCGTGGTGAACGGCTGGCTGGCGATTCCGTCGGGATTTTCCGCCGAGGTGATGGCGCAATGCGGTTTCGACAGCGTCACGGTGGATATGCAGCACGGCGTGCAGGACTACCAGTCCATGGTGCAGTGCTTTCAGGCGATGCAGGCGCATCCGGTGACGCCGATGGTGCGCGTGCCGTGGAACGAGCCCGGGATTGTCGGCAAGGTGCTCGACGGAGGCGCCTACGGCGTGATCTGCCCGATGATCAACACCAAGCAGGAAGCCGAGAACTTCGTCTCCTACTGCAAGTATCCACCGCGCGGCACGCGCAGCAACGGGCCGATCCGCGCTGGGCTCTACGGCTCCTCCAGCGGCTATCAGGCGACCGCCAACGAGGAGACGCTGTGTATTCCGATGATGGAAACCAAGACCGCCGTGAAGAACATGGAGGCGATCCTCGATGTCGAAGGCATCGCCGGAATCTATGTCGGCCCCTCCGATCTCGGTTTCTCGCATGGCTTGACGCCGACGCTCGACAACACCGATCCGAAGATTCTCAAGATCTACGACAAGCTGATCAAGGAATGCAGCAAGCGTGGCATTGCACCCGGCATCCATTGCAGCGGTCCGGCCGGCGCGCTGCGCGCCATCGACATGGGCTTCAAGCTGGTGACGCTGCTCAACGACAGCGGCATCATGGCGACCGGCGCGCGCGCCTGGATCGCGGAAACCCGCAAGGGCGCGAAGGGCAAGGCATAATCCGGTTGCGCGGGGGGTGGCTTGGGCGCAGCATAAGCCGCGCTCGTTTCAAGGAGACATCGTCATGACCGCCGCGCCCGTCATCCGCCTGCATCCCGACGACAGCGTGCTGATTGCGCGAACCACGCTGCTGCCCGGCGTCGCCATCATCGACGGCGTGGTCACCTCCGACCGCATTCCGGCCGGTCACAAGGTCGCGATCCGGCCGATCGCCGAAGGCGAGGCGATCCGTCGTTACGGCCAGATCATCGGCTTTGCCACGACGCCGATCGCGCCGGGCCAGCACATCCATACGCACAATTGCGGCATGGGCGATTTCTCCCGTGACTATGCCTATGGCGTCGATGCGAAGCCGACGCCGAATTTCGATCTGTCGGCGACCTTCGAGGGCATCCGCCGCGCCGACGGTCGTGTGGCGACGCGCAACTACATCGGCATTCTGACCAGCGTGAATTGTAGCGCGCATGTCGCGGGGCTGGTGGCGGACGTCTTCAAGCGCAACCCGTTCAGCGGCCACGATCCGCTGGCGGATTTTCCCAATGTTGATGGCGTGGTGGCGCTGACTCACAAGACCGGTTGCGGCATGACGCAGGACGAACCGCTGGCGCTGCTGCGCCGGACGCTCGGCGGTTACGCGCGTCATGCGAATTTCGCGGCGGTGGTGGTGCTCGGCCTCGGCTGCGAGATCAACCAGATCGGCGGCTTGATGGCCGAACAGAAACTCGCCGGGCGTTTGCGCGAATTGCAGATTCAGGACATCGGCGGCACCCGAAAAACCACCGAGGCCGGCATCGCGTTCGTGAAGGAAGCCTTGCAGGACGCCAACAAAGTGAAACGCGAAACCGTGCCGGCGAGCGAACTCACGGTGGCGCTGCAATGCGGCGGCTCCGATGGCTATTCCGGCATTTCCGCCAATCCGGCGCTCGGCGCGGCGAGCGATCTCCTTGTGCGCCACGGCGGCACCGTCATTCTGTCGGAGACGCCGGAGACTTACGGCGCGGAGCATCTTCTGACGCGGCGCGCGGTGAGCCGCGAGGTCGGCGAGAAACTGGTCGCCTTGATGCGCTGGTGGGAGGATTACACCCGGCGCGAAGGCGCGGAGATGCACGCCAATCCGAGCCCCGGCAACAAGGCGGGCGGGCTGACCACCATTCTCGAAAAATCGCTCGGCGCGATGGCGAAAGCCGGCAGCACCAACCTCGTCGATGTGGTGAATTATGCCGAGGCGGTGACCAAGAAGGGCTTCGTCTTCATGGACACGCCGGGCTACGATCCGGTGGCCGCGACCGGGCAGGTGGCGGGCGGCGCCAATCTCGTTTGCTTCACGACAGGACGGGGCAGCGTGTTCGGCTGCAAGCCCGCGCCGTCGATCAAGCTCGCGACCAATTCGCCGATGTATCGCCGCATGGAAGATGACATGGATGTGAATTGCGGCACCATTCTCGATGGCGACGAGACGGTGCAGCAATGCGGCCAGCGCATCTTCGACCTGATGCTGCGCGTTGCATCGGGAGAGGCGACGAAAAGCGAAAGCTTCGATTTCGGCGGCGCTGAATTCGCGCCATGGGTGCTCGGCGCGACGATGTAGCGCGGTGCGCCATGCACCGTGCGCATCATCAAATCGCCGGCGCGGATCGCGGGGATGGTTGCGTGCGATCCCCTGCGCATCGAGTTTGCCACAATGTTGAAAGATTTGATGCCCAGTTTGTTATAGCCATCTGGAAAGGTGGCCGACTGGAACGATATCGCGTTCTGGATGTTGTTTGAGGTTGAGACGCCGGTGAGGCGTCATGGATCGAGACGCGTTCGGGGGTTCGATGACAATTGAGGCTGGTGAAACCGGACGTCGCATTCTGTGCGTGTTTCCGCGCTACACATCCTCGTTCGGGACGTTCGAACATGCTTATCCGCTGACCGATGGCGTGCAGGCTTTCATGCCGCCGCAGGGATTGCTGCTGATCGCGGCCTATATTCCCAAGCACTGGCAGGTGCGTTTCATCGACGAGAATATCCGCGCGGCGACCGATGAGGATTTTCTCTGGGCGGAGGCCGTGTTCGTCAGCGGCATGCATATCCAGCGGATGCAGATGAACGACATCTGCCGTCGCGCCCATGCGTTCGATCTCCCCGTTGCGATCGGCGGGCCATCGGTGAGCGCGTGCCCGCAATATTATCCGTCGTTCGACTATGTGCATATCGGCGAACTGGGCGACGCGACGGACGAGTTGATCGCGCGGCTGGCGCGCGATCCGTCGCGGCCGGCGGAGCAGGTGGTGCTGAAGACCGCCGACCGGCTCGACATGACCCGCTTTCCGATTCCGGCGTACGAACTGGCTGAAATTCCGCGCTACTTTCTCGGCAGCATCCAGTATTCCAGCGGCTGTCCTTATCAGTGCGAGTTCTGCGACATTCCCGGACTCTACGGCCGTAATCCGCGCCTGAAGTCGCCGGAGCAGATTACCCGCGAACTCGACAAGTTGCTGGAATGCGGCATTCGCGGCTCGGTGTATTTCGTCGACGACAACTTCATCGGCAACCGCAAGGCCGCGCTTGACCTGCTGCCGCATTTGATTGAATGGCAGAAGAAGACCGGATTCGTACTGCGCTTCTCCTGCGAGGCGACGTTGAACATCGCCAAGCGGCCCGAGATTCTGTCGCAGATGCGCGAGGCCTATTTCGCTACCATCTTCTGCGGCATCGAGACGCCGGACCCGGTGGCGCTGAAAGCCATGCACAAGGACCACAACATGATGGTCCCGATCATGGAGGCGATCCAGACGCTGAACGGTTTCGGCATGGAGGTGGTGTCCGGCATCATCCTCGGCCTCGATACCGACAAGCCGGAAACCGGGTCGCATCTCTTGCAGTTCATCGAGCAGTCGCAGATTCCGCTGCTGACGATCAATCTGTTGCAGGCGTTGCCACAGACGCCGCTCTGGGATCGCCTCAAGCGTGAGAACCGCTTGATCGAGGATGACAGCCGCGATTCCAACGTCGATTTCCGGCTGCCTTACGATCAGGTCGTCAATACCTGGCGCCAGTGCATGGGCCGCGCTTACGAGCCCGAAAAGTTGCTGGAACGATTCGAATATCAAATTCGCGAAACCTATCCGCACCGGCTGCATCCTCCGCTGTCGCGCGCGCGCCTATCGGCCGCGAACATCAAGCTCGGCCTCACGATGCTGCGGAACATCTTCTGGAAGGTCGGCGTGCTGGGCGACTATCGCCGCACCTTCTGGAAGTTCGCGCTGCGCCGGCTGCGGCGTGGCGAGATCGAATATCTCATCAGTTCGATCATGGTGGCGCATCATCTGATCATGTTCGCGCGCAACGCATCTCGCGGCGCGACCAATGCGTCCTACTATTCGCTGAAACTCCAGGAAGCCTCGGTGCCGGCCGAGTGAACCCAACGAGCTTTCAAACGAGCCTCGCAAGCCCGCTCTACGCGCTTTGATGACAGTTCCGTGAAAGGTAGGCTTCAACGTGCGAAGCGGGCTGATTCGCAGCGGCCCGCGCTTGCGGGATCGCACAGACCTGCTAAACCTCTGCGCCTGAATTTGTTTCATGTTTTCAAAGGCTCCCGCTCGTCCTTGGCGATCGGAGCCAAGGCGCCGGATCTTCGGCCGAGAACGGACACCGCATGCACGATGTGAACGGAAGCGATCTCGATGCCCATAAGCCGGGCAGGAAGCTGCCAAGCATTGCGTTCGGGCTCGAACGGATCGGACTGATCGGCATGCGCGCGCCGGTGCTGTCCTGCATCATTCTGGTGCTGCTGTGCATCGGCGCCGCGTTCGGCATTCAGCGAATCAAGATCGACGATTCGCTCAGCCAGTTGTTCCGCTCCGACTCCGTTGAATACAAGCAATACGAGGAAGTGACGCGGCGCTTTCCGTCGACAGAGTACGACGTGCTCGTGGTGGTCGAGGGCAAGACGCTGCTTGCGCGCGAAAATCTCGAAAAGCTGCGCGACATGGTCACCGATCTGCAGCTGATCGACGGGACGCGTGGACTGATCTCGCTGTTCTCGGCGCGGCAGGCGCCGGAAGCAGGCAAGCTGCCAGCGGCGCTGTTCCCGAATGAACTGCCGGAGGGCGCGGATTACGACAAGTTCATCGAGACGGTGAAGTCCAACGAGATCATTCGCGGCAAGTTGATCTCGGAAGACGGCACGCTGGCTTTGATCGTGCTCGCGCTTGATCCCGAGGTGGTGCGCAACAACAGTCTCGCCAAGGTGGTCGGCGAAATCCGCAAGGTGATGCACGACGATCTGGAGGGTTCGGGCCTGACCAAGGAATTGTCGGGCGTGCCGGTAATGCAGCTCGAAATCCGCAATGCGGTGGAGCGCGACGGCCTGATCTACAACATCGCGGGCATTCTGGCGGGCTGTCTGATCGCCATCGTGTTCTTCCGCAAGATATCGTTCATGATCGTGGCGGCGTTTCCGCCGCTGCTCGCCATTCTGCTCGCGCTCGGCGCGCTGGGGTGGGCCGGCTTCAGCCTCAACATGTTCTTGAACGTGATGACGCCGCTGATCATGGTCATCAGCTTCTCCGACTCGATGCAACTGACCTTTGCGGCGCGCGACCGGCTGCTCGCCGGCGAGGACCGCTATTCGGCATTCCGTAACTCGGTGCTGGTGGTCGGTCCGGCCTGCGTGCTGACCCACGCCACGGCGGGCATTTCGTTTCTCGCGCTGCAGTTCTCCGACTCGGACTTGATCCGCGCCTTCGGCGAGGCCGGCTTCGCCGCCACCGTCATTGCGCTGCTCGCGGTGCTGCTGCTGGTGCCGGTGTTCGGCGTATTGCTGGTGCGCAACGAGAAGATGTTCGCGACCAAGTTCAAGACTGCGGACGCCGGCGTCAATGCGTTGCGCGCCTTCTGCATGTGGATCGCGGTGCGCATGGTCAGCCGGCCGGGCCTGTTCAGCCTGATCGCGCTGTTGGTCGTGGTCGGCCTCGGCGCCATCTACGGCAGCCTCGAGCCGCGCTATCGGCTGGCGGACCAGGTGCCCGACAAGCAGCAGGCCGTGGCGGCAAGCGGGCGTCTCGACGCCAAGCTGACCGGCGCCAATCCCATCGACGTGCTGATCGAACTCCCCAAGGGTCAGTCGCTGTATTCGCCGCAGACGCTTGACACCATCGCGCAGGTGCACAAGCAGGTGGAGACGCAGGCCGGCGTCGGCAACGTATGGTCGCTGGAGACGCTGCGCCGCTGGCTGACGGAGAAGGTCGGCTCCTCCGACGTCGCGACGTTGAAAGAATACGTCGATCTGCTGCCGAAGCATCTGGTGCGGCGCTTCATCTCGGAAAATCAGGACGCGGTGGTGGTGTCTGGCCGCGTTCCGGACAGCGACTCCAGCCAGATTTTGCCGATTGTGGAGAAACTCGACAGCAGCCTCAACGAAGTCCGCAAGGAACACCCCGGTTACGAGATCGCGGTGACGGGCCTCTCCGCGATCGCGGCGCGCAACAGCGCCAGCATGATCGAGAAACTCAACCATGGTCTGACCATCGAGTTCGGTTTCGTCGCGATCTTCATCGGGCTGGCCTTCCGTTCGGTGGTGGTTGGGCTCGCCTGTATTCTGCCCGGTATTTTCCCTGTGGTGCTGTCGGGTACGGTGCTGTGGCTGCTCGGGGAGGGGCTGCAATTCGCCAGCGTGGTGGCGTTGACCGTCTCATTCGGACTTGGCCTCAGCGCGACAATTCACTTCCTCAATCGCTTGCGGCTGGAGCAGAAACCCGGCGAGGATCCGGCGATCGCGGTGGAAAGCGCCACCGTGCTGGTGGGACCGGCGCTGATTCTGACCACGGTGGTGCTGGCCTGCGGGCTTGTGGTGACCGTGTTTTCGGATCTGCCGTCGCTGCGGCTGTTCGGCTGGCTCAGCGCCTTCGCCATGGTCGCGGCATTGATCGCGGACCTGTTCATCTTGCGGCCGACGGCGATGTGGCTCATCAGCCTGTCGCAGCGCCTGCGCGGGACGGTGGAGCAGCCCAAGCCCGCTGAATGAGTGGTTCCGGACTTGATGAATGGCAAAGCCCGCGGCATGAGCCGCGGGCTTTTGTCGTTAGCGATGCATGATCGGCGGTCAGCCCTTGACGAGGGTGATGTTGACGCCGCGAATTTCGCCCTTCGAATTGATCGAGACCGATTGCTTGTTGCCGTGCGTGCTCACCGTCAGATTGGCGGCGAAGCCGGCCGCCTCGACGAAGACATCGATCCGGCCCTCGCTGGCGCGGCCCTGCAGATTGCCGTTGATATTGCGGCTCTGCTCGCTCCAGTTTCCGGTGACGGTGCCGCCTTGGGCAACCACGTCGCTGTCGAGATCGAATCGATAGCTGTCGCTGGCACAGCGCAGCGACTGCTTCAGGCTCTGACCGTCGCCATTGACCTTATAGTGCGCCTTGCAACGGATGCGTTCCTTCGAGCCATCCGAAAGCTGCACCGATCCGGTTCCCGACCACGCGCCGCGGAAACTCGTAAACGGACCGGACTGAGCATGGCTCGCCGATATCGAGAACAGAAGGATGCCAGCCACGCCGGCTGTCTTGATGATCTGCGGAATACCGAAACCGAACGACTTCATTGCTGCGCCCTAAATTGATTTGCCTGTCGGAGAGATAGTGTCGCCACACCGGGTGCGGTAGCTCTGTTCATAGTGTCTCGAAAGCACCTGGAGGTTCAATACCACGCGCGCGATGACGCGACGATATCAGGCAACGCCGGGAAACATGGCGATGCGTTCGATTCATCTGACACCGCAAAAGGTTCAAGCGGTGGCGGCATGACAGATGTGAATATCTCCTTTTGTCAAAATAATTGTTTGAAATCAGTGTGTTATTCTATTTTTCCGAGGCGGGGTATCGTGGTGTGCATCTGCCATGCCGGTTCGCCGTAATTTTAGCCGTATTTGCAGGCGCTTTGACATGCGGTGCGTGTGGCATGCTCGTTGGCGCGCGCTGATTCCACGCTTCGTCCGAGGAACGTCGATGAGGTGAGATTGTTGACGGCGTGTCGGCCATGTCAGTTTTCAAGCGACTGGCAGACTACCCCTGACTTGCCATTGGCATTGTCGTCGCCAAATGTGAACGACCGGTCGATCGAGGACGATTGATCGTGTCGGTATCTGATTGTTGTTAGAAATGAAGGATCGCAATGCCCAGAATTTTCCTGTTGCTCGCACTGCTCGCACCGCTGTCCACCGCTGCAATGGCTCAGCAACAGAGCCCCGACCAGCGCAGCGGCACGGAGGCCGAGCAGAAAGCTTGCGCGCGTGATGTGACGCGGCATTGCCGCAAGTTGATGGACCAGGGCGATCTGGTGATCCTCGGCTGCCTCAAGGAAAATCGGGCCAAGCTGACCAAGGCCTGCAATCAGGTTCTCGTCAATCACGGCCAGTAGCCCGCCGTCGGCAGTCCTGCTCTCGATGACATGCACGAACTTGCCCATGCATGTCGGGCTGACGAGCGACTGGCAGGCTTGTTCCGGGTGCCGCTGCCAGGGTGGCAGCGCCCCGGCGGTTTGCTGCCTGCGACAGAATGCATTGGTTTTATGGGCGACTTCCCATATATGAGGGCGGAACCGCGAACACGCGCCAGGGAACGGCGCGCCAGCGCTTGTCCACCCACTGAGATGAATGTAGCCGTTTCCGATGACGACTGCGAGCGAGCTGCGATCGGGGAAGACCCATCGCGACGAGAACTTTCCGGTTGCGTCGTGGATCATCCATCCACGCCATCGGGCGTTGATTCTCGCCTTCTATAATTTCGTCCGCACCGCCGACGACATCGCCGATCATGCGACGCTGAGCGCTGAAGCCAAGCTCGCCAATCTCGATCTTCTGGAAGCCGAACTGCTGGGGCGCGGCGACAGCCAGCCGGAAGCCGTGCGTCTGCGCGAAGCATTCGCGGAACGCGCGATGCCGCCGCGTCACGCGCTCGATCTGCTGGTCGCGTTCCGCATGGACGTGACCAAGCTGCGCTACGAAAACTGGGACGAGGTCATTCACTATTGCCGCTATTCGGCGATGCCGGTCGGCCGCTTCATGCTCGACGTTCACGGCGAGAGCACATCGACGTGGCCGGCATCGGACGCGGTCTGCGCCGGTTTGCAGATCAACAATCATTTGCAGGATTGCGGCAAGGATTACCGGGACATCAATCGCGTCTATCTGCCGCGCGACGCGCTCGCCGCGGCGGGCGCCAGTGTCGAGATGCTGGGGCAGCACAAGTCGCCGCCGCAACTGCTCCAATGCCTGCACAGCCTCGCGCATCGTAACGAGGCGTTGCTCGATGAGGGCAAATCGCTGAACGCCGGCGTTGTCGATACCCGGCTCGGGCTTGAGATCGCGCTTATCCAGACCTATGCCGATAAGATCGTGCAACTGTTGAAGGTACGCGATCCGCTCAGCGAGCGCGTGCATCTGCGTCCGTATCAGTTCCTCGGCTACAGCATCAGCGGTATCGCGATGGAATTAATGCGGCGTGTGTTGCGGCGTCCAGCCGCGAAACGGGCGGCCGGCGCATGAGCATCGAGGCGGCGGCCGACGCGAGTTCCGGCGCATCCGCGTCCGGCAGTTCGTTCTACGCGGCGATGCGCATCCTGCCGCGCGCGCAACGCGAGGCGATGTTCCAGATCTATACGTTCTGCCGCGAGGTCGACGATATCGCCGATTCCGACGGTCCGCGCGAGGGACGCCGCGAAGCACTGGCGCAGTGGCGCAGCGACATCGACGCGCTGTGCGCCGGACATCCGCCGGAGCGGCTGAAAAGCTATCTGCCGTCGGTGCGGACATTCGGGCTGCGCCGCGAAGATTTTCTCGCCATCATCGACGGCATGGAGATGGACGTCATCGGCAATATCCGTGCGCCGGATGCCGCCACACTCGATCTCTACTGCGATCGCGTCGCCAGCGCCGTGGGCCGTCTGTCGGTGCGGGTGTTCGGCCTGCCGGAAGGGGACGGCGAGGGGCTCGCTTATCATCTCGGCCGGGCGCTGCAACTCACCAACATTCTGCGCGACATCGATGAAGACGCCGGCATCGGCCGTCTGTATCTGCCGCGCGAAGCGTTGTTGGCGGCGGGCATTACCAGCGACGACCCGCAGGTGGTGATACGCGAGCCGGCGATGCAGAAAGTATGCGCACCGCTGCTGGCGCAGGCACGCGAGCACTTCATCAAGTCCGACGAGATCATGGCGCGGCATCCGCGCAAGATCGTGCGCGCGCCGCGCATCATGTCGAAGTACTACCAGGTTATCCTCGATCGTCTGGCGGCGCGCGGTTTCGCGCCGCCGCGTGCGCCGGTGCGTCTCAGCAAGGCGGCGAAACTGGCGATCCTCCTGCGATACGCGGTGATCTGATGTCATCCACCGTTCACATTATCGGCGCCGGGATTTCCGGCCTTTCCGCAGGTGTGCGGCTCGCCGCCGCCGGTCGCACCGTGCGCGTGCACGAAGCGACGCAACAGGTCGGCGGCCGTTGCCGCACCTACTACGATGGCGCGACCGATCTGATGATCGACAACGGTAACCACCTGCTGCTGTCGGGCAATCATCATGCGCTCGCTTATGCGCGGCAGATCGGCAATCTCGAAGGGCTGAAAGGTCCGGATGAGGCGCGCTTCGATTTCATCGATTTCGGCAGCAACGAGCGCTGGGTGCTGCGGATGAACGACGGCCGCGTGCCGTTCTGGGTGTTCGACGCCAAGCGGCGCGTGCCCGGCACCTCCGCCGCCGATTACTTCGGTCTTGCGCCGCTGGTGTGGGCAGGGACCGACAAGCGCATTGGTGATGCGATCAAGTGCGACGGCGCGCTGTATCGGCGGCTGGTGCAGCCGCTGCTACTGGCGGCGCTCAACATCGATCCGCCGAACGGCTCGGCCGGTCTTGCCGGCGCGATCATTCGCGAAACGCTTCTGGTGGGAGGGCAGGCGTGCCGCCCGCTGATCGCCAGCGAGGGCCTGAGTTCGGTGCTGATTGATCCTGCCATTCGCTTTATTCGCGAGCGCGGCGGCAGTGTCGACATCGGTCATGAAGCGCGCAACTTTACTTTTGATGGCAATCGCATCAGCGCGCTCTCGCTCGGGGATCAAATCATCGATCTCGGTCCGCAGGATGCGGTGGTGATGGCGGTGCCGCCGCGCCCCGCGGTGGCGCTGTTGCCGGGGCTCACCGCGCCGAACAAGTTCTGCGCCATCGTCAACGCGCATTTCCGCTTCACGCCGCCGCCGGGCACGCCGCTGATCATGGGCATCGTCAACGGCCTGATCGATTGGCTGTTCGCGTTTCCGGAGCGATTGTCGGTCACCATCAGCGGCGGCGACCATCTGGTGGACCGGCCGCGCGAGGAACTGGCGCAGGCGATCTGGGATGACGTCTGCAAGGCCGCTGGCATTGCCGCACCGCTGCCGCCGTGGCAGATCGTGCGCGAGCGCCGCGCCACCTTCGAAGCCACGCCGGAACAACATGCGTTGCGGCCCGGCGCGCGGACGCAATGGACAAACCTGGTTTTGGCGGGCGACTGGACCGACACCGGCCTGCCGGCGACCATCGAAGGCTCGGTGCGCTCGGGCAACCGCGCGGCCGACTTGCTCCTGAAGAACTGACGGGCCGCCACGGGCCGGCCCGCGCTGTCTCACTGGACCACGAGATCGAGATGCTCAACAC
>JBARXT010000263.1:0-4793 GCA_049647485.1 Xanthobacteraceae bacterium
GAAAGTTGCCTTGCGGAACGTTGCCCGGCGGGCGGGGTGCGGGATCCGAGAAAATATTGCCAAGCTGCGCCGATGCCGGCGGCACCGGGGCGACCCACAGGGCGGCAGCAAGAGCTGCCAGGCTGACTATGCTCGTGGTGCGAAACATCTCTTGCGGCTTCAGTGGGCGAATCGGGCTCGCGACATTCTATCGGGTATTCCGCCGCTCGCAGGGCCTCCGGTTAACACGCGGAATGAGGCGGGGAAAGGGCGGATGGTCGGCCGCGGGCTGCGCAGAGCGGGCCTGTTCCGCCACGGCTGGCATCGCTTCGGCAAAGCTGAGATAGTTCGGCAACGGCCTTCGTCGCCAGACGGGAACGGGCCATCCACACAGCCGGAACACCGGTCTTGTGCAGACACCAGGGAAGGACATGCCGCTCATGGCAGACGAGTTGCGTCTCGACGGAAAGGTTGCCCTGATCACCGGCGCGGCCGGCGAAATCGGAACCGCGACCATGCAATTGTTCGCAGCCAGAGGCGCACGCATCGTTGCGGTCGATCGCAACGAGGCACAGTTGCAGCGCTCGGTGGCCACACTCCCGGCGGAGGCGCGCGCCCTCGCCGTCACCGCCGACGTCAGCCGCGAAGACGATGTCGCGGCATATGTCCGCCGCGCCGTCGAAGCGGCCGGCACCATCGACGTGTTCTTCAACAATGCCGGCATCGAAGGCGATATCGCGCCGATCCAAGACTACAGCCTCGAGAGTTTTCGTCGTGTGCTGGACGTCAATGTCGTCGGCGTGTTCCTCGGCATCAAGCACGTGCTTCCGGTCATGCTGAAGGCCGACGCCGGCAGCATCGTCAACACCGCCTCGATCGCCGGGCTGATCGGATCGCCGCACATCGCGGTCTACAGCGCCAGCAAGCACGCCGTGATCGGTCTGACCAAAAGCGTGGCGATGGAGTGTTCGACGACGCGCGTGCGGGTCAATTGCGTCTGCCCCGGCCTGATCCAGAGCCGGATGCTGTCCGCGATCTTTGAGGGACGTAACCCGAACGCCCGCGCCGATTCCGAAAAGGTCCTCGCCCGGATCCCGGCGCACCGGCTTGGCCTCCCCGCCGAGGTGGCCCAGACCGTCGCCTTCCTGGCCTCCGACGCCGCGAGCTATGTCAGCGGCTCTGCTTACACCGTAGATGGCGGCCGTACAGCAGGTTAGCATATCCTGCTCATGTTTCACTTCATCCGATTTACATTCACCGAACGAGGACTTTTGCATGCCCGTGACGCTCGATCCGGACGCCGCCGCCGTCTTGCAGGCTTTTCGCGATGCCGGCCGCCCGCCTTACGAAACCCTGACGCCGCCGGAGGCGCGCGAGCTTTATCTGAAGGGCTGCGAAGCCGCGCGTCCCGAGACGCCGGAACTCGCGTCGGTGCGGCCGCTCGACGCCACCGGCCCTAACGGCGCCATTCCCCTGCGGGTATATCGGCCCAAGACCTTGCGCGAAACCGACGGACGCGCGCCCTGCCTCGTCTTCTACCATGGCGGCGGCTGGGTGATCGGCAACCTCGACTCCCACGACGCGGTCTGCCGCACGCTGGCTCACGAAGGACAGTTGCTGGTGATCGCGGTGGACTACCGTCTCAGTCCCGAGCACAAATTCCCGGCCGCCGTGACCGACGCCGTCGCGGCCGCGCAGTGGATCGCGGCGAACGCCGACAGCCTCGGCATCGATCCCGCGCGACTGATGGTCGGCGGCGACAGCGCCGGCGGCAACCTCTCGGCCGTGGTGGCGCTCAACGCGCGCGAGCATGGGCCGAAAATCGCGGGCCAGGTGCTGATCTATCCGGCGACCGATTTCCGCATGTCGCACCCCTCGCACAGCGAACCGGAGACCAGTTGCCTGCTCACCCATTCGGTGATCCGCTGGTTCCGCGACCAGTACTTCAATACGCTCGCCGATGGCGAAGGCTGGCAGGCGTCACCTGCGCGCGCGGAAACCTTCAAGGGCCTGCCGCCGGCTTACGTCCTCACCGCCGGCGCCGATCCGCTGCGCGACGAAGGCGACGAATACGCCGCGCGCCTGAAGGAGGCCGGCGTCGCCGTGAAGCACGTCACCTATCCCGGCCAGTTTCACGGCTTCATCACCATGGGCAAGCTGTTGCCGAAGGCCGGTGTCGCGCTGACCGATATCGCGGCGTGGCTGCGAGCGCTGAAATAAAATCTCACGCAGCGCGGGCCGCCCGCCGCAACGCCTGCGGCGGCTGCCCGAATGCGCGGATGAAAGCGCGACGCATCCGTTCCGGATCGCCGAAGCCGGTCGAGCGCGCCACATGCTCGATTGCCTCGCTGCCGGATTGCACCGCCTGACGCGCCACCTCGATGCGCAGCCGCTCCATGGCTTTTGACGGCGTCATGCCCGTCTCCGCGAGGAACGCGCGGGCGAAATGCCGCGAACTCATACCGGCTTCTTCCGCCAGGCATTCGACCGTCAGCGGTTGATCGAGATGCGCGCGTGCCCAGCCGAGCAGTTCGGCGAAACGCCCGGTCGGCGCCTTCAATTCGATCAGCGATGAGAACTGCGACTGCCCGCCGGCGCGGCGATGATAGACGACCAGTTGCCGTGCGGTGGCGCGTGCCACCTCGTTGTTGAAATCCTCGGCCACCAGCGCCAGCGCGAGATCGATGCCCGCGGAAATCCCGGCCGAACTCCAGATGTTGCCGTCCTGAACATAGATCCGGTCCGGCTCCAGCTTCACGTTCGGATAACGCGCCCGGAAATGGTTGGTGCGCCGCCAATGCGTCGTTGCCCGTCGCCCGTCGAGCAAACCCGCCTCGGCCAACACATACGCACCCGAGCAGACGCTGGCGATCCGGCAGCCGCGCCGCGCGGCGGCGCGCACGAAGGACAGTGTCGGCTTGCTCCGGATCGCGGCGTCGACGCCGATGCCGCCCGCAATGAGCAACGTGCGAGCGCCGGCGGCGGTCTTGAGGGATCGCGCCAGCAGCGCCACGCCCGACGAACTTCGCACCTCGCCGGGTGTCGCGCTGACGATCTTGATCGGGGTCGGCGTCCGCGCGATCCGCGTCGCATGTTCGAACACCGAAATCGGCCCGGCCGCGTCGAGCAGTTGAAAATCCGGAAAGACCAGGATGGCGATCATTTGGCCCACATGTCTTGAAACGAGGGAAATATGCCATTTCGGACATCGTCTGGCCATGGCAGATTTCACTGCACGATCGATCGCCGCACGCGCGAAGAAGGAGACCACCATGTCGCAAACCATCAACATCGGATTCCTGCTGTTCCCCAAGGTCACGCAACTTGATTTCACAGGCCCGCTTCAGGTGCTGTCGCGATTGCCCGGCGCGAAGATCCACCTGGTCTGGAAGCGGATCGAGCCGGTGCCGAGCGACACCGTGCTCACGCTGCAGCCGACCACGACATTCGCCGACTGTCCGGAACTCGACGTCATCTGCGTGCCCGGCGGCTTCGGCACCGACGAACTCGTCGACGACGAGGAAACGCTGGATTTCCTGCGTCGGCAGGCGGCGGGTGCCAGGTATGTCACGTCGGTGTGTACCGGAGCCCTGGTGCTCGGCGCGGCCGGTCTGCTGCAAGGCTATCGCGCCACCACCTACTGGGCGGCGATCGACAACCTCGCGGCGTTCGGCGCAACCCCGGTCAAGACACGTGTGTGTGTTGATCGCAACCGCATCACCGGTGGCGGTGTCACCGCCGGCATCGACTTCGGATTGACGGTGGCTTCGGTGCTGACCGATCAAAAGACGGCGGAGTCGATCCAGTTGATGCTGGAATACAATCCGCAGCCCCCGTTCAATGCCGGATCGCCCGACACCGCTCCGGCCGAGGTGCTCGCGATGTTGAACGAGAAGATTGCGCCATCGGTCGCGCGCCGCCGGGAATCGTCGCTGCGCGCGGCGGCCCGCCTCGGCATCACGTCCGAGCGGTCTTCAGCGGCGGAATAAATCGACTGCCGGGCTACTGGCCCGGCGTCCAGGCCTGATAGTCGCCGGTCGCCTTCGGGCGACGGCCGCTGGCCAGCGTCGATCCCGTCGGCCGATACGCCAGCGGCGTGCCGGTGAGGTTCGGCTGATGCGGCTTCTCCCATTCGCGCGGCTGGTAGTTTTCCTTCGTCGGCGGCACGTCGACGGTGTGATGCAGCCAGCCATGCCAGTCCGGTCCCACGCGCGAGGCTTCGGCGTAGCCGTTGTAAATTACCCAGCGCCGCTCGAAGCCGAGCGTCGGATCGATCTTGCCGTCACGGGTGCGATAGTAGCGGTTGCCGTCGGCATCCTCGCCGACCAGCTCGCCGAATCGCCAGGTCCACAACTGGGTCCCGAACGTCTGGCTATTCCACCACGTAAAGACCTTGAGCATAAACTGCTTCATTGCCGCATCCGTCTCGTATTGCACCGTTCGATGCCAGCCGGTTGATGCCACCTCACCGCTCGAATGTCCAGTTCGCCGCAGGTCCGTTCACCTTTCCGGGAACGATCCCGTTTGTCGTCAATTGGGCGTAATTCGTTCATCGGCGGTACATCCCGCGCCCCGCAGCTTCGCACGATAGGAAGTTGGAACAAAAACGAGCACTTCCGGTTAAACGATCGAGTACAAATGGAGAGCGTTATGAAACTGACAATCATTGGCGCGGTAGCAGCCCTTGCAGTCGCAATGCCGCTTGCGACAACCACGCCCAGCATGGCGCAATCCGGCGCCTATGGCGGTGGTGCCATCGGTGGAGGTGGAGGCGGCGGCGGTGCGGCCGCTGGTGGCGGAGGCCGCGGTGGCGG
>JBARXT010000264.1:0-7559 GCA_049647485.1 Xanthobacteraceae bacterium
TGTTGCGCGTGCTGTTGCGGCTCGGCTGGCATCAGCGTCATCGCATGCTGCCGGCGCTGATCACCGCGCTGATGCTGAGCGCTCTCGCGCTGGCGCCGCCGGCGCTGCTGGCGCATCTGATCGACAACGTGTTTCCCTCGCGCACCGCGATGGCGGTGATCGCGGTCGGCGCCGGGCTCGGCTGCATCGCGCTGATGGATGCCGCCTGTGCGTTTACGCGGCGGCTGCTTTCGGCGGCCGCCGGGATCGAACTGCGCCGCGCGGTGCTGGAGCCTGCCTTCGCCGCGGTGCTGCGGCTGCCGGTCGACCGCAGGGAGAGCCGCGATCAGGGGCTGCTCGGGCGCACCTTCGAGGAGGTGGAGCGGCTGGCGCAGGGCGCGAGCGAAAGCCTGATCGAGCTGGTGCTGTGTCTGGGGACGATCGCCGTGCTGGCGGTGGCGATGCTGGTCGTCGATCCGCAGGTCGGCCTGATCGTCATCGCCATCGTCGCGGCGCTGGCGGCGCTGCACGTGCTGTTCGCCCGCGCGTTGCGCGCACGCGAAGGCGCGTGGTTCGAGGCGCGCAGTCGTTACTGGGCGCATCTGGTCGAGGCCATCGCCTATGTCGCGACGTTGCGCTTCAACTCCGCGCACGGTTTTGCCGAGCGGCGTTTCGAGGAACGCCTCGCTTCCGATCTCGACGCGCATTTCGCGGTGATCCGGATGTCGGCGGGGCTGGATGCGGTCGGCCGCTTCGCCGGCGGCTTGATCACCGCGGCGATCGCGCTGGCCGGCGGACTGCGCGTCATCGACGGCGGCATGAGCATCGGCGATTTCGTACTGTTCCTGTCGGTCGGCGGTTCGCTGTCAATGCCGGTGCTGAATCTCGTCAAGACCTTCGACGATTTCCAGGCGATGACGATATCGGTCGCGCGCCTCTCCGATATCGCCACCGGCCCGCACGAGGATGTCGGCGGCGCGTCGGTCGCGCATCGGCCGCGCGGGGCGCGGCTCGACGTCACCGGCCTGTCGTTTCGCTATGCCGGCGCCGAGACGCCGGTGCTGCAGGACCTGTGGTTCTCGCTCGCGCCCGGAGACAAGGTGGCGGTGGTCGGCCCCAGCGGCATCGGCAAGAGCACCCTGGCGAGCCTGTTGTTCGGCGCGCGGCGGCCGGAACGCGGCGCAATCCTGCTCGACGGCAAGCCGCTCGAGATGATTCCGCTCGGCGAATTGCGGCGGCACATCGTGGTGGTGCCGCACGAGATCGACACCTTCACCGCCAGCGTCGCGGAGAATCTCACCATCGGTCTGCCGGCGACGGGGACGCTGGATATCCGCAAGGCCGCTGCTATCGCCGGCATCGACGCCGACATCATGCGGCTGCCGCAAGGCTACGAGACGCAACTCGGACAGGGCGGCGTCGATCTTTCCGCCGGGCAGCGCCAGCGGCTCGGTATCGCCCGCGCGATTTTGCTCGCGCCGGATATTCTGATCCTCGACGAGAGCACGTCGTCGCTGGATTCCGCGACCGAGACGCGGGTGCTCGACGCGCTGTTGTCGCATTGCGCGGCGACCACCATCGTCGCCATCACCCATCGGCCCGGCGTCGCGCAGCGGATGCAGCGGAGCATCGTGATTGACGGTGTACCGAATCCACAGCGGAAGCCGTCATCCTGAGGTGCGAGGCGTTCTTACGCCGAGCCTCGAAGGGCGACGGCGATCCTCCGAGGCTCCGTGCTGCGCACGAAGCACCTCAGGATGACGCCGTCTCATTCAGTCGGTCTTCCGCATCGCCTGCGCGATCAGGTCATAGGAATGCAGCCGCGCGGTGTGATCGAAGATGTCGGACACGATCATCAATTCGTCGGCGGCGGTCTGTTCGACCAGGCTGGCAACGCCGGCGCGCACCGCATCGACGTCGCCGACGATGCTGCAGCCGAGCATCTGCGCCACCTGCGCCTTTTCCATCGGCGTCCAGTAGGTTTCGATGTCGTCGATCGGCGGCTTGCTGAGGCCCCGCGCGCCGCGAAAGATGTTGGTGAACGACATCTGCTGCGTGGTGGCGAGGCGCTTCGCCTCCGCGTCGGTGTCCGCCGTGACGATGTTGACGCCGACCATGGCATGGGGCTTCGCCAGTTGTTCGGACGGCTTGAAGCGATCGCGATAGATCTCCAGCGCCGGCATCAGTTGCGCCGGCGCGAAGTGGGACGCAAAGGCATACGGCAGGCCGAACTCGGCGGCGACCTGCGCGCCATAGGTGCTGGAGCCGAGAATCCACAGCGGCACGTTGGTCCCCGCCGCCGGCACCGCCTGAATGCGCTGGCCCGGCGCGACCTCGGCGAAGTAGGCCTGCAATTCCAGCACGTCGCGCGGAAAGTTGTCGGCGTTGGTGAGACTGCGGCGCAGCGCCTGCATGGTCAGTTGATCGGTGCCGGGCGCGCGGCCGAGCCCGAGATCGATGCGGCCGGGAAACAGCCGTTCCAGCGTGCCGTAGTGCTCGGCGATGACGATGGGCGCGTGGTTCGGCAGCATCACGCCGCCGGCGCCGACGCGGATGTGGTTGGAGCCGGCCGCGATGTGACCGATCACCACCGAGGTCGCGGCCGAGGCGATGCCGGCCATGTTGTGATGCTCGGCCACCCAGAAGCGGGTGTAGCCCCACGCTTCGGCATGGGCGGCGAGATCGCGCGCGTTGTCGAGCGCGCCGCGCGCGTCGGTCGCCTCGGTGACGCGGACGAGATCGAGGATCGAATGAAGGGCCATCGCAATGTCCGTGAGGTGGTCTGCGGAGCCGCAGAGAGGAAAGGTGTCTCCCATCTAGGCATGCCGCGCGGAAATTGCACGCGCCGCGGCTGCAATCTTGCCATGCGGGGAGGGACCGATAAGAAAGAATCGCCGTCACATCAATTCGAGCCGCTACCCGTTCCTGCCTTCCTTGCGCAGCGTCGGCAGGCCGATGCCGGCGGCGTCGAAGCCGCCGTCGACCGCGAGCAACTGTCCGGTGATGTAGCTTGCGCGTTCGCTGCACAGGAAGAAGATCGCGTCCGCCAGTTCTTCCTCCAATCCGTAACGATTGAGCGGAATGGCATCGTGATAATCGGCGCGGATCGCCGGCGAATGCACCGCTTTCGCCATCGCCGTATCGACCGGCCCCGGCGCCACCGCGTTGACGCGGATGCCGAGCGAGGCCAATTCCACCGCCGCCTGCTTGGTGAGGTGCGCAAGCCCGGCCTTGCTGGTGCCGTAGGCGACGCGCAACGTCGAGGCGCGCAAACCCGAGATCGAGGTGATGTTGACGATGGCGCCGCCGCCGTGTTCGCGCATCAAGGGCGCGGCCGCCTTGATGCAGAGGAACGGCCCGGTGAGGTTCACCGCGAGCACGCGCTCCCATTCGTCGTCGGTGGTGTCGAGAATAGGCTTGAACACCGCGACGCCGGCATTGTTGACCAGCGCGTCGAGGCGGCCGAAGCGCTCAACGATGCGGGCCATTGCGGCGTGCACTGCTCCTGCATCGGAGACGTCGCAAGCGAGCGCCAGCACGTTGACCGGATCGGTCAGCGCGGCGGCGGCTTCACGCAACTGTTGCTCCTCAATGTCGAGGAGTGCGACGGCCCAACCCTCGGTGAGAAAACGCCTGGCGGTCGCGAGCCCGATGCCGCGCGCGGCCCCGGTGACGAGAGCGACTTTGGTGATGTTGGTGGTCATGATGAGCCCGCTGCGAGGGAAGAATGCGCGGGTCTTAGCGCGTGTTCTCGCGACGGGGAACAGGATTTTGCGGCGCGCGATGCGGCGGCTTAATTCGTCATGGCCGGATTCATTCTGGCCATGACCAAAAGATATGCGGATCGAATGAGGATCTATCTCACATAGAACACGCAGACCGCGATCACGAGGAATGCGGTGACGGCCATGGCGTGGGCGAGCATATGAGAGAGCGCACCGCCGGAAGCCGCGCGTTTCGTGGCATCGTTCATGATGTCCTCCCCAATCGGTTCGGGCTCGTGTGGCGCGAGCCAAAGTGGTTCGGGCATGACTCGCCGCAGCACGAATGCGCGAGTCAAACTTGACTGAATTTTACGCGGAACGCCCCTTCGACTTGCTTCCGCCGCGCTTGTGTCCCCACGGCCGAAGCAATAACGGAAGCGTGATCAATCAATGCGGCGAGAATTTGTTGCGATGGAACTCAAGATTCGCGGTGCGGAGTCGCGCTGGCTATCCGCATTGCAGCAAGTCGAGGAAGAGGCTGTCAAAATTCGTTGCAAGCGATTGCAGGCACTCACGCGCGTTTTTTTGCGCGGGGCGTTTTTGTCTTGCGCATCATCGCGTCTTCATAGGCGGCTTGCAGCCGTTCGCTCACCGAAGGGCCGCGCCTCAAGCGTTGCTTGATGCCAAGGTGGCGTTCGCGCAATTCGTCGATGAAATCGGCGCGCATCTTCACGCCGCCGTCGCGCAGCACCTGTGCGCGCACGCCGAGTTCTTCGCTGACCGGCAGATACTTGTAGCCCCATGCACCCATCTCGGCGAGGATCGGCAACAGCGCGATGCCTTTTTCGGTGAGGCTGTAGATGCCCTTCTGCTTGTGCGTGGGATCGTCCTCGCGGGTCAGAATGCCTTCGCTCGTCAAGGTCTTCAGCCGGTCGGCGAGAATGTTCGACGAGATGCCTTCATTGGATTTCGTCAGCAGTTCGCGGAAGTGACGGCGATTGCCGAAGATGATGTCGCGAATGATCAGCAAGGTCCATTTGTCGCCGATCACTTCCAGCGTGAGGTTGATCGGGCAGTCGGAGCGTTCGTTCATGCCCTCAATCTCCAATCTCTCCCCACCATGCCGCTGCGCGGCATCGGGGAAGGGAGCGGACCATGCAAGCCGTCATCACAGCGTCTCCCTTCCAACCGCTTGCACTTTCGCACCGGTCTGGCTAGGCTGCAACCGGTTGCAAAATGCAAGTGGTAAGAATGCCGGCCGCGACGGCGCGCGGCATCAGGGAGAACGCCATGTCGCTGACGCTCTATCTTCATCCACTGTCGTCCTACTGCCACAAGGTGCTGATCGCGCTGTACGAGAACGCGACGCCGTTCACGGCTGTCCCGGTCAATCTCGGCGATCCGGACGAGCGCGCCATGCTGCTGAAACTGTGGGGCATCGGCAAGTTTCCGGTGTTGCAGGATGCCGCGCGCGGCCAGGTGGTGCCGGAATCCAGCGTCATCATCGATTATCTCGACCGGCATTGTCCGGGTGTGACGCGCTTCGTTCCCGCGGATGGCGATGCCGCGCGCGAGGTGCGGCTGAAGGATCGCTTCTACGATCTGCACATTCACAATCACATGCAAAAGATCGTCGGCAACCGGTTGCGGCCCGCCGAAGCCAAGGACCCGCACGGCGTCGAGGATGCCAAGACCCGGATGCGCGCGGCCTATGATATCGCCGAACGCGAGATGGCGTCGCGGCGCTGGGCGGTCGGTGATGATTTCTCGATGGCGGATTGTGCTGCGGCCCCGGCGCTGTTCTACGCCGCCAGGGTGCTGCCCTATGCCGACAGCCACCCGCATCTCGCCGCCTATCTGGAGCGGCTGAAGGCGCGGCCCTCCTATGCGCGGGTGCTGATGGAGGCGGAGCCGTTCTTTCACATGTTCCCGCAGGAGAACTGATCGTGGAACGCCGGCGCGCCGCGCTCGTCCGTCGCATGTTCGATTGCTACCACCGGCGCGACCGCGATGGCCTTGCCGCGATGATGGCGGAGGATTTCCGCTTCACCACGCCTTACGACGACAGCATCGACAAGGCGCGATATTTCGAACTGTGCTGGCCCGCTAATATGCAGATCCGCGAGAACGTCATCGAGCGGATTTTCGAGGAGGGCGACGCTGCGTATGTGACCTATCGCTGCACCACGGTGGATGGCCTCATGTTCCGCAACACTGAATTCTTCAGCTTTGCCGGTGAACAGGTTCGCGCCATCGACGTCTATTTCGGCGCCTCCTATCGCGACGGCGTCTTCGTGCCGCAGGCCTGGCACACGCCACCGCAGGCGGACTGAGCAGCATCGAAAAATTCGTCGCGGGGAATGTCGGCGGCGGGGTGCTTCGTTCGTCTTCAGGACAGAGCTTGGATCAAAACGGAGAAAGCCGATGCGTTTCATGGTGATGGTGAAGGCGAACAAGGGAACGGAAGCGGGCGAGATGCCGAGCGAGGCGCAACTCGCCGAGATGGGCCGCTTCAACGAGGAGATGGCGAAGGCGGGCGTGATGCTCTCCGGCGAGGGGCTGCATCCGACCGTGAAGGGCGCGCGCATTCGCTTCTCCGACAAGGGCGCCACCGCCGTGGACGGTCCGTTCCCCGCGGATGGTCTGGTCTGCGGCTTCTGGATGATCGAAACCGCGTCGCGCGACGAGGCCATTGCCTGGATGAAGCGTGCGCCATTCGCGCCGGGTGACGAACTCGAATTGCGTCAGGTGTTCGAGGCCGAGGATTTCGGCGAAGCCTTCACGCCGGAACTGCGCGAGCAGGAAGAACGTCTGCGCGCCGAGGTCGCCGCAAGGCGATAGGCGCTCCGCTCGTCATGGCCGGATTTATTCCGGCCATCCACGTCCTCTCCGATTCCATTGGATTTCCCGAACCCTCAAAGGAACAACGCGGATGCGTTTCATGATGCTGATGATCCCGAAAGGCTACGAGGCCGCGCCGCCCGACGTGAAACTCGATCCCGAGCGCGTCAAATCCATGATGGCTTACAACGAGGCGCTGCAGGAGGCCGGCGTGCTGCTGGCGCTCGACGGTCTGCATCCGCCGTCGATGGGCGCGCGGGTGTCGTTCGAGGGCGGCAAGCCGCTGGTCACCGACGGACCGTTCGCGGAAGCCAAGGAAGTGCTCGGCGGCTACTGGATGATCGACGTTGCCTCACGTGAGGAAGCCATCGCCTGGGCCAGTCGCTGCCCGGCCTCCGAGAACGAAGTCATCGAAATCCGTCAGGTTCAGGAAATGGCGGATTTCGATCCCGAGGTGCAGGCAGCGGCGGCCAAGTTACCGGATTTGCAGGCGGCGACCCGGCGCGGCTGAGCGGTACTCGCGGGGTTCCGTGGCGATTCCGGCTGCCATGGAACCGCCACGGGTTGGTCACCAGATTTCCGCAAGACTCCCGGCTGAAATTTCGCAATGATTTCAGTAGCTCGATCACGCCGAAATATGTAGCCTTTTCGCCCGCCTCATGTAAAAGCCATTAACATGAGCTGGCGAAAGGACCGCCGCGGCGCTGAGCGCGGCTATCACCACGGCAACCTCAAGGAAGCGCTGCTGCAGGCGGCGTTGGGCCTGATTGCGGAGAAGGGACCGGCCGGGTTCACCTTCGCCGATGCCGCGCGCTCGGCCGGCGTCAGCCCGGCCGCGCCCTATCGTCACTTCCGCGACCGCGACGAACTGCTGTCCAGCATCGCGCAGCGCGGGTTCGAACTGTTCGAGGCGGTGCTGACCAAGGCGTGGGACGACGGGCGCCCCGACACCGTCACCGCGTTCGAGCGGGTGGGGCGGGCCTATCTCGATTTCGCGCGCAGCGAACCGGCGTTCTATTCGGCGATGTTCGAATC
>JBARXT010000265.1:0-7362 GCA_049647485.1 Xanthobacteraceae bacterium
AACGTGGTCACCGCGACGCGCCCGCGCGCGGCCTTCACCAGTTTGGCGAGCGTCGCCGCGACTTCGGCTTCCGACGGCGAGCGCCCTTCCCGCACGGCGTTGGTGGAATCGCCGACAAGCGCCAGCACGCCCTCGTCGCCGAGTTCGCGCAGCCGCGCCTCGTCGGTGGGGGCGCTGACGATCGGCGTCGGGTCGATCTTCCAGTCACCGGTGTGCAGCACCAGCCCGGCCGAGGTGCGGATCCCGAGCGCGTGCGATTCCGGAATCGAATGCGCCACCGGAATGAACTCGACATTGAACGGGCCAATATCGATCCGCGAACCGGACTCGATCACGGTGACCGGAATTTTGGGCGCGCCGCGCTCCGCCGCGCACTTGGCCTCGAACAATGCAGCGCTGAACTTGGTCGCATAGATCGGACACTTGAGTTTCGGCCACAAATCGATGATGGCGCCGAAGTGATCCTCATGGGCGTGGGTGAGCACCAGCCCCATCAGGTTCTTGCGCTCCTTCTCGAGGAAGGTCACGTCCGGCATCACCAGATCGATGCCCGGCAGATGCTCCTCGTCGCCGAACGATACGCCGAGGTCGACCGCGAGGAAGCTGCGCCGCTGGCGGTTGCCGAGACCGTAAACCGACAGGTTCATGCCGATCTCGCCGACGCCGCCGAGCGGAGTGAAAGTCAGTTCTTCGGGTTGCGCCATCATCTGTTTCCTGTCGAGCCCGCGGTGCCGAAATAGACATCGCCGGCGGCGATCGTCTCGCGCGCGCCCGATGGTGTCACGATGACCATGCAGCCGCTCTCGTCGAGACCGTCGAACGTGCCGGCGACGATTGACGACCCCGACTGAATTGAAACCTGCTCACCGAGCCCCGCCGCCCGCTCCAGCCAGAGCCGGCGAATTTCGCCGAAGCCGCGGCCGTTGCTCCAGATGCCGAAGCACTCTGCCCAGGAATCCGACAATGCGGCGAATACATCCTCGGCGCCGACATCGACGCCGAGCGCGCGCAGCGACGTGGCAGGATACGGCGTGCCCTCCGGCGCGGCAATCACGTTGGTGCCGATGCCGACCACCACGGCAAGCCGTCCGTCGGCCAGCGCTTCCGCTTCGAGCAGAATGCCCGACAGCTTGTGCGTGTTGCCGAGCACGTCGTTCGGCCACTTCAGCGTATAGTCGACATTGGCGCCACCGCGCGCCAGCGTCTCGACACTGACATTGCGCAACGCACGCTCCAGCGCCAGACCGGCGGCGAAGCCGAGCGTCGCCGCGACCGACGGCGAAACCTCAAGCACCTCGAGCACGCTGCTGGCGAGATTGCCGCGCGGCGCGACCCAGGTGCGCTGCCGCCGGCCGCGTCCGGCCGTCTGCTCGGTGGTGACGAACCACGTCGATCGGCGCTCGCCGCTTCGCGCCGCCGTCAACGCCTCGGCATTGGGCGAGCCGACGGCGTCGAACGCCGTCAATCCATAGCCCGCCGCACGCGCCCGCGGGCCCCGCGGCAACGCCATCAGAACAGCGACTTCGCGGCAGCCGTCGCCGCGCCGACCAGCGGGCCGGGATAGACGAAGAACAGCATGTTGAACAGCGCCGAGACGACGACCACCGTTCCCAGTTCGAGGCGAACGGAATCGGTCGCGCCGGCCTGCTCGTCGAAATACATCACCTTGATGACGTTAAGGTAGTAGAACGCGCCGACCACGCTGCACAGCACGCCGATCACCGACAGCGTGATCATGCCGGCCTTGATCGCGGCGGTGAAGACGTAGAACTTGGCGAAGAAGCCCGCAAGCGGCGGAATGCCCGCCAGCGAGAACAGCAGCATCGCGCACAGGAACGCCAGCACCGGATTGGTGCGCGAGAGCCCGGCGAAGTCGCTGATCTCTTCCATCGCGCGGCCGTTGCGCTGCATCGCCAGGATCAACGTGAACACCCCGAAGGTCATCACGGTGTAGATGACGAGATAGAGGATGACGCCCTGAACGCCTTCGGGCGTGCCCGCGGCAAGCCCGACCAGCGCGAAGCCCATGTGGCCGATCGACGAATAGGCCATCATGCGCTTGATGTTGCGCTGGCCGATGGCGCCGAACGAACCGAGCGCCATCGAGGCGATCGCCACGAACACCACGATCTGCTGCCACTCATGCGCGACGTTCGGAAACGCAGTGAGCACCACACGCACGAACACCGCGAAGGCCGCGACCTTCGGCGACGACGAGAAGAAGGCGGTGATCGGGGTCGGCGCACCCTCGTAGACGTCCGGCGTCCACATGTGGAACGGCACCGCCGACACCTTGAAGCAGAGGCCGGCAAGCAGGAAGACAAGACCAAACGCGACACCGATGCTACCGCTCGTGGCGGCGGCCGCGATGCCGGCGAAGCTCACCGTGCCGGTGAAGCCGTAGATCAGCGACATGCCGTAGAGCATCATGCCGGACGCGAGCGCGCCCAGCACGAAATACTTCAGGCCGGCCTCGGTAGACTTGAGGTCGTCGCGGTTGGACGCCGCGACGACATAGAGCGACAGGCTCATCAGTTCGAGGCCGAGATAGAGCATGATCAGATCGCCGGCCGACACCAGCAGCATCATGCCGATGGTCGAGATCAGGATCAGGATCGCGTATTCGAAAATCCGGCGCGGCCGCTCGGACAGGAAGCCGTAGGAAATCAGCAAGGTCGCAGCCGAGCCGAGCAGCACCAGGACCTTCAGGAAACGCGCGTAACCATCGACGACGAAGCTGCCGCCGAATGTCTCGAGCTTGCCGGGCGGCAGATAGCATTGCAGCACGCCGGTGAGGATCAGGAGCGCGATCGCCAGCGTCACCACCAGCGGCGTCGAACGCTGGCCGCGAAACGCGCCGACCATCAGCAGCACCATCGCGCCGATGGCCAGCACGATCTCCGGCAGCACGGGAAGCAGCGAATATCCGGCGGGAGTGAAGTTCATGGGATAAGGTCCTGACCTGCCGTATTCATTGCATCAGCGCGGCTGCCTTCACGGCAGTGATCGCGTGGCTGTAATTGGTGACGAGTTGCTGCACCGACGCCGCCGAGAAATCGAGCAGCGGCTTCGGATAGAAACCGAACAGGATGGTGAGGATCAAGAGCGGCGCCAGCGTCACCACCTCGCGGAACGTCAGGTCCTTGATGCTGGCGAGCGACGGCTTCACCAGCGCGCCGAACACGATCTTGCGGTAAAGCCACAGCGCATAGGCCGCCGACAGGATGACGCCCAGCGTGGCGAAGAACGCGGTCGGGATCGAGACCTTGAAGGTGCCGATCAGCGTCAGGAATTCGCCGACGAAGCCCGAGGTGCCCGGCAGGCCGACGTTCGCCATCGTAAAGACCAGAAACACGAAGGCGTAGAGCGGCATCCGGTTGACCACGCCGCCATAGGCCGCGATCTCGCGGGTGTGCATGCGGTCGTAGACCACGCCGACGCAGAGGAACAGCGCGCCCGAGACGAGGCCGTGCGAGATCATCTGGAACACGCCGCCGGCAACGCCCTGCATGGTGCCGGCGAAGATGCCCATGGTGACGAAGCCCATGTGCGCGACGGACGAATAGGCGATCAGCTTCTTCATGTCCTCCTGCATCAGCGCCACCAGCGAGGTGTAGACGATGGCGATGGCGGAGAGCGTGAATACCAATGGCGCGAAGTCATGCGAAGCCAGCGGGAACATCGGCAGCGAGAAGCGCAGGAAGCCGTAGCCGCCCATCTTCAAGAGGATCGCGGCGAGGATCACCGAGCCGGCAGTGGGAGCCTCGACGTGCGCGTCCGGCAGCCAAGTGTGCACCGGCCACATCGGCATCTTCACCGCAAACGAGGCGAAGAACGCCAGCCACGCCCATGTCTGCAGGTTGCGCGGCACGGCGGTGGTCATCAGCGTCGGAATGTCGGTGGTGCCGGCATTCCAGTACAGCGCCATGATCGCCAGCAGCATCAAGACCGAGCCGAGCAGCGTGTAGAGGAAGAACTTGAACGTCGCATAGACCCGGCGCGGACCGCCCCAGACGCCGATGATCAGGAACATCGGGATCAGGCCGCCCTCGAAGAAGACGTAGAACAAGAGCAGATCGAGCGCCGAAAAGGTGCCGACCATCAGCGCTTCCAGGATCAGGAACGCCATCATGTAAGCCGGCACGCGATTGGTCACCGACTTCCAGCTCGCGATGATGCACAGCGGCAAGAGCGCGGTGGTGAGGATCACGAACGGCAGCGAGATGCCGTCGACGCCCATCTTGTAGGCGATGGTCGAGGTCAGCCAACGGCCCTCCTCGACGAACTGGAAACCCGCCTGCGTCGGATCGAACCGCGCCACCAAAATCAGCGAGATCGCGAAGTTGATCAGCGTCGTCCACAGCGCGATCCAGCGCGCGTTGCGGGCAGCCGCCTCGTCGCCGCCGCGCGCCATCATCCAGATCAGCAGCGCGCCGACGGCCGGCAGGAAGGTGACGACCGAAAGAATGGGCCACGTCATCATTTATTGGCCCCCAAGCCCGAACATGAACCATGTGATCAGACCGGCCACGCCGATCAGCATCACGAAGGCATAGTGATAAAGATAACCGGTTTGAATGCGGACGACGCCGCGGGTGACGTCGAGTACGCGCGCCGCGACCCCGTTGGGGCCGAAGCCGTCGATGACGAAGCCGTCGCCCTTCTTCCAGAGCGTGGTGCCGAGCCACTTCGCCGGACGCACGAAGATGATGTCGTAGAGTTCGTCGAAGTACCACTTGTTGAGCAGGAAGCGGTACAGCGCGCCGTGTTGGTTGGCGAGTTCGACCGGCAGGTACGGCCGGCGGATGTAGAACATCCACGCCACGAACAGGCCGATCACCATCATCACCGTCGGCAGATAGGCGATCGCCGCCGGGATGTGATGCATCTCTTCGATGATATGCGGATGCATCTTCAGCGAGTTGCGGAAGAACTCGTCGACGCCGTGGCCGGCGAACAATTCCTTGAACGGCAGGCCGGCGAGCAGCGAACCGGCCGCCAGCACGCCGAGCGGCACCAGCATCCAGAGCGGGGCCTCGTGCGCGGCCTCATAATGCTTCTGATCGTGCGGCTTGCCGTGGAAGGTCTTGAAGATCAGACGCCACGAATAGAACGAGGTCAGGCACGCCGCCACCACCGTCATCAGGAAGCCGTAGAACGCGAACGGATTTTGCGAGACGAAGGCCGACTCGATGATCGCATCCTTGGAGAAGTAGCCGGCGGTGAGCGGGAAGCCGGTCAGCGCCAGGGTGCCGATCACCATGGTGGCGTAGGTGTAGGGAATCTTCCGCCACAGCCCGCCCATGTTGCGGATGTCCTGCTCGTGATGCATCGCGTAGATCACCGAGCCCGAGCCCAGGAACAACAGCGCCTTGAAGAAGGCGTGGGTGAAAAGGTGGAACATGCCCACCGAATACGCACCCGCGCCCATCGCCACGAACATGTAGCCCAGCTGCGAACAGGTCGAATAGGCGACGATGCGCTTGATGTCGTTCTGGACGAGACCGATGGTCGCCGCGAAGAACGCCGTGGTGCCGCCGATCAGCATGACGAACGCCTGCGCGTTCGGCGCCAGTTCGAACAACGGCGACAGCCGCGCCACCATGAACACACCGGCGGTCACCATGGTCGCGGCATGGATCAGCGCCGACACCGGGGTCGGGCCGTCCATCGCGTCCGGCAGCCAGGTGTGCAGCAGGAACTGCGCCGACTTGCCCATCGCGCCCATGAACAAGAGGAGGCAGGTGATGGTCAGCGCGTCGACGTTCCAGCCGAGGAAGTTGATGGTCTTGCCGGTGAGGCCGGGTGCGGCGGCGAAGATGGTGTCGAAATCGGTCGAGCCGATCAGCATGAACACCGCGAAGATGCCGAGCGAGAAGCCGAAGTCGCCGACGCGGTTGACGACGAACGCCTTGATCGCGGCCGCGTTGGCCGACGGCTTCTGATACCAGAAGCCGATCAGCAGGTAGCTCGCGAGGCCGACGCCTTCCCAACCGAAGAACAGTTGCACCAGATTGTCGGAGGTCACCAGCATCAGCATGGCGAAGGTGAACAGCGACAGGTAGGCGAAGAAGCGCGGACGATGCGGATCCTCGTCCATGTAGCCGACCGAATAGAGGTGCACCAGCGACGACACCGTGGTGACCACCACCAGCATCACCGCCGTCAGCGTATCGACGCGCAGCGACCACGCGATCTGCAGGTCGCCGGAATTGATCCACGGCAGCACATGGATCAGCACGTCCTGCTTGAAGAAGCCGACATTGACGAAAGTGATCCACGACAGCGCGGCGGAGACGAACAGCAGCGCCGTGGTGATGAACTCTGCGGCTCCGGTGCCCGCCGCCGCCGGTTCGGCCGGCGCGTGGTGATCGTCATGGCCGTGGCCGTGATCGTCATGCGCGTGCGAGGCGTGGGCATGATCGCCGTGGCCGTCATGACCATGCGCATGCTCGACGGTGTCGCCGCTCGGGTTGCGCGCATGCGCCCCCGCGAGCGCGATCAGGCCCGCGAGAATAGCGCCGAGCAGCGGCAGAAAGACAATCGCCTGGACCATATCTGCCTCAGCCCTTCATCATATTGATGTCTTCAACCGCGATGGAGCCGCGGTTGCGGAAGTAAACAACGAGGATAGCAAGGCCGATCGCGGCTTCCGCGGCGGCGACCGTCAGCACCAGCAGCGCGAACACCTGGCCGACGATGTCATTGAGGAACGCCGAGAACGACACCAGATTGATGTTCACCGCCAAGAGGATCAGTTCCACCGACATCAGGATGACGATGATGTTCTTGCGGTTGAGGAAGATACCGAGGATGCCCAGCGTGAACAGGATCGCGCCGACCGCGAGGTAATGGCCGAGACCGATTGTCATTTCACCCACTCCGCCGCATCGGATTCGCGAAGCCCCTGCCCCGACGCCACCTGACGCACGGCCATCGCCGCCGCCTTGGTGCGGGCGTTCTGCACGCTGATGTTCTGCCGTTTGACGTTGGTCTTGTGGCGCAAGGTCAGCACGATGGCGCCGATCATCGCCACCAGCAGCACCAGCGACGCGACCTGGAAGTAATGAATATACGTCGTGTACAGCACCAGGCCGATCGCCTCGGTGTTGCTGACGTTGCCCGGGATCGGCGCCGTGATGGTCTTCGCCACCGTCGGGTTGATCACCCAGCCGCCGGCGACCAGCAGCAGTTCGGCAAGGAAGATCGCGCCGACCAGAAGGCCGACCGGCAGATATTCCAGAAAGCCTTCGCGCAGCGCGGCGAAATCGACGTCGAGCATCATGATGACGAACAGGAACAGCACCGCGACCGCGCCGACATAGACCACGACGAGGATCATCGCGAGGAATTCGGCGCCGA
>JBARXT010000266.1:0-4973 GCA_049647485.1 Xanthobacteraceae bacterium
GTGCTCAACAGGTGTTGGCGCCGCGAATCAATCAGGCAGCGATTCGTTTGTTGACGCGTCACGGTGTCGAGGTGGTGCTGGTAGCAGACGAAGTCTGCTGCGGCGCGTTGACCCACCATCTCGGGCAGGACGACGCGGCGCTCGCCAATGCACGGGCCAACGTCACGGCCTGGAGCAAGGAGATCGATGGCGGCGGGCTCGATGCGATCTTGATCACTACGTCGGGCTGCGGCACCGTCATCAAGGATTACGGCTATTTGCTGCGGGAAGATCGCCAATACGCGGCGCAAGCTACCCGCGTTTCCGGGCTGGCGAAGGACATCACCGAGTATGTCGCGACGCTTGGTCTATCGTCGCCGGAGCGTCGTAGCGATCTTGTTGTCGCTTATCATTCGGCATGCTCGTTGCAACACGGACAGAAAATCACACAGCTTCCAAAAGATTTGCTTTCCAAGAATGGATTCGTGGTGAAAGATATCCCGGAGAGCCACCTCTGTTGTGGTTCGGCGGGGACGTACAACATTCTCCAGCCTGAGATTGCGAGCAAGCTGCGTGATCGGAAAGTTGCAAACATTGCGACGACTGGGCCGGATATGATCGCAGCAGGCAACATCGGATGCATGGTTCAGATTGCCAGCGGGACGAATGTCCCGGTGGTGCATACGGTTGAGCTGCTCGATTGGGCGACGGGAGGTCCCAAGCCAGAATTGCAAGGAACGGTGTAAAGCCGCGGAGAACGCGGACTGCTTGATGTGTCTAAGTCGGCAACAGGAGGACGACGATGGCTAAAGCCAAGAAAGCGCTCAAGTCGAAGACCAAGAGTTCCAAGAAGAAGGCCGCCAAGTCCGTGAAGAAGGGGGCGAAAAAGACCGCCAAGAAGGCGGCGAAAAAGGCTCCGAAGAAAAAGAAAGCCAAGGCCGCAGGCCGAAAGCCGACCAAGAAAGCGGCGGCCAGACGCTCGGCTCCGAAGAAAGCCGTAAAAAAGAAAGCGAAAAAGGCTGCCAAGAAAGCGGCTAAGAAGACCGTCAGGCGCAGCGCCAAGAAATCAAGTCCTGCACGGACCATGATGCCACCCGCCGCGCCGAGTCCTGCGCCTGAGGCTGCGCCTTTACCGTTGTGGAGTAATCCCGAGCCGTCGGATGGTGGTGGCGGTCCTTCCGGGACGACCTGATGCAAGTGGCGGCGCCGCTTCTGGACCGACCGGAAGCGGCGCTGTTTTTGCAGCGTCCTTCCACCCCCGGTCAACGCGAAAATGTTGTCGGCTTGCAACAGTCGATACGACACATGGTTCAGAACGGTGAAAGCCGCCTAATAAGGCAGCAAATGCACTGCATTGTTGCTTTCCGTTCGTTCTTTCCCCCCGCAGATTAAATCCGCAAGCGAACACATGCCAGCGGCTGGACGCCGAGATTCGGTGAATGGCAGAGCGGCTCAACCTGGTTCGATGGGGGTTGCCATGAAGACATTTTATCTCGCCGCATCCGCATTATTGATAGCCGGAACGGCTGCCGCCTCCGCGGCTGATCTGCCCGCGAAGGTCTATACCAAGGCGCCACCTCCGGTGGCCGCCTTCGATCCGTGGGATGTCGCGTTCGGGGCAGGTATTGCCAACAACTATGTGTTCCGTGGCGTGAGCCAGTCCAATCGGGAAGCGTCGGTCAGCGCCTATTTCGAACCGCGTTTCAACGTCACCAAGGATTTGCAGCTTTACGTCGGCGCCGCCGGCAACAGCATCTCCTTTACCAATCGCGCGGCCGCCGAGGTGGATGTCTATGCCGGCATCCGCCCGACCTTCGGCCCGGTGGCATTCGATTTCGGCGTCTGGGGTTATCTCTATCCCGGCGGGCAGTGCGTTGACGGCAACGCCGGTGGTGTTGCAGCGGGCCTGTGCCCCGCCGGTGCAGCCTTCCTGCCGAACGGCAATTTCATGAAGAAGGATGTCTCCTTCTACGAGTTCTACGGCAAGGTCACCTACACCGTCAGTGATGCCTTCTCCATCGGTGCCAACGCGTTCTACTCGCCGAACTTCCTCAACTCCGGGGCGGATGGCACCTACGCATCGGTGACCGGCAAGGTGACTGCACCGACCGAATGGTTCGGCAGCAGCGGTGTCGGCATGTATCTGTCGGGTGAGTACGGCCGCCAGTGGCTGGGAACGTCCGAGGCGTTCTACGGCAACGTCAAGTTCGCCGACTACGATACCTGGAACATCGGGATCGGCTTCACTTACAAGGTGTTCACGCTCGACTTCCGTTACTCCGACACGAATCTGTCGAAGGCCGATTGCAATCTCTTCACGGGTGACTTCACCGCGACGGCTGCCGGTTCGAAGTGGTGCGGTGCAGCCGGCATCGTCAAGCTCTCGGCCGACCTGACGGCCATGACTAACCTGAAATAGCCGGTCCCGAATTGGTTGTTGGGAAAGGGCGGCAGCGATGCCGCCCTTTTTGTTTGGGATGAATGGCAAGCCCGCTATGTCGGCTGTATGCCCTCTTTGATCGTATAGGCAGAAGATGCCGGTTCTTCGCTTCGGTTGAGCGTGATCTCACGGGAGTGGAAGGCTTCCAGTGTGCCGCGATGGCCGATCGAAACGATCGTCGTGGAAGGAAGTTTTTCGGCGAGGGCGCTGTAGAGTTTCGCTTCCGCGGTCTCATCGACGGAGGCGGTAGCCTCGTCGAGAAACAGATAATCCGGCTTGGCCAACAGAGCACGCGCCAGGCCAAGACGCTGCTGTTCACCGAGGGAGAGGTGCGCGTTCCAGTGTGCTTCGTCGTCCAGATGGTCTGCCAGCGCCGGAAGTCCCACCGTCTCGATCGCCGTGCGCATCGTGCTGTCGTCGAATTTATCCGGCCCGGCGGGATAGGCGACTGCGGCTTTCAGCGAACCGACCGGAAAATAGGGCCGTTGCGGCAGGAACATCAGCTTCGCCGCGCCCGGAATGCGGATCGTGCCGGTGCCGAATGGCCAGATGCCGCCGATGGCTCGGAATAGCGTCGATTTGCCGGACCCTGACGGCCCCCTGATCAGAGTGGTTTCGCCTCGCCGCAGGCGGAGCGCCTTGGCGGTGACCATCGGTTTGCCGTTCGGCAATTGCAGCAGAAGGTCGTCGAGTGCGATTGTCGCATCGTTGGCCGCCGCATGAGCGATCCGTCCGGGCTCGCTTGGCAAGGTCGTCGCGTGTGCGATCGCGGCTTCAAAACCGTCGAGACGGCTGACGACGGCGCGCCATTCGGCCAGCGAGCGGTAAGCAGTGACGAAGAACGATAGCGCGCCTTGCACGCTGCCGAATGCGCTCGCCGTCTGCATCAAGCCGC
Source organism: Xanthobacteraceae bacterium (assembly GCA_049647485.1). Taxonomy (GTDB): domain Bacteria; phylum Pseudomonadota; class Alphaproteobacteria; order Rhizobiales; family Xanthobacteraceae; genus 62-47. The sequence continues at coordinate 3,315 of JBARXT010000266.1, forward strand.
CGAGTTGCATCTTGCCGGCGAAATAGGCCGGCGCCACCAGAATGAACGGAAACACCGTCGAAGCCTGAGAGTAACTCGCCGTGAGCGCAGTGACTTTCTTGGTCCGGATCATGATGGCGATCCAGTTATCGACCACATGTTTGAAGCGGTCGAGCAACTGATGGCGTTCGGCAGCTTCGCCATGCAGCAGGGCGATCTGTTCCGCGTTCTCACGGACGCGTACCAGATTGAAACGAAAGTCAGCTTCGTAGCGCTGTTGCATGAAGTCGAGCTGGATCAGGGGGCGTCCGATCAGATGTGTCAGCGCAGTGCCGATGATGGCGTAGATCAGTGCGCCCCACACCAGATAGCCCGGAATGTCGTAGGCGTGGCCGAACAGGTGAAGCGGTGCCGCCGCCGACAACCCCCAAAGGATCACCACGAACGAGCCCAACGTCACGATTGACGACAACAGCCCGATTCCAATGTTCAAGGTGCGTTCGACGAAGAGCTTGACGTCATCGGTGACGCGCTGATCCGGATTGTCCGCAGCGTCGCCCAGTAGTTGCATTCGATAGTGATTGGCATTGTGCAGCCATTCGCCGAGGTAGCGGCGGGTCATCCATGCGCGCCAGCGAATCTGAAGCCACTGATTGAGGTAGAGCTGATACACTGCCAGCAGGATGAAGATCGCCGCGATAACAACGAAGTAGGTCAGTTCGGAAACGAAGGTATCCCAGTTTCGCTCCTGTAGAGCATTGTAAAACCGCTGGTACCACTGATTGAGCAGAACGTTGATGGCGACGATGGCCAGTTCGATGCCGATGACGGTGGCGAGCAGGAGGCGGCCCGGCCATTTGTCCTCGGAGCGAAAGTACGGCGCGGCGAGGCGCCCGACGATGGCGAGAGTCTTGCCCAGATTCTGCACAGTTATTTCTCTCCAGGGAACACATTGATTTTGCTGCTGAAAGCTGGTGAAGGCGGAAGCACGTCAAAAAATTCCGAGATATTACGTCGCTGCGGTGTCTTGTCGCGGGAATTGATTCACTTCTAGCATAGGTACCTAGGAACCGGCTTTTGCCGGCCCTTCAATGTGGAAGGCAGCGTTATCCGGACGGCATTCGCAGGGCAATCTTTCCAGCATCAACAACCCGTTAGGGCAGGTCGCGACAATTCCGCCCGGAGCGGCACGGACGACAGCTTCTGCTGGCCGCTGGCGATCAACACCAGCAACGTGATCACCGGTATCGCCGCGGCGATCGTCGATAGTGCAGCATTGTCGAACGGATTGTAGATCGTTGCCAAACCGACGCCGGAAGCCGCCGTGTTCTCCTTCCAGTATCTGTCGTTCACGGGTACGGGAATGTTGATCGCCGCGATTATTTCCGGACTGGATGGGCTTCTCGCCGATCAAGATTCTGGCGGTCTACGGCAAGACCATCCGGATCTGCGCGGTGTCGCTGGTCACCATCTCGACGATGCTGGCGATCGGAACCTTGACCCGGCTGTCTGGCATCGACGCGACTCTCGGATTGGCCTTTGCTGCAACGGGAGTGCTTTACCCGTTCTTCGGCACGTTGCTTGGCTGGTTGGGCGTGGCGTTGACCGGTTCGGACACCGCGTCAAATGTGTTGTTTGGCAATCTGCAGAAGATCACGGCGGAGCAGCTCGGTCTATCGC
>JBARXT010000267.1:0-1687 GCA_049647485.1 Xanthobacteraceae bacterium
GCCGAACAGAATGGCGTTTTGCGTCTTCTTCGGCAGATCCTTCCATTTGGTGTCGAGCGTGAATTTGTAGAATTTGCCGAGCGCCTGCAGTGTCTGCACATAGTAAGGCGAGGACGATTTCGCCCACGGCGCGATCGCGCCCTTGCGCAAGGTCAGGTCCTTGTCGGGAATGACGAGGTCGGCGTCGATGTGTTGCTCGATGCCGAGACCGCCGCAGGCCGGACACGCGCCATAGGGATTGTTGAACGAGAACAGCCGCGGCTCGATTTCCGGAATCGTGAAGCCGGATACCGGGCAGGCGAACTTCTCCGAGAACAGGATGCGCTCGGGGCCACTCTTGTCGTGAATCTTCGCGGTCTTCTTTTCGGTTTTCTTTTCGTCGGCCGCCGGCGCATCGGCGTATTCGATCACCGCAAGCCCTTCGGCGAGTTTCAGCGCGGTTTCGAAACTCTCCGCCAGCCGCTGGCCGAGATCGGGGCGCACCACGATGCGGTCCACCACCACGTCGATGTCGTGCGGAAATTTCTTGTCGAGCACCGGCGCGTCGGCAAGCTCGTGAAAGGTGCCGTCGATCTTGACGCGCTGAAAGCCCTTCTTGAGATACTCCGCCAGTTCCTTGCGGTATTCGCCCTTGCGGCCGCGCACGACGGGCGCCAGCAGATAGAGTCGGGTGCCTTCTGGCAGGACCAAGACGCGGTCGACCATCTGCGACACGGTCTGGCTTTCGATCGGCAGGCCGGTGGCGGGCGAGTAGGGCACGCCGACGCGCGCCCACAACAGCCGCATGTAGTCGTAGATCTCGGTGACGGTGCCGACGGTCGAGCGCGGATTCTTCGATGTCGTCTTCTGTTCGATGGAAATGGCGGGCGACAGGCCGTCGATCTGGTCGACGTCCGGCTTCTGCATCATCTCGAGGAATTGCCGCGCATAGGCGGAAAGCGATTCGACGTAGCGGCGCTGTCCCTCGGCATAGATGGTGTCGAACGCCAGCGAGGATTTGCCGGAGCCGGACAGGCCGGTCAGCACCACCAGCCTGTCGCGCGGGATCTCGACATCGATGTTCTTGAGGTTGTGTTCGCGTGCGCCGCGAATGGTAATGGCGCGCTGGTTCGCGGCGGCTTGTTGGCGCTGTTTGGCCTTAAGGACTTCATCCATGTTTCGGCATTCCAGGACGCGTAAAGCCGCGCCGCGTTTCGGGCGCGCATCGCCGGGAAGCCGGGATCGGACGCCAAGGACTTTGCATGGAACATAGGAAGAACGAGGGCGGATTTCCAGTGCTTCCGACCAACGGTCCAGCGGTTTGTTGTGGACGTGTCGTGCAGACGTCCTCAACGCACGATTTGTCGACCACAGCGCCGAGGGTGAAGGTCGCATTCGCCCGATGAGGCTGGAACAAAACAAAAGGGCCGGCGCGAGGCCGACCCTTGGAATTGTTTCAGATCAGGAAGAATGCGACTCAGTACTTTGCCACCACCGGCGCGCCACCCCAGCCGAAGCGATAGTTGATGCCGGCCTTGATGGTGTGCTCGTCGTTGCGGACGCTGCCGAGGAAGGCACCGGCCGGGCTGAACACGTTGACGTTGCCGAAGTCGTAGTACTGATACTCGATCTTGCCAGACCAGTTCTGGGTGAACAGGTACTCGAGACCGCCGCCGACGGTATAGCCGTCGCGACCGCCGTCACCGGC
>JBARXT010000268.1:0-1638 GCA_049647485.1 Xanthobacteraceae bacterium
CCGCGCCACGCCCTTGGCCGACACCGCGAGGGTGGCGATGGCGGCCACCGTGATCGCGGTGCCGAGGCCCATCACGAAGGTCGCAGCGACGCCGGTCCAGAACAGTCCCTGCGCCAAGGCGAACACCAGCACCAGGATCGCGCCGGAACAGGGACGGATGCCAACCGCCGCGACTGCGACAAGGCCGCGCTTCCAACCGCCCGGTCCGGCGAGTTCGCCCGGCTCCGGTCCGTGGGAATGGCCGCAATGATCACCATGGTCGTGGTGGTGATGGTGGTGGCCGTCGCCATGATGATGATCGTGATGATGCGCATGCCCATCGCCGTGATGATGATGCGCCATCGCAAGTTGCGGGCTGGCACGCGAAGCCGATAGCGCGCGGAAAAATCCGCCACCCTTGACCCAGACCAGCCGCGCGCCGAAGGCCGCGATCAAGCCGTAGCTGGCGATCTCGATGATGCGCTCGGCGCCGCACATGGTCTTGGCGGTGACATTGAGCAGCCACGCACCGATGCCGACGATCACGACCGCCACCAGCGCCTGCGCCAATGCGGACGCGAACGACAGCATGATGCCGCGCCGCGCGGTTTCCTCGTTGGCGACCAGATACGACGAGATCACCGCCTTGCCGTGGCCCGGCCCGGCCGCGTGGAAGATGCCGTAGGCGAAGGAGATGCCGAGCAAGGTCCACACCGCACTGCCGTCGCTCTTGGCTGCACGAATGGTCGAGGACATCGCGCGGTAGAACTCGGACTGCTTCGCCAGAACCCAGCCTATGATTCCGCCGACCTGCTGGTCCGGCACCGCGCGTGACCCGCCGAACGGATTCTGCGCAAGGGCGGCGTGCAAGACGCCATCGACCGAGATCGCCGCGGCGACCATCAGGATGGACCACACCACACACCTGCGGATGGCGTCTTCGCTCCGCAGGATCATGGGCAGTTCACCGTCACCTTGTTGGCGAACATCGCGCCGAAATTGTCGTTGCTGCCGTCGAGGAAATTATCCTCACCGAGCTTCTTCGCGGCGGCGGAACCATCGCTCGGGCGCTCGATCGTCATGGTGCAGCCCGCCGGCGCGGCAACCAGTTTGATCGGATCCTTGTCCTGCAACTGGAAGTCCACGAAGTAGGACGGGTCAAAGATTTCAAGCTGCATCTGCCGGGATTTGAACGGCGTCTTGAACGGCAGCACGAAGTGCAGCACCAGCGCCGTGTCCTTGTATTCAAGGTAGTAGTCGGTCGGTTCGTTGAACTTCTGCTTCCTGCCGTCGGCCTTGGCGAAACTGAAGAAGCCGAATTCCTTCAGCGACTCGACATTGGTTTGTGCCAGCGGCGCCAGTTCCTCGCGCGTATATACGCCTTGGGTCTTGGTTTCGATGCCCTGCAGGGCATATGTCGAAAACATGTCGTCGAAGGTCCAGGCATGCCGCACGCCGGTAACCGTGCCATCCGGCGCGTACATCAGTTCGCTCGCGGCCTTGACCCAGACATGCGGATGCGCCGACGCCGCAAGCGGCGCGGCCAGCAACGTCGCGATCAGCGTCAGGAAGCCGATCCAAAAGCGGAATAACAGCATCACGTCAGGCTGCCTCAGGCGTGTCGAGCAATCCGCGCCCGCGCAACAGCGCGTCGGGCTC
>JBARXT010000269.1:0-22374 GCA_049647485.1 Xanthobacteraceae bacterium
ATCGTCATTTGCGGCCCGTCGGGTTCGGGGAAGTCGACCCTGATCCGCTGCATCAACGCGCTGGAGGAATTTCAGGAAGGCAAGATCGTCGTCGACGGCATCGAGCTTGGCCCCAATCTGCGCCGCGTTCATGAGGTGCGGCGCGAGGTCGGCATGGTGTTCCAGAATTTCAACCTGTTTCCGCATCTTACCGTGCTGGAAAACTGCACGCTGGCGCCGATCTGGGTGCGTCACGTTCCGCAGAAGGATGCGGATGCGACCGCGATGAAGTATCTCGAACGCGTTCGCATTCCCGACAAGGCGAAGAGTTATCCCGGGCAACTCTCCGGCGGTCAGCAGCAGCGCGTGGCGATCGCGCGTGCGCTGGCGATGAACCCCAAGGTGATGCTGTTCGACGAACCGACCTCGGCGCTCGACCCGGAGATGGTGAAGGAAGTGCTCGACACCATGGTCGATCTCGCCAATGAAGGCATGACCATGCTGGTGGTGACGCACGAAATGGGTTTCGCGCGGGAGGTCGCCGACCGGGTCGTGTTCATGGACGCGGGGCAGATCATCGAGGCGAATACGCCGGCCAGTTTCTTCGCCAACCCGCAGCACGCGCGAACCAAACTGTTTCTCAGCCAGATCCTGCGGTGAATATGTGACGGCGTTATCCTGAGGCGTGAGCCCAACGGGTCGACTGCTGCGGTGCTCGTTCAGACCTTTTCGAAGGGAATCGCGAAATCGGTGCGCCGCTCAAGCCACGCCGGCACCGGCAGGTTCTTCGAGCGCATGAAATCCGGATTGAACAGCTTCGACTGATAGCGGTTGCCAGAGTCGCACAGGATGGTGACGATGGTGTGGTCCGGTCCCAGTTGCTTGGCGAGGCGGATCGCGCCTGCGACATTGACGCCGGTGGAGCCGCCGAGACACAGACCCTCGTGCTCCAGCAGATCGTAAATGACCGGCACGGCCTCCTCATCGGGGATGAGATAGGCTTCGTCGACCTTTGCGTTGGCGATGACGGGAGTCACGCGCCCGAGTCCGATTCCCTCGGTGATCGAGCCACCCGGCGTCGCCTTGGCTTCGCCGTTCTTGAACAACTCGTACATCGCGGCGCCGCGCGGGTCCGCGATCCCGATCACGATGTCCTTTTTCTTCTCCTGCAGGAAGGCGCTGGTCCCCGCCAGCGTGCCGCCGGTTCCGACCGAGCAGATGAAGCCATCGACCTTGCCGTTGGTCTGCTCCCAGATTTCCGGCCCCGTCGAGACGTAATGCGCCTTGGGATTGTCGAGATTGTTCCACTGATCGCCGAACAGCACGCCGTTCGATTCGGATTTGCGCAACTGATCCGCGAGCCGCCTTGCGATGTGCTGATAGTTGTTGGGATTGCTGTACGGCAGCGCCGGCACCTCGACGAGCTCCGCGCCGCACAGGCGAAGCATGTCCTTCTTTTCCTGGCTCTGGGTTTCCGGAATCACGATGATGGTCCGATAGCCGCGCGCGGACGCAACGACGGCAAGGCCGATGCCGGTGTTACCCGCCGTACCCTCGACGACCAGACCGCCGGGCTTCAGGTCGCCGCGCTTTTCCGCCTCCAGGATCATCTGCTTGCCGGCGCGATCCTTCACCGACTGTCCGGGGTTCATGAACTCGGCCTTGCCGAGAATGGTGCAGCCTGTGGCCTCGGAGGCGCGATTGAGCTTGATGAGCGGCGTGTGGCCGATGGCGTCGACCACGTCTTTGTTGATTTTCATGGGATCTAGGTTCTTGCAGCGGTTGCGGACGATGGTTGAACCTAGTCCACGGAACAGGGCGGCACAAGCAATGCGGGCGCGCCGCCTCTTCCCCATTTTCGTGAGATGCGAGACGATTCTTCTTTGGAAGCGGGCGACGGGGAAAGATCGTCATTCTTGCCATCGATGGCCCGATGCCAACGCGATTCGACCGCTCCGGAATCCGGAAAATCCCGATGAACAAGGCTTCATCAACATGAAACCTTCGTAAGCAGCGTGGCGCCGAGACGGGACAGTTCCCGACTTCGTCAATGAATCGGGCCTTATCTGCACTGTGGCGGCTTTGACATTCCTAGATTAATTCGAAGCAATATCGCGTTGGAAATCGCGCGCGGGCCTGTCCGCTGTCAGCGCGGGCCGCTAAAATGGCTCATGGGGTGAATTTGACATTCGCGACCCGGTTGCAGCGGATCCGGCGGGCGAATATCAAATTCAAAACTCCACCAGAAGCTTATAGTTACCAGTGGTCTTTTGATTCTAGGCTTTGCAAACGTGCCTGCTGCAATGGCATGCAAATGCTAGAATCGGGCCGCTGGTCCGGGCAGCAGGGATTCTTCCGTTGAACGTCGTACCGCCAACCGCCGCCGGCCACCGTTGGGTGCGTGTCGGCCAGTCGCGTCTGCCGGGTTGCTGGCGCCGGCGGGTGTCGATGTGAGCAGGTCCGTGCGACATCCGGAGGCATTACGACATCGAGTGGCATGGAGGCCGGGACGGCTGGTCGCCGCGATCTGTCTCGCGTTCGGTCTGTCGGGTTGCATCCTCACGACCGATATTCCCGATCCGGCTTTGCAGGTGCCGGCCGCCTACAAGGACGCCGGCCGAGGCAACGCGGCTGCCGCCACCCCCCAGATCGACTGGTGGCGCGGCTTCAAATCGCGCGAACTGACGTCGCTGATGGAAGAGGCGCAGACGGTCAATCTCGACATCGCGGCCGCGGTGGCGCGGATCGTTCAGGCCGATGCGCAGGCGCGAATCACCGGTGCGGCGCTGTTGCCGACGCTCAATGCCGGCGATCAGGCCAGCCGCTCGAAATCGTCGGGATCGAGTTCGAACGGACTCACCAACAGCGGCCGCGAGGTCACGAACTTCTCGTCGTCGCTCTCGGCCAGTTACGAAATCGATTTCTGGGGCAAGAACCGCGATGCGGCGCTGGCGGCCAGTGAGACCGCCACCGCGATCCGGTTCGATCGCGACGTGGTGGCGCTGACGACGATGGCTGCCGTGGCCAATGCCTATTTTCAGGTGGTGGCGGCGCAGGATCGCATCCGCACGGCCAATCGCAACATCGCCAGCGCGCAACGCATCCTCGATGCCATCAAGCAGCGTGTCGACGCCGGCACCGGCACCGACCTCGATCTGGCTCAGCAGCAAAGCGTGCTCGCCAATCAGCGCGCGGCGGTGCCGCCGCTGCGGCAGACGCTGGCGCAGAATACCCATGCGCTCGCGACGCTGGTGGGACGGCCGCCGGAAGCGGTCCGCGTGGCCGGCGGTTCGCTCAACAATATCGCCGCGCCGCGCGTCACGCCGGGCCTGCCATCTGAACTGCTGATCCAGCGTCCCGATATCCGCCGTCAGGAGGCGACGCTCGCGGCCGCCACGGCCAATGTCGGAAGCGCGCGCGCGCAGTTTTTTCCGAGCATCCAGTTGACCGGGCAGGGCGGCTATCAGAGCGCGGCGCTGGCCTCGCTGTTCTCGCCGCAGGCGGCGTTCTTCAGTCTCGCCGCCGGGCTGACGCAGCCGATTTTCGATGGCGGCCGGATTCAGGCCAACTTCGAACTGACCAAGGCACGTCAGGACGAATTGCTGCAGACCTATCGCATGACCGTGGTGTCGGCCTTCGCCGATGTCGACAATGCCCTGGTCGCCATCAAGCAGACCAACGAGCGGCTGCGCCTGCAGCGCGAGGTCGTCACGGCGTCGCGCCGGGCGTTTCAGCTCGCCGAGCAGCAGCTTCGTGCGGGCACGGCGGACATCGTAACCGTGCTAAACACGCAATTGACGTTATTTCAGGCTGAGGATTCGTTGTCGCAGGCCCAGTTGGCGCGCCTGCAAGCCATCGTCAGCCTCTACCAGGCGCTCGGTGGCGGCTGGGGTCCGACAGCAGCAGGGACGACCAATGCTCTTTAAGCCCGAACAGAGGGAGAATGCGGCCGATGCGCCGACAACGCCGCCACCCGCCAAGCGGCGGCGCGCCGTCCCGGTGCTGATCACGCTTCTGATCCTGGCCGGGCTCGGCTATGTCGCCTGGACCTCGTTCCAGACCCGGCAGCCGACCCGCACCGGCCGCTTCCAGATGCCGGCGAGCGCGACCGTGCCGGTGCTGGCGGCGACGCCGCGCACCGAGGACGTTCCGGTCTATCTCGACGGCGTCGGCACGGTGCGCGCGCTCTATACAGTGACGGTGCGGGCGCAGGTCGACGGCAAACTGCTGAGCGTCAACTTCACCGAAGGTCAGGACGTCAAGAAGGGCGACGTGCTGGCCGAAATCGATCCGGCGATCTATCAGGCGCAGTACGATCAGGCTCTCGCCAAGAAGGCGCAGGACGAGGCGCAATTGGCAAACGCGCGCATCGATCTGACGCGTTACCAGCAACTGGCGGCATCGAACGCCGGCTCCAGGCAGCAGGCCGATACCCAGAAGGCGACCGTGGCGCAGCTCGAGGCGCTGGTGCGCTCGGATCAGGCGGCGATCGACAACGCCCAGGCAACGCTCGGCTACACCAAGATCGTCGCGCCGCTGTCGGGGCGCGCGGGCCTGCGCCAGATCGATCAGGGCAACATCATTCACGCGTCCGACGCGACCGGCCTTGTCGTCATCACGCAATTGCAGCCGATCGCCGTGCAGTTCAGCCTGCCGCAACAGCAGATCGTCCGCGTCAACGCGGCCTTCGCCAAGGGGCCGCTCGTCGTCGAAGTCTTTGGCAATGACGGCAAGACCATTGTCGATACCGGCACGCTGAAAGGGCTCGACAATCAGGTCGACCCGACCACCGGCACGGTGAAGCTGAAGGCGGAGTTTCCCAACGTCGGTTATGTCCTCTGGCCGGGGCAATTCGTCAGCGTACGGCTCAAGGTCGAAACCCTGTCGCAGGCGCTTGTCGTTCCGACATCGGCGGTGCAGCGCGGTCCGGCCGGCACCTTCAGCTATGTGATTGGCGAGGACGATATCGTTCATGCGCAGCCGATCACCGTGACGCAGCAGAACGAGAAGGACGCGGTGATCGCCAAGGGCCTGAGCGCGTCCGACCGCGTCGTGACCACCGGCTTCGCCAACCTGTCCGATGGCGCCAAGGTCAGCGTCGGCGCCGGCGATCAGGTCATCACGCCCGATCTCGCGCCGCGCAAGCGCGAACGCCGCGGCGAGAAGGGCCAGCGCGGCAATGGCGAACGCGGCAAGGGCAAAGCCGGCCACGCGGGTGAGCAGACCAAGGATGGCGCAGGCGACGGAGCCCAGAAGGCAGCGCCCGCCGATGGAAATTCCAAGGCCCGGCAGTAAGCCGCGCCGCGTCCCTGAATTTGGACGTGCAGCATTGAGTTCGCAGCGATGAGCGTTTCCGAACCATTCATTCGCCGTCCCATCGCGACGTCGCTGCTCGGCATTGCGCTGATGATCGGCGGCGCGCTGGGCTATTGGGCGATGCCGGTGTCGGCGTTGCCACAGGTCGATTTCCCGACGGTGCAGGTGTCGACGCGGTTGCCGGGTGCCAGCCCCGAGGTGGTGGCATCCCTGCTCACCGCGCCGCTGGAGCGGCAACTCGGGCAGATCCCGTCGCTGACGGCGATGACCTCGAACAGTTCGTTCGGCGTCAGCCAGATATCGCTCCAGTTCGACCTCAACCGCGATATCGACGGCGCGACACAGGACGTGCAGGCCGCGATCAACGCGGCGGCGGGTATCCTGCCGAAGAACCTGCCGTATCCGCCGACCTACGCCAAGGTGAACCCGGCCGACGCGCCGGTGATGACCCTGGCGCTGACCTCGCCGACGGTGTCGCTGCGCACGATGAGCGATCTCGCCGACACGCTGCTGACGCAACGCCTCAGCCAGCTCACCGGCGTCGGCCGCGTCTCCGTGCTCGGCGGCTTGAAGCCGGCTGTGCGGGTGCAGGCGGACCTGTCGCGGCTTGCGGCCTATGGCATCGCCATGGAGGATCTGCGAACCGCCATCGCCAGTGCCAACGTCTCCGGGCCGAAGGGCTCGCTCGACGGCGCGCAGCAAGCCTATACCATCGCCGCCAACGACCAGATCACCGCCGCTGACGCCTACAAGCCGATCATCATCGCCTATCGTAACAATGCGCCGGTCACCATCGGTGATGTTGCCCGCATCGTCGACGGGCTGGAGAACGACCGCACGGCAGGCTGGTATCAGGAAACACCTGCCGTTATCATCGACATTCAGCGCCAGCCGGGCGCCAACGTCATCGACGTCGTCAACCAGATCCAGGCCCAGATTCCGAAACTGCAACAGGCGATCCCGGCCGGCGTCAACCTCACCATCGTCAGCGACCGCACCGTCACGATCCGCGCCTCCGTGCATGACGTGCAGTTCATGCTGATCCTCAGCGTCATCCTGGTGACGCTGGTGGTGCTGTTGTTCCTGCGTTCGATGCGGGCGACGATCATCGCCGGCGTGGCGCTGCCGCTGTCGCTGATCACCAGTTTCGGCATCATGTATTTTGCCGGTTTCAGCCTCGACAACCTGTCGCTGATGGCGCTGACCATCGGCACCGGCTTCGTCGTCGACGACGCCATCGTCATGATCGAGAACATCGTTCGCCATATGGAGAACGGTGAAGGTCGGATGGAGGCGGCGCTCAGCGGCGCGCGTGAAATCGGCTTCACCGTGATCTCGCTGACCGTGTCGTTGATCGCGGTGTTCATTCCGCTGTTGTTCATGTCTGGGCTGGTCGGCCGCATGTTCCGCGAATTCGCGCTGACCTTGACAATTGCGGTGGTGACCTCGGCGGTAGTGTCGCTGACATTGACGCCGATGATGTGTTCACGGTTGCTCAAGCACGCTGGCGAAGAGCGGCCGGTGCCTGGACTGGCATGGATCAGCAGCGGCATCGACAAGATGGTGGAAGCCTATCACCGCACCTTGCTGTGGGTGCTGCGGCATCAGCGCGCCACGCTGGTCGTCACCTTCGCCACCATCGTCGCGACGCTGGCGCTTTACGTCGTCGCGCCGAAGGGATTCCTGCCGTTGCAGGACACATCCTCGATCACGGCGGTGACGCAGGCCGGCCCGGACGTGTCGTTCTTCGAGATGCAGGCGCGGCAGGCTGAGGTCGCCACGGCGATCAAGGCCGACCCCGACGTTACCGGCGTGGTGTCGGTGATCGGCGCGGGCACGGTCAATCCGACCACCAATGTCGGCCGGCTGGTGCTGTCGCTCAAGCCGCGCAACGAACGCAAGGCAGGCGTCGCGGAAGTGGTCGAGCGGTTGAAGGCGCGCGTGGCGCCTATTCCCGGCATGACCGTGTATTTCCAGCCGGTGCAGGACATTCAGATCAGCACGCAGGCAAGCCGCTCGCAGTATCAATACACATTGACCGCGACCGATGCCGCTGAAGTGACGGAGTGGGCCAACAAGCTGGTGCAGGAGATGCGCGGTGATCCGCTGTTCCGCGACGTGTCGTCGGAAGCTCAGGAGGGCGGCTTGCGCGCGGCGCTCGACATCGATCGCACCCGCGCCGGGCAACTCGGCGTGTCGTTGCAGGCGGTGACCGACACGCTGAACGATGCCTTCGCGCAGCGGCAGATTTCCACCATCTACGGGCAGGCCAATCAGTATCGCGTGGTGCTGGAAGCATTGCCGGAGGATCAGCGTGATCCCACGGTGCTCTCGAAGCTCTATGTGCCGGGCGCGGCCGGCGCGCAGGTGCCGATCTCTGCGTTCGCCACGTTGAAGCGCACCACCGCGCCGCTGGTGATCTCACACCACGCGCAATTCCCGGCGGTGACGCTGAGCTTCAATCTGGGGCCGGGGGAAGCGCTGGGCGACGCCGTGACGGCGGTGAAATCCATCGAGAAGCAGATCGGAATGCCGGGCAACATCGTCGGGCTGTTCTCGGGCGACGCTGCCGAATTCTCGCGCTCGCTGGCCGGGCAGCCGTGGCTGATCCTCGCCGCCATCGTCACCATCTACATCGTGCTGGGCGTGCTCTACGAGAGCTACATCCATCCGATCACCATTCTCTCGACGCTGCCCTCGGCGGGTGTCGGCGCGATTCTGGCGCTGATGCTATGCGGCGAGGACCTTTCGGTGATCGGGCTGATCGGCATCATCCTGTTGATGGGCATCGTCAAGAAAAACGCCATCATGATGATCGACTTCGCGCTGGAGGCCGAACGCCATCAGGGCATGTCGTCCTACGACGCCATCGTGCAGGCGTGTCTGCTCCGCTTCCGTCCCATTATGATGACGACGCTGGCCGCATTGTTCGGCGCGCTGCCGCTGGCGCTGGAAAGCGGCACCGGCGCGGAACTGCGCTTTCCGCTCGGCGTGTCGATTATCGGCGGCTTGCTGCTGAGCCAGTTGCTGACGCTCTACACCACGCCGGTGATCTATCTCGCGCTCGACCGCCTCAATCGCCGGATCGAAAAGGCGGTGCCGCCGGTCGGCCCGAAGCATCCGCCGGTCGCGGGCGCCACCGAGGGGATGCAGTAGCATGGTCTCGCTGTCGGAGCCCTTCATCAGGCGACCGGTCGGCACCACGTTGCTGGCGATCGGCCTGTTCCTGCTGGGTGCGGTGGCCTATCAGTTTCTTCCGGTGGCATCGGTTCCCAACGTCGATTTCCCGATGATCCGGGTTTCGGCATCGCGTCCCGGCGCCGACCCGTCGATCATGGCGGCGACCGTCGCCGCGCCGCTGGAGCGGCGGCTCGGCGAAATTTCCGGCATCGACCAGATCACCTCGAACAGTTCGCTCGGCTCCACCAGCATCCAGTTGCAGTTCGCCATCGGCCGCGACATCGACCGCGCCGCCCGCGACGTGCAGGCGGCGATCAATGCCTCGATGGCCGATCTGCCGACCGACCTGCCGTCGCTGCCGACGTTCCGCAAGGCCAATTCCGCGGCGTCGCCGGTGTTCATTCTGGCGCTGACGTCGAACACGATTTCCTCCAGCGCCATTTACGACGTCGCCGACACCGTGATCGCGCAGCGGATATCGCAGGTGCCGGGCGTCGGTGAAGTCAACGTCAGCGGCGCCGATCAGCCGGCGGTGCGGATCGCGCTCAATCCGGTGGCGTTGTCCAACGCCGGAATTTCCACCGACGACGTGCGTGCGGCCATCGTTGCCGCCAATCCGCTCGGTCCGGTCGGCATCTTCGACGGCGGACGGCAGAGCGAAACGCTGTCGATCAATCCGCAGATGCGCACGGCCGCGCAATATCGCGACGTCGTCATCAAGAGCGCCAGCGGCAACTTCCTGCGACTGTCGGACGTCGCCGAGGTGAAGGACGCCACGCGCAACAGCCGCTCCATCGCCTGGTTCAACAAGCAGCCGGCGGTGCTGCTGCTCATCACCAAACAGGGCGACGCCAACGTCATCGAGACGGTCGACCGGGTCAAGGCGCTGATCCCCGAACTCAAGCAATGGATTCCGGCAAGCGTCGAGATTTCTGTCCTGACCGACCGCACCGGCTCCATCCGCGCCAGCGTCGAAGACATGCAATGGACATTGGGCGCGACCGCGCTGCTGGTGATGCTGGTGGTGTTCGTGTTCCTGCGGCGAATCACGCCGACTATTGCGGCCGGCGTTTCGGTGCCGCTGGCGCTGGCCGGCACCTGCGCCGGCATGTGGCTGGCCGGCTTCTCCATCGACAACCTGTCGCTGATGGCGCTGGCGATCTCGATCGGCTTCGTGGTGGACGATGCCATCGTCATGATCGAGAACATGTACCGCAATCTCGAACGCGGGCTGCCGCCCTATCAGGCAGCGCTGGAAGGGGCACGCCAGATCGGCTTTACGGTGCTGTCCATCAGCCTGTCGCTGGTCGCCGCTTTCACGCCGTTGATCTTCATGGATGGCGTCGTCGGCCGACTGCTGCGCGAATTCTCGCTGACGTTGACGTTCGCCATCGCCGTCTCGACCGTGGTGTCGCTGACGATCACGCCGATGATCTGCGCGCATTACATCAAGCCGGAGTCGCTGCACCGGGAAACCTGGTTCGACCGTATCGTCGAACGCTCGCTGGCCCGCGTCGTCAGTTTCTATGAACGCACGCTGCGTATCGTGCTCGGTTTTCCGATCCTCACGATGATCGTGTTCTTCGCAACCATCGCCTTGACCATGACGCTCTACGTGAAGACGCCGAAGGGCTATTTCCCAAGCGACGACAGCGGATTCATCATCGGATCGACCCGCGCCTCGGCAGACGTGTCGTTCCAGGCGATGCGCGAATTGCAGGAACAGATCGCCAGCATCGTGATGGCCGACGACGCGGTCGCCGCGCTTGGCTCCAGCGTCGGCGGCAGCAGCGGCCGCGGCGGGCAGAACCGCGGTCGCATGTTCATCAGCCTGAAGCCACCGGAGGAGCGGCCCGGTGTGACCACGCAGAACGTCATCGACCGGATGCGTCCGAAATTGACCGCGATCCCCGGCATCCGGCTGTTCATGTTCCCCGCGCAGGACATCCGCACCGGTGGGCGGCAGAGCGATTCAAACTATCAATACACGCTGACCAGCCCCGACCTCGATTTGTTGCAGACCTGGGCGCCGCTGGTGGCGAAACGCATGGAGGCGGTGGAGGGCGTTACCGATGTCTCTGGCGACCGCGATCCCGGCGGGCTGCAACTCAACCTGTCGATCGACCGCAAGGCGGCCGCAAGCCTTGGCGTAAAGGTTCAGGATATCGACAACGCGCTCAACAACGCGTTGTCGCAGCGTCAGATCTCGACGATTTATACCCAACGCAACCAGTACAAGGTGGTGCTGGAAACGGCGCCGCAGTATCAGGCCGACCCGGCGGACCTCGCGCATATCTACGTCGCCGGCGCAAACGATGCGCAGGTGCCGCTGTCGGCGGTGGTGAGCACTTCGCGCGGCATCGCGCCGCTGGCGGTGAATCACACCGGCTCGTTCCCCTCGACCACAATCTCGTTCGGTTTGTTGCCGGGTGTCGAACTGGAAACCGGCATCGCCAATATCCAGCAGGCGGTCGCTGAGATGCATATGCCGGAAGGCATCCGCGCAGGCTTCGAGGGCAACGCTGGCGATCTTCAGAAGACCGCCAGCCGGCAACCGCTGCTGATCCTCGCGGCGCTGATCGCGATGTATATCGTACTGGGCGTGCTCTACGAGAGCCTGATCCACCCGCTGACCATCATCTCGACCTTGCCGGCGGGCGGGCTCGGCGCGTTGCTGGCGCTGCAACTGACCAACTCGCCGCTGACCATCATCGCCTTCATCGGCATCATCCTGCTGATCGGCATCGTCAAGAAGAACGGCATCATGATGGTGGATTTCGCGCTGGAGGCGGAGCGCCATCGCGGGCTGTCGGCACGCGACGCGATCTTTGAAGCCTGCATCGCGCGCTTCCGGCCGATCCTGATGACGACGATGGCGGCGCTGTTCGCCGGAATTCCGCTGGTGCTCGCCACCGGGCCGGGCACCGAACTGCGCCGTCCGCTCGGCATCACCATCATCGGCGGGTTGTTCGTGTCGCAGATCCTGACGCTCTACACGACCCCGGTGATCTACCTGCTGATGGATCGTCTGCGCCGCAAGCGCGAACCCGTACCTGTCGCCGCGCCTGCGGAATAGTTGCTGTCGCAAGCCGCGCAGCGTATAGCGGGCCGCATGTCCGACAGCCCCGCCGCCAAATCCGCCGATAGCAAGGCCCCCGACGCCATCCCGGAATGCGAGCATTGCCGCAAGCCGCAGCCGCTCTGCATCTGCGACAGCGTCACGCCGCTGGAAAACCGGTTGTCGCTCCTGATTTTGCAACATCCGCAGGAGCAGGACAGGGCGCTCGGCACCGCTCGGCTCGCAGCGCTGCATTTCGAGGACGCGGCGGTGAAGGTTGGGCTGTCGTGGCCTAGTCTGAACAAGCTGCTCGGACAGCAGGTCGATCCATCGGGCTGGGCGGTGCTCTATCTGGGCTCCGCCAAGGCTGCCGATTTCGCCACCGATCGCACCGTGGTGGCGCTGGACCGCAAGGGCGAACTGGCCGACGACCAGCGCGGCATCCTGCGGGACATCGAGGGCGTCATCGTGCTCGACGGCACCTGGAGCCAGGCCAAGGCACTGTGGTGGCGCAATGCCTGGATGCTGAAGTGTCAGCGCGTCATCCTCAATCCGCCGCGGCCCTCGCGCTACGGCAAGCTGCGGCGAGAGCCGCGACGCGACGGACTCTCCACCATTGAGGCAGCAGGAATGCTGATCGCCGATCTGGAAAAACGGCCCGACATCGAGGCGGCGCTCAACGCGAGTTTCGACCGGATGCTGGCGAAATATCGCGAAGTGCAGGCGACGATGCCGGAACTCACCGACCGCGTGAGGCCGAAGCGGGACTATCGCCGCAGTAAAAAACCGCACTGAACGCGGATTGGTTGCCTATCGCGCCGAGGCCGTATAAGAGACCCCCGTTGGGGCCACGTGGCGGAGTGGTTACGCAGCGGTCTGCAAAACCGTTTACTCCGGTTCAATTCCGGACGTGGCCTCCATCATTCAATCCATCGATTTAATCCATACTTTCCAGTTTCGATCCGAGACGGGCTTCTGGTTGCGACGACTCGATCTGAACCTCCGACGCGATGCTTGACGAAGGGCCGAGATCGGCCGTCGGACGGCAGCCCGTTACCCATCGTTTCGTTGCGGCCTTGGGGCGCTCACGCGCCGGCTTGCAGTGGTTCGATGTTTGACATTGGACAACGATTGAAGACGACCGGCGCGGCAATCAGGAAGGCACCGAAGGAGATCAGCCCATGTTGATCACTGCCCCGTTCTGGATTGCCGCTACCACGATCGAAACCTGCAATCGCCTCGCGACCTTGATGTTTTGGGGGATGTTGACGCGTCCGGCCGAGCTTCAGCCGAAGCCGGTCGAGGTGAAGGAGCAAAACCAGCTTCAGGCCGAAGCGCTGCCGCTCGCGGCGTAGTCCGACCATTAGCATCGTCGATGCCGCGGAGAGGATTCTCGGCAACAGGCAGGATAGGTCGGCTGGCGATTTCGGAACGGCGGGAGGGGCGACATGCGCTTCATCATCGCGGCCGCGATCGTTTTCGCCGCAAGCTTTTTGCCACTTTATATTGTCGGAACGCTCGACCCGACATCCAATCCCATCGGTTTGGGTCTGCTGTTTATGGCCGGCTCGTCGCTTGCCACCATCCTTGCCGTGATCGGGGTCGTCCAGATCCTCTGGCGATGGATTTTTCGCCGATAGGATCAGGACGAATCCGTCGCAGATGGGATTTATATAGAGAAATCAGCAGTTAGTTTGTATGTGTCAATATTCTGGTTCAGCCGAGAACTGCTCCTCAGCAGGACGCGTACCATCCATCGGGAAAGGGCAGCAGCGGCCATGCGAGGTCATTGTCGTTGGCCGGTTGCGGAAACAACGCACGGACAATCCCGACCGACGAACGGCGCAGGGATATCAGGCTCTCGTCCGCGAAATCGTCCTGAACGGCAGCGCTCATCGACGACCGGACGCTCTCCAGCAATTCCTCGAACTCAACTTCGCTCATGACGAACCCCTCTGTTGAGGGCACCATGGCAAAGAGGTTTTGTTTCCCGATTGCAGAAACCGCTAAAATTGTAGCAAACCTGCATTTTCGGGCTTTCACCCCCGTGAGGACGTCAAGATGGACCAATTGCAAAGCGATGCGGCCAATGCCGATCAGGTGGCCTACTGGAACGGCCATGCCGGCGAGCGCTGGGCCAGCCAGCAGGCGGTGCAGGACACGATCTTCATCCCGGTCACCGAACTGTTGATCGATCGCGCCAAGCCGAAACCGGGCGAACGGGTCATCGATGTCGGGTGCGGCTGCGGCGATACCACGGTGGCTTTCGCAAAACGGGTCGGTACGGCGGGGCAGGTGCTCGGCGTCGATATCTCCGAGCAGATGCTGGCGCGGGCGCGCGCGATCGCGCCGCCGGACCTGCCGGTCACCTTCGCGCTGGCCGATGCCACCTCCTATGCCTTTCCGGAGGGGGCGGCTGATCTTCTGGTGTCGCGCTTCGGGGTGATGTTCTTCGCCGAGCCCGCGCGGTCCTTCGCCAATCTGCGCAAGGGCATGCGGCGCGGTGGACGACTGACCTTCATCTGCTGGCGCGCGCCGAAGGAAAATCCGTGGCTGATGGTGCCGTTGCAGGCGGTCTATCGGCACGTTCCCCGGATGCCGCCGGTTGGCCCCGAGGACCCGGGCCCGTTCGCCTTCGCGTCGTCGGAGCGGGTCGAACGCATCCTGCGCGATGCCGGGTTCGTCGACATTGATATCGCGCCGCACGACCTGTCGCTGGATATCGCAGCTGGCGGCGGATTTGAATCCGCGGTGCAGACCGCGGTGATTATCGGCCCCGCCAACCGAGCCCTGGAAGGTGCCGCACCTGACGTCAGGGCGGCGGCGACGGAAGCCGTACGGCATGACCTCAAGCCGTTCGCAAAGGGTAACGGCGTCTGGCTCGGTGGCGGCATCTGGATCGTCTCCGCCACCGTGCCGTGAGGCGAATGCCGCAAGCTCCCTTTTGCTTTCGGCCGGACTCTGCCACGCTGTCCCGACAGATTCACAGCGAAGGACGACGGCTATGCGTGCGCTCGGAATGAGGACGGCTCTGATCGGTCTATTGGCGATGGCGGGCGCATGCGTCGCGGGTGTCGCGCACGCCGATAGCGGCACCATCCGCATTTCAGTGCTCAAGGGCGGCTGGTTCATCGGCGCGTCGGGTGGCAGCGGCACGCTGACGTTTCACGGTCGGCGATATCCGCTGTCGATCGGCGGGATCGACGCCGGCCTGGTGTTCGGCGCCTCGCAGACCAATCTGTCCGGTCGGGTGACCAACATCCGGCGTCCCTCGGATGTTGCCGGCGTCTATGGCGCCGGCGGTGCGGGCGCTGCCATCGGCGTCGGCGCGCGGGCCATCGTACTCACCAACGAGAAAGGCGCGGTGTTGCAACTCAGCGGCCGTCAGACCGGGCTGATGCTCAATGCCGATCTGAGCGGGCTGGCGATCTCGCTGCGCTGACGCGGTCGCGACGAGCGGCCTGGAGTTATTCGGCCGGAACCGCCTTGTTGGCGGTCGCGGCCGAATGGGGATCGGGTAGGGTGGCGCAGTCCCGCAACAGGCCGCTGAAATAGCCGTGGGTGACGTGCGCGAGTTGCGGAAACGGCTCGCGCGTCATCAAGAGGCGGTGCAGTTCGGCAAGGCGGAAGCAGGGCACGCCCGGAAACAGGTGGTGCTCGAGGTGATAGTTCAGGCCCCACGGCGCGATGAGATAAAGCTGCCACCACGGCGCCAGCACGGTGCGGCTCTCGTTGAGCACGTTCTCATGCTCGACCGCGTAATGCTCGGCGACGTTGCGGATATAGCGGATCGCGACGAACACCGTCATCACCGGCACGATCCAGTAAAGCACCAACTGCTTCCAGAATCCGAACGCGATCGACGCAACCAGCAGCGCCACGAAGAACACCAGCCGCGACCGCGCGACGATCGCCGGAATGTCGCGGGTTTCCTTGTTCTTGTGGAAGCCTGTGACCGCCGCGTAAATCTTCAGGCCGGTGAGATATTGCAGGATGTATTTCACCATGCCCGGACGCGGCTTGGGGAATTCGAATTCCTCCAGCCCGATGTTGCGGGTCCAGTCCGGATCGCGCTCGCTGTTGAGTTCGCGGTGGTGCGCGAAGTGGCTGTTGCGATAACCGGCCATCGAGGCCGTGGTCGGCAGCGCGATGATCTCGCCGACGATGTCGTTCAGTGTGCGGTTGGCGTAGCCGCGATAATGCGCGGCGTCGTGCATCAAACCGCCGAGGCCGTTGATCCGCGAGCCGATCACGATCACCGCCAGCAGATAGATGACCGGATGCCACCAGATTTCGCTGATCGTGACGGCTGCCGCGATGGTTACGACTTCGATCAGGACGGCAAGCGTGAATTTGCGGCTGTCGATCCGCGACAGGTCGCGGATTTCGTCCTTGGTCAACAGGCGCGGAATGTCGCGCACGCAGTTGTCGCCAAGTTTCGCCGATTTCGCGATGACGGTGGTATCCACGGCAGCACGTCCAGGTTGGAAAGGCCGCAGAATACCGCATCCGGAGAGATGCTCCTATGCGATTAGCGCGACGGCAACCATGTATTTTAAGGAATTAGTTAAGATGCCGGCCCGGTGCGGGCGCTGTACCGGAAGCAGATACGGCCGCC
This sequence comes from Xanthobacteraceae bacterium, assembly GCA_049647485.1. Classification (GTDB taxonomy): domain Bacteria; phylum Pseudomonadota; class Alphaproteobacteria; order Rhizobiales; family Xanthobacteraceae; genus 62-47. Next base: position 16,152 of record JBARXT010000269.1, read on the forward strand.
CGTGGACACGCTGCCGGTGCCGGCCGGATTTACGAGGGAACAGATCGTTCACGGTGACCGCGTCTTTCACGGCGAAGCCGCGAACGGACAATGCAGCGCCTGTCACGCCATCGACGGCAAGGGGACGACAAACGGCAACGACCTGACCGCCGGCATGTTCATCTGGAGCGATGGCAGCGTGAAAGAGTTGAAGCGGACCATCCTGCACAACATGGCGGTGGCGCCGGGACAGGACGGCGACCTGGAGCCGGCCGATGTCGATGCGGTGTCGGCCTGCGTCTGGGCAATCAGTCGTCAGCCGGCATAGGACGCCGGCCGATATCTCCCGACGTGGAGCGCGGGGACCTTGCGTTCGTAACCCGATCGGGCCTCGATGCTCTCGCGGCAGTTTGGGTTCTCGGTGGCATCCGCGCCGGGTCGGACCAATCCCCCGGCGACATCAACAGCCAGATCGCGTTGCGCACCTGCGTTTCGAATTCCACCGTCATGTCACCACCTGAAAAGCCTGGAGCAAATCGTGCGGTGATGATTGGCCCCTCCATCCCGGGGCGGCTGTGATGTCGATCACATAGTGATGATCGGCAAAGCCGTTCGGCGGGGCTCGTCAAACGATTGCCGGCGACCGCCACGATCGACCGGGCCGCCACCGACATCGGGCTGTCTTAATCTTTTGTTAGGCATATCGGTGCGAGAATCAGTCAAGCGAGCGAGGGCCGGATGTACGCCCAGCTCAAAATGGTCCGGAGCCACAAGCTTCCGGGCCATTTTTTCGTTCGGGATCGACATGGCTGAATGGCGATGTGCGCCGTCGTTCCTCGTCGTTTGGCTTTAGCCCGACACCGCCCCCGGCCACGAGATGGACGCCTGCGCTATTCTGCCCGACGGGTTTTCTGTTGCGCCTGTTCGTTCTCGCCATTCTAATCCTCCGGCAAATTGCAGGCTGGGAGGAGACACAATGAAAACGACGGTTGCGATTGTTACGTTGGTTGCGGCTTTGGCGCTGAGCGGTTGTAGCAAAGACCCTGGGCCGAAGGGGGATCCGGGACCGCAAGGTCCAGCCGGCGCACAAGGGGCGCAAGGGATTCAGGGCGTTCCCGGTCCCCAGGGCATTGCCGGCGCTCAAGGACCGCAGGGCGCAAAGGGCGACAAGGGGGAGAAAGGCGACAAAGGAGAGAAGGGGGATAAAGGCGATTCGACGCCGGCAAATATTCGCGCTGTCCAGGCTGACGGCGCCGTGAGCTGCGATAGCAGCGAAATGCTCGTGTCGGTGTTCTGTCCCGGCGGTGGGGCGGCGGATGGTGCAAAATGCGCGACCGCACCGACAATCGGGCTCTGCTTGAAAAAGTAAAAAGTAAGGAGAGACAGGACATCGCGACAGCGACGTTGACGCGATGATCCAGATGTCTGACTGAAAACCCAACCCGCCGGCTTCGGTCGGCGGGCGCCTGTCGCAGCGGTGAGCGCGAAGATGGCCTCGTCCTGTTTGAACAGATGTCAGCGGACGTTCGGATGCGTCCTCACGTCCGGCATGTCGCGACGTGATTGCCGGAGGTGGCCCTGAATGTGGCCCCAGCGTAATGTCCAGGAATTTCAAGAAAGCGAAAGATCAAGCTGCCTGCTTGATCTTGCAGGCGTCTAACAGGCGGCATCTTAAATGGCTCCCCGGGCCGGATTCGAACCAGCGACCAACCGGTTAACAGCCGGTTGCTCTACCACTGAGCTACCAGGGAACAGAGCCGCAGCTAAGCTTGCGTTGCGGGAGCGTATAACAAAGCCTTCGCGGCTTGCAAAGAGAAATAGAGAGGGTTCCGGCATCTTCGAAACTTCGCCGGATTACCCCGATTTGTCCGCTCGGGACCACTGGAAACGCGGCATTTGGCGCGCCGGCGTCGATAGTCTTGCATCGATGCACGCGCTGCCCTACTGCTCCGGTTCTTACATTCCTCTCCGTTTCGGCGGCCGTCTCAGGCCCTGCATTCGAATCGATATAAGCTTCCCGGGTGCTCGAAAGGAGTGCCCAAAATGGATCGGTAAAAGGATCGCCTATGTCCGACTTCGCGACGTCCGATTTCGTGACCGCCCGCCAGAAAATGGTCGATGGCCAGGTCCGCACCAGTGACGTGACCGACCAGCGGGTCATCGATGCCATGCTGGCGGTGCCGCGCGAAGCCTTCGTTCCCGGCGACAAGACGGCGATGGCCTATCTCGACCTCGACCTCGAGGTCGGGGACAACCGCTTCCTGCTCAAGCCGGTCGTCGTCGGGCGATTGCTGCAGGCCGCAGAGGTACGACACACCGACACCGTTCTCGTGGTCGGTTGCGCGTCGGGCTATACGGCGGCGCTGGCGGCCCGGCTCGCCGGGCAGGTTTACGCCACCGATCCCGACGCCGGGCTGGTGGCGCGGGCAAAAGCCGCACTCGACAAGCTGGGTCTGACGACCGTTTCCGTCGCGGCCGCGTCGCCGGCGGACGGTGATACGGCTCATGCGCCGTATGACGTGATCGTGCTCGAAGGGGCCACCGAGATCATTCCGGAAAGCCTCTATCGCCAGTTGAAGGAAGGCGGGCGGCTGGTCGGCGTGTTCGCGAACGGCAGTGTCAAGCGCGCCCTGATCGTCACCCATTCGAATGACGATTTCGGCAGCCGGGTCCTGTTCGACGCCTCGGCCCACAACCTTCCGGGGTTGCAGCGGACGCCGGAATTCGTCTTCTGATGGTCTGACTCCCGGCATTTTTGCCCCGTTTGCCGCCGGTCGCCCGTGACTCCAACCCATTGCAATCGAAGAGCGGCAAGTTGAAGGGCGGGCTGTCTTGTGCCGGGGACGGCAAGCCATGGCTGGAGGGCTGCTGTGGCTCTGTTGCCCCACTTCCAGAGTTTCCACTGTCCGCAACCCCCGAGGGGTTCCGTCCCGTTACTGCGGTAATTATGATACGTCCCGGCGGGGCATGACCGATACCGGCCGATTCGAGAGATGCCGGATCGGCTTCCGAGAAGAAATGGATGTCTGGATGGGTGGGTTTAAGAAGATTACCGGAGTAGCGGTTGCGGCTCTGCTGTTGGGCTTTGCCGGAACGACTCCCGTTCTTGCCGAGACCATCGAGGCGGCGCTGGTGCGCGCCTACCAGAACAATCCGCAGCTCAACGCGCAGCGGGCGCAGGTGCGCGCCACCGACGAAAACGTTCCGCAGGCCCTGTCGGGCTATCGGCCCAAAGTCGCCATCACCGCCAGCGCCGGCTATCAATATTCCGACGTGACGGCGTCCTCCGTCGGAGGCAACGGGCGCATTCACGGTGACCAGATTCCGCGCTCCGTCGGCATCACGGCAACGCAGACGCTGTACAACGGACAGCAGACCGCCAACCGCACCCGTGCGGCCGAAGGTCAGGTCTCCGCCGCACGTGAGGGCCTGCGCGTGCTGGAGCAGAGCGTGCTGCTGGCAGCCTCGACCATCTACATGGATTATCTGCGCGACTCCGCCATCGTCGAAGTCCAGCACAGCAACGTGCGCGTGCTGGAGCAGACGCTGAAGCAGACCCGCGACCGCTTCAATGTCGGCGAGGTGACGCGCACCGACGTTGCGCAGTCGGAAGCGCGGCTCGCAGCCGGCAAAACGCAGGAGCGCGCCGCCGAGGCCACCCTGAATACGACGCGATCGAACTATCGCCGCATCATCGGCAGCGAGCCGTCGACACTGGCGCCGGGATCGCCGGTCGACCGCTACCTGCCGAACACGCTGGCCGGTGCGGTCAATCTCGGTCTGGTCGAAAATCCGAACGTCACAGCCGCGATGTTCGGCATCGATGTCAGCCATCTTCAGGTGAAGGTCGCCGAAGGCGCGCTGTTCCCGACGGTCAGCCTGCAGGTCGGGGCGCAGCAAGGATACGAACAGCAGATATCGACGCCGCGGAGTTTCGTGGCCTCGGCAATCGCCCAGATTTCGGTGCCGATCTATCAGGGCGGCGCGGAATACGCCTTGATTCGCCAGTCGAAGGAGACGCTGGCGCAGCAGCGGCTGGTGCTGGAGCAGGTCCGGGACCAGACCCGTGCGACGGTGGTGCAAAACTGGGGGCAGTTACAAGCCGCGAAGTCGCAAGTCACGTCGGCCCAGGCGCAGGTGCAGGCTTCGGAAATCGCATTGAACGGCGTTCGCGAGGAAGCGAAGGCCGGTCAGCGCACCACGCTCGACGTCCTCAACGCGCAGCAGGATCTGGTCAACGCGCGCGTCGCTCTGGTGACGGCGCAGCATGATCGCGTGGTGGCTTCTTACGCGGTTCTGGGGTCGATCGGCCGGCTGTCGCCGCAGGTGCTTAAGCTGCGGACCACCATCTACGACCCCAGCGTCCACTATCATCAGGTGCGTGATAGCTGGGGCGGGATTCGCACGCCGGACGGTCGCTAAATCCGTTTCACTTTAGATTGTTTGGAACGGTCCGTTTTGCGGACCGTTGCTTGCAATCGTTTGTGACGGTGACATACCTTTGATTGTCGCGTGAAAAGCGATTCGTGCGATGCCGTTGCCATGGGACGTGATGATGGTGACGGGCCTTTGCCGGTGGATCGAGCATATGGAATCGACGCATGGCGCGTGCGTGTACGTCGATGCTGCGGCAAAGGGCGTGAAACGAAGGCCGTGATCGTGATGATGTGGAGCCGGATATGAGCCAGCCCGCGAAGGTTCAGGAACCCTCGATGGAGGAGATTCTGGCATCGATCCGGCGTATCATTGCCGACGACGAAACCAAGGCGCCCGCTGCGGCTCAGCCGCCCGCGGCCAAGCCTGCACCTGTGGCCGCCGCCACCGCGAAGCCTGCGCCGGGCGCGGGCACAGCCGGACCATCCGCCATGACCAGTCAATCGGCCAATGAATCGCCGAAGCCGGCGGCGCAAGCCGCACCGAACAGTCAGGACGATATCGACGCGCTGCTGGCCGATTTCGAGGCGCCGGCGGCTCCGCCGGCACCGGCCGTGCCTGAGGACGATGTTCTCGAACTGACCGACGACATGGCGTTGCCCGATATGCCGGACCCGACGTTTGAGAAAGCCGAGCCCGCCAACGATCTCGAGTTCAACGAGGTCGCGATGGCGAGCGAGCGCCGCTATCCGGCCGCCGAGCGACCATCCGGCGCGGGGCGGGGCGGCATCGATGCCTTTGCGCCGGAGATGCTGTCGCAATCGACCGTATCCGCCGTGGAATCGGCCTTCAGTTCGCTCGCCAACACCGTTCTCAGCAACAACGCCCGGACCCTCGAGGATCTGGTGCGGGAGATGTTGCGGCCGATGCTGAAATCCTGGCTCGACGACAATCTGCCGGGGCTGGTGGAGCGCATCGTCAAGGCCGAGATCGAGCGGGTTTCGCGCGGCCGATAACGAATCCGTTGCCATCCTGATCGTCGCACAGGCATCCCGGCAGACGGGCCTTGCTGTTTCCAAGGTTGACTTAGGTCCGGGCGGCGGCTCTACATTCTTGATCTGACGCGTTTTCTTCATGCGGACCGGTGTTCCCGTCTCTCGAAAACGCTATAAGGCGGATTGACTCGGGAGCCGTCATCCAGAGGCGCAAACGGGCTCTCGTCGCTCCGGCCGCTCGGGATGCCCGATCTCGTTTCGACCTGAATTTCATACGTGTCCGCCGGCGCGCTGCTGCGAGCCGGTGCCCGACGATCGCAACCTCGTAACCCGTATCCGCATCGCAATTGTCATGATCGAGAAAACCTATCAGCCCGCCGACATCGAGAACCGCATCGCACGCGCGTGGGACGACGCAGGTGCGTTCAAGGCCGGACGAGCCGACCGTCGCGACGCCGAGCCGTTCACCATCGTCATTCCGCCGCCGAACGTCACCGGCTCGCTGCACATGGGCCACGCGCTCAACAACACCTTGCAGGACGTGTTGTGCCGGTTCGAGCGGATGCGCGGCCGTGACGTGCTGTGGCAGCCGGGCACCGATCACGCCGGCATCGCCACGCAGATGGTGGTTGAGCGGCAATTGATGGAGCGGCAGGAGCCGTCGCGCCGCGACATGGGCCGCGAGAAATTCCTCGAACGCGTCTGGCAGTGGAAGGCCGAAAGCGGCGGCGTCATCGTCAACCAGTTGAAGCGGCTCGGTGCATCCTGCGACTGGTCGCGCGAACGCTTCACCATGGACGAGGGCCTGTCGCGTGCCGTCGCGAAAGTGTTCGTCGAACTGCACCGCGACGGGCTGATCTACAAGGACAAGCGGC
>JBARXT010000270.1:0-3532 GCA_049647485.1 Xanthobacteraceae bacterium
AACATCATCGCCATCACCACGCTGTTCTCGCTGATCGTCACCTTCGCCAACTTCGACATCGTCCGCATCCTCACCGCCGGCGGTCCGCTCGACAAGACGCACCTGTTCGCGACCTGGGCCTTCCGCATCGGCATCGAGGGCAACGACATTCCGCTCGGCGCCTCGATCTCGCTGTTCATGGTGCCGATCCTGGCGATCGCCGCCGTGTTCATCCTGCGCGACATCAACAAACGCGGCAACGAGGCCTGACGATGACAACCGTGACCCTCGACAAAGCCGGGCCCTCCCGCAAGATCGGCAGCATGAGCCGCGACCGCAAATGGGCGATGCGCTGGTCCTACGTATTCCTGACGCTGTTCGCGGTCTTCTTCCTGTTTCCGCCGATCTACATGTTCATCACCTCGCTAAAGACATCGGCGGAAATCTCGGCGGCCACCAATCCATGGTGGGTCTACAATCCCACATTCTCGAACTACATCGAGCTTCTCACCTCGAACCAGTTTCTGACCTTCTTCAAGAACTCAGCGCTGGTGTCGATCTTCGTCGTCACCCTCACCATGCTGATCTCGATCCCGGCCGCCTTTGCGTTGGCGCGAATGCGGTTCTGGGGTTCGACGACGCTGGCGACCGGCGTATTCCTGACCTACCTGATCCCCGATACGCTGCTGTTCATCCCGCTGTTCAAGATGTTCGCGACCTTCGCACAGTGGACCGGCATCGAACTGATCAACCACTGGTGGGTGCTGATCTTCGTCTATCCGACGCTCACGGTGCCGTTCTGCACCTGGATCATGATCGGCTACTTCGCCTCGATCCCGAAGGAGCTTGACGAGGCGGCCATCGTCGACGGCGCAAGCTGGCTGCAGACGCTGCTGCGCATCTTCGTGCCGGTGGCGCTGCCCGGCATCATCGCCGCGACCATCTTCGCTTTCACCGTGAGCTGGGCGCAGTTCCTCTATCCGCTGGCGTTCACGTCTTCCGTCGATCAGCAGGTGCTGCCGACCGGCATCATCACCACGCTGATCAAGGGCGACGTCTTCAACTGGGGGCAAATCATGACCGGCGCGCTGCTGGGCGCCGCGCCGCCGCTGATCATCTATGCCTTCCTGATGGACTACTACATTTCGGGCCTCACGGCCGGCGCAACAAAGGGGTGAGACGATGGCGGAAGTGACGTTGCGCAAGGTGGTGAAACGCTACGACGACGTCGAGGCCGTACGCGGCATCGACCTCGATATCCCCGATCACGAATTCGTCGTGCTGGTGGGGCCGTCGGGCTGCGGGAAGTCAACCACGCTGCGGATGATCGCAGGGCTCGAGGAGATCAGCGACGGCGAGATCATGATCGGCGGCGACGTCGTCAACGACGTGCCGCCGAAGGATCGCGATATCGCCATGGTGTTCCAGAACTACGCGCTCTATCCGCACATGACGGTGGCGGAGAACATGTCGTTCGGTCTGCGCCTCAAGCGCTACCCGAAGGCCGAGATCAAACAGCGCATCACCGAAGCCGCGCGGATGCTCGACATCACCGACCTGATCGACCGCAAGCCGAAGCAACTTTCTGGTGGCCAGCGCCAGCGCGTGGCGATGGGCCGCGCCATCGTCCGCAATCCGAAGGTGTTTTTGTTCGACGAGCCGCTCTCCAATCTCGACGCCAAACTGCGGGTGCAGATGCGCATCGAGATCAAGAAGGTGCATCAGAAGGTGCGCACCACCACGGTCTATGTCACCCACGATCAGGTCGAGGCAATGACCTTGGCCGACCGTGTCGTTGTGATGAACCACGGCCGCATCGAGCAGATCGGCCCACCGAACGAACTCTATCACCGGCCCGCGACCAAATTCGTCGCCGGCTTCATCGGCTCGCCGGCGATGAACTTCATTCCCTGCCGGCTCGAGGAATCCGGCGGGCTGTTGCAGGTCCGCGCCGGCGACGCGATCGCCCTTCCGATCCCGGCCGAGCGTATTGCCCGCTACCGTGCCACACCGCGCGACACCAAGTTGCTGCTGGGCCTGCGCCCCGAGCATCTCGTCGACGCCCAATCCAACCAGAGCGCGGCGTTCCAACCTTTCGACGCCACGCCCGATGTGATCGAGCCGATGGGGATGGAAACCTTCGTCTATTTCCCGCTCGCCGGGGTCCAGCTCTGCGGCCGGATCAATCCTGCCATCGACGCCCAGGCGGGTGTGCCGCTGCGGATGGCGGTAGACCTCAATCACATGCACCTGTTAAATGAGGCGACCGGTCAGGTTCTCTAGGGGCTTTCGGCTTTCGATGGAATAATCTGTCGTCATGCGCGGACTTGATCCGCGCATCCATCTTCTTGAAAAAGGATGGATTGCCGGGGCATAGGCGAGCGAAGCGACGCGGTTCTTCGAACGGCTATGCCCGGCAACGACGTTTCCGTCAAACGTGAAACGCTATAACGGACGGCCGCAACAAGGCGAGGCAAGAGGCGAGGAATGACGACCAACAAGAAGAAACTGCTGATCACCGAATCGATGTCGGAACACGGATGGAAACTGTTCAGAGACCGCGGCGACATCGAAGCCATCGAATTCCCCAACATGATCCCGCAGAAGGATTTCGTCGCGCTGCTGGCCGAGCACGCGCCGGTGCACGGCGTAGCACTCGGCGCCACCGCGTTCGGCGACACCGAACTCGACGCCTCGCAGGATATGAAAGTCGTCGCCCGCATCGGCGTCGGTTTCGACGCCATCAACGTCCCCGCGCTCAGCAAGCGCAAGGTGCCGCTGATGGTGGCCGGCACCGCCAATTCGCCTTCGGTCGCCGAGCAGGCGATCTTCATGATGATGACGCTGGCCAAGCGCGGCGTCGAGCTTCATGCCCTCGTCAAGGACGGCCAATGGGCAACGCGGCTCGGCCTGCTGCCGTTCGACCTCTACGGCAAGACATTGCTGATCGTCGGCTTCGGCCGCATCGGCACCCGCACCGCGAAGCGCTGCCTCGCCATGGAAATGAACGTCCTAGTCTACGATCCCTACAAGAGCGCCGAGGAGATCCGCGCTGCCGGCTGCGAGCCGGTCGACGATCTCGACAAGGCGCTGCCCCGCGCCGATTTCATCAGCCTGCATTGTCCGAAGACATCGGAAACCGTCGGACTGATCAACGCCGCGCGGCTGAAGCTGATGAAGCCGACCGCTTATCTCGTCAACACCGCGCGCGGCGGCATCGTGGTGGAAGCGGCGCTCTACGACGCGCTGACCTCGGGCCAACTCGCCGGCGCCGGCCTCGACGTGTTCGAGCAGGAGCCGCCGCCGCTCGGTCACGCGCTGTTCGCGCTGCCCAACGTCGTCATCGCACCGCACGTCGCCGGCGTCACCCGCGAAGCGCTCGACCGCATGGGCGAACAGACCGCGCGCAACATCCTCAGCGCGCTCGACGGCGACGCCATCCGGCAGAACGTCATCAATCAGGACGTGCTGAACTGAAGCAGTCTCGCCCTGCGAGCCTGACCGGAAATTCGTTTTGCGCGCGGCTTTGCAACCCGAAAATGTCGTCCCCGCC
>JBARXT010000271.1:0-3238 GCA_049647485.1 Xanthobacteraceae bacterium
CACGTGGCCGCTGTTCGGCGGCGGGCGTGGCCGATGCGGCGCCGGCGGCGACCAGGGCGAACAGCAGGGGGGACCAGCGCTTGATCATTCGACGGCTCCAGCAGGACACGGGGACATGGCGGCACGGTACAGGAAGCCCCCCCCGCCTGCGGTCACGCATGGCAGGCAGGGCCGGGTTCGCCGGCCGCACCGGTGCGATGCTGGCGCCGGAACGACGCCGGCGCATCGGGAAAAATCCTGATTCTTGCCTGGCAGGGCGCCGCGCCTGCCGCCGCACGTCAGTGCGTGCGGCGATGCTCGTACCAGCCGCGCGAGCGATTGACGATGTGGACCACGGACAGCATCACCGGCACTTCGATCAGCACGCCGACCACCGTGGCCAGTGCCGCCCCCGAATGGACGCCGAACACACTTACCGCGGTGGCCACCGCCAGCTCGAAGAAGTTGCTGGCGCCGATCAGCGCCGAGGGGCCGGCCACGCAGTGGGCCACGCCCAGGCGGCGGTTGAGCAGATAGGCCAGCCCCGAGTTGAAATAGACCTGGATGAGGATGGGCACGGCCAGCATCGCGATCACCAGCGGCTGGGCCAGGATCTGCCGGCCCTGGAACCCGAACAGCAGCACCAGCATCAGCAGCAGCGCCGCCAGCGACAGCGGGCCGAGCCGGGCCAGCCAGCCGTCGAGCCGCCGTTGCCCGCCGTTGCGCATCACCCAGGCGCGCAGGCCGGTGGCGATGATCACCGGCACCACGATGTACAGCCCCACGGAGATGGCCAGCGTCGCCCACGGCACCGTGATCGAGGAAATGCCGAGCAGCAGCGCGACCAGCGGCGCGAACGCCACCACCATGATGGCGTCGTTCAAGGCCACCTGGCTGAGGGTGAACGCCGCGTCGCCGCGGCACAGGTTGCTCCACACGAACACCATCGCGGTGCACGGCGCGGCCGCCAGCAGGATGAGGCCGGCGATATAGGAGTCCACCTGGTCAGCCGGCAGCCAAGGTCCGAAGACGTGGCGCAGGAAGAACCACCCCAGCAGGGCCATCGAAAACGGCTTCACCGCCCAGTTGATGAACAACGTGGTGCCGATGCCGCGCCAGTGCCGGCCGACCTGGCGCAGCGCGCCGAGGTCGATCTTCATCAGCATGGGCACGATCATCACCCAGATGAGCGCGGCCACGGGCAGGTTCACCTGCGCCCACTCGATGCTGCCCAGGTGCGCGAACGCCGATGGCCAGCGATGGCCCAGCAGCGTGCCGGCCACGATGCACAATGCCACCCAAAGGGTCAGGTAGCGCTCGAAGAACCCCATGCGGGGTGCAGCGTCACTCACCGGCTTCGTCCTCGGCCTCGACAAAGCCAATCTTGTCCAGGGCGGCCTTGAGCTGCGCACGGTCCTCCCAGACCGACGAAGGAAGCGCCAGGAAGGCCATCAGCCGGGCCTGGATGACACGATGGGCCTGCCTGAACGCCGCACGCTTGTCGTCGTCGCTGCCAGCGGCCGCCGCCGGGTCAGGCAGCCCCCAATGGGTGCGCAGGAAATCCCCGAACACCACCGGGCAGGTTTCGGCTGCTGCCGAATCGCACACCGTCACCACCAGGTCCATGCGCGGCGCCCCCGGCGTGGTGAACTCGTCCCAGGATTTGCTCCGCAGCCCGGCGGTGGAAATGCCCTCGGCCTGCAGTTGAGTCAAGGCGAACGGATTCACGGTGCCGGTGGGCTGGCTGCCGGCGCTGAACACCTTGAATCGGTTGCCGGCCCAGGCGCGCAGCGTGGCTTCGGCCAGGACGCTGCGGGCGCTGTTGCCGGTGCACAGGAAGAGGACGTTATGGGTCATGGCGAGGACGTCATGTGGAGGAAGGCGGTGCGCTGCAGGAGAACGGCCGCCCGGTCAGCAGCCACAGGCAGGATCGGTCACCGGTGCGCATTCGGCATTGCCCGAACCGGCGCAGCAGTTGTGGGTGAGGTACTGGATCAGGCCATTCATTGCCTGGAAGTTGGCGCGATAACAGACGTAGCGGCCCTGGCTCTCGCTCTCCACCAGGCCGGCATGCACCAGTTCCTTCAGATGGAAGGACAGCGTCGCGCCGGGGACGTCCAGCGCCTGGCCGATATCCCCGGCCATGCGGCCCGCAGGGCCGGCCTCGACCAGCAGGCGGAAGGCCGCCAGCCGGGTGCCGTGGCCCAGGGCGGTGAGCGCGGCGATTGCATCTTTTGTTTCCATTTTTCTAGAATAATGGAATGAATGAATCCGGACAATCCCCCTTCGACCTTCCCGCGCACCTGGACACGCGCCTGCTGCCGCCGCCCGCGCAACCGCTGGCCGACGGCCACGGCGAGGCACGGCGCCCGCGCATCCTCATCCTGTACGGCTCGCTGCGGCCGCAGTCGTACAGCCGCAAGCTGGCCCTGGAAGCCGAACGCATCCTGCGGTATCTCGGCGCCGAGACCCGGGTGTTCGATCCGCACGACCTGCCCATGCTCGACAGCGTGGACAAGCAGCACCCCAGGGTGCGGCAACTGCGCGAGTGGTCGCAGTGGTCCGAGGGCCACGTCTGGGTGTCGCCCGAACGCCATGGCACGATCACCGGCGTGTTCAAGAACCAGATCGACTGGCTGCCACTGGAAGACGGCAGCGTGCGGCCGACCCAGGGCAAGACCCTGGCGGTGATGCAGGTCAGCGGCGGCTCGCAGTCGTTCAACGTGGTCAACACGCTGCGCGTGCTGGGGCGCTGGATGCGCATGCTCACCATCCCCAACCAGTCATCGGTGGCCAAGGCCTGGCAGGAGTTCGACGACGACGGCCGCATGAAGCCCTCGCCCTACTACGACCGCGTGGTGGACGTCATGGAAGAGCTGGTGAAGTTCACCCTGCTGGTGCGCGGCCACGGCGAGCATCTGGTGGACCGCTACAGCGAGCGCAAGGGCGCGGAGGAAGCGCGACGCATCTCGCGGGCGGCCGCGGTGACGGAATGACGGAATGACGCCGCGTTCCGGCGGCGCGCCGACCGTACCGTCTGCATATCGCGCCGCGCCGCAGCGCGCAGCGCAGGGCGTATGAAAAAAAGAAAAGCCCCCGGCAACGAGGGCTTTTCTCCAGAACGAGCAGGCGATCTCGCGCCTGGGTCAGAACGGAATATCGTCGTCGGCGAAGTCGTCCATCGGCGGCGGGGCCGGCTGCTGGGCGGGCGCCTGGCGCTGCGGGCGCTGGCCGTAACCGCCGCCGCCCTGGTCCTGAT
>JBARXT010000272.1:0-2667 GCA_049647485.1 Xanthobacteraceae bacterium
GTGCAGGTCGGTCGCGAGAGTTACATGATACCGGTCGATGCGGCGATCTGGAAGGCATCCGATGTCCGTCGCGACGGCACCAGCATCGAATCCGTGCTGGCCGCGATGAAGCAGCGCGGCGCCCGCGCCAAGCTGGTGGTGGTCGATGCCTCGCGCCGCAATCCATATGAGCGTCGCTTCCGGTCCTATTCGCACGGCCTCGCGCCGATCAATGCGCCGGACAATGCGCTGATCCTGTCGTCGGCGGCGCCGGGTCAGGTGGTCGATGACGCCAATGGGCAGAACAGCCTCGTGGTGGCCGAATTGCTGAACAACCTCAAGGCGCCCGCGGCTGATGCGGCGACGGTGTTCAACAAGACCCGGATGGCCGTCTCGCAAGCGTCGAACGGCAAGCAGGTCCCCTCGGTATCGTCATCGCTGCTCGACGACGTGCATTTCGGCGACAAGAGGCCGGCCAGCCTCGCCAAGGCCGGCAGCTAAATCCCCAAGCAAAATTGCGTTGCGGCGCACGACGTCGTTATTTCTTCGCGGCGTCGGCCATGATCGGCCGCACCGGATCGCCTTCGCGCAATAGCGCCCCGGCGCGCGCCACCACGGTCTCGCCCTCCGACAGGCCTTCGCGGACTTCCACCCGGCCGCCCGACATCAAGCCTGTCTCGACCCTTCGGGTTTCCACCCGGTCGCGCCGCACCACCTGCACCACGGTGCCGGCGCTGCTGTAGAGGATCGCGGTCAGCGGCACCGCGACGCCGCAGCTTTCCCCGGTCTTGATCGACGCCCGCCCCGATGCGTTGACCAGCAATGACCGTTTGGTCGTGATCGCGACGAAGGCCGTGCCGAGCTGGCTGTTGGGATCGACGGTGGCGCCGATCTGCCGCACCTTGCCTTGAAGATCGTCGATCCCGCTGATCCTGATGGTGGCGGGCTGGTCGACTTTCAGTTTGGCAAGGTCGCGGGTCGGGACCCGCACCGCGAGATCGAATTCGTTGCCGGTGATGATGTTGAACAGAGCCTCGCCCTTGCCCGAGGCGATGGCGCCGACCACGGCCGTCGAGGCGCTGACCAGCCCTGCGGCCGGCGCCTGCACGGTGGTCGATCCGCCGCCGTCCGGCTGGCTGAGTTTGGCGAGCGTCTGTCCGGCGGTGACGGTCTGTCCGGCGTCCACCAGCACCTCCTGCACCTTCAGGCCGGGGCGCTCCGGGCGCACCGCGATTTCCTCGCGCGGGATCAGGAGGCCGAATGCATCCACGATATCGGAGAAGCAGGAATTGGCGGTGGTGAGAACCGTTACTGCCGCGGCGTTGTTCGGGGCCTCGTTGTTGGCCGCGAGAACGAATTGCGGCGGCAAACATAGCGCCACGGCCGCAAGCAGCGCCCGGACCGGACATTCAAACCAGCGCCGGGACGAGAGCCGCGCGGCAATGCGTTTCATAAAAGGGATTCCGGTTGCAAAGGAGTTCGTTGTCGATGGGGACAGACTATTGAAGCCGCACGCCAGCGCCAAGGGGTGACGCAAGCGTGGCTCGCCGCAGAATGAGTCGGTTGCAACCTGCGACAAGTTCAGGACGCCCGGCTGGGATGCTGGGTTTCGCTCCCGGCATCCGCCAAGGATGTGCGCCAGCGCAGGATTTCCACGGCGGCGACCGGATGGTGAAAGCCTTTCAGGCTGAGCGGTTCGATCGGCCTCGCCTCGACGAAAGGTTCCACCATGCCGTAGGCGCGCTGGCTGACGATGATCTGTCCGGCCTTGGCTTCGTCGGACAGGCGCGACGCCAGATTGGTGACGCTGCCGATCGCCGCGTATTCCAGTCGCCGTTCGAACCCGATCTGCCCTAGCGTGGCGTAGCCCACCGCAATGCCGACACCGAAGCCGAGGTTATGACCGCGGCTGCGCCACTTGCGGGCCAGCACATCGATGCTGTCGCGCATCTCGATCGCCATCCTGACGGCGCGCTCCGCGTGATCGGGAAACGGCAGCGGTGCGTTGAACAGGATCATCACGCCGTCGCCGGCGTAGCGGTCGAGGGTGCCCTCGTAGCGGACGATCGATTCACCCAGCGCGGCATGATACTCGCGCAGCACGTTCATCGCTTCTTCCGGCTCGGAGCTTTCGGTGAAGGCGGTGAAGCCACGCAGATCGCAGAACACCACCGTCACCTCGCGGCGATGGCTGTTGAGCAGCGAATCGTGGCCGTCGGAGGAGGCGATAAGTTGTGCCACTTGCGGCGCGAGGAAGCGCTCCAGCCTTCGGATGCGTTCGATCTCGCCGAGTTGTTTCTCGACGCGTTCCTCCAGCGAGCGATTCCAGTGCTGCAACTGATCGGTCTGCTCCTGCAATTTGTCGGCCTGGCGTTGCACGGTGTCGCGCGCCGTCGCCAGTTCGTCGACCGACCGCGCCAGATCGCGGGTGCGTTCCGCGACCTTGGATTCCAGCCCGGCATAGGTCTCCCGCAATTCCCCGGCCATGCTGTTGAACTGGTCGGCGAGTTCTTCCAACTCGTCGGAGCTCTTCACCTCGATGCGATGATCGAAATCGCCGGCGCCGAGCCGCCGCGCACCGGCGCGCAGCGCGTTGATCGGCCCCACCATCCGGCGCGCCAGCAGGATGCCGGCGAGAATCGCGACCGCAAGTCCAAGCGCGGCGAGCGCCGCGATGCGCAGCAGCAG
>JBARXT010000273.1:0-9146 GCA_049647485.1 Xanthobacteraceae bacterium
CACCTCGCCTACGAGGTCGACGACATCTATGTGACCTGCGAGCGCCTGATGAAGCTGGGCATCACCATCAACCGTCCGCCGCGCGACGGTCAGATGGCTTTCGTTCGCTCGCCGGACCTGCACTCGATCGAACTCCTGCAAGCCGGCGATGCCAGGCCGCCGCAGGAGCCATGGGCCTCGATGCCGAACACCGGCCACTGGTAAAGATTGAAGGAACAACATGGCATCCTAATGCGTTACCTCGGTGATATGAAACTGAGGAGATATTTATGGGACGCGGGTTATTGTTGTGGCTGCTCGGCGTGCCGATACCGGTGATCATTCTGCTATGGCTGTTCTTTCGCTCAGCAGAATGATGTCGCGCACGGGATCGCGTGCCTGAAAGAAAGGCTCCGTCATGCGGAGCCTTTCTTTTTTGCGCGGGACCCTAATTGAAGCCCCGCTCGAACCAGAGAATGCCGACGATCACCGCGAGCGTCACGGCGGTCACCACGGCGCGCCGGGTCCAGCTCATGCCCTGGCCGAACCACCACAGCAGCGCGCAGCACATCATGACTGGAACGATGATGTCGAGACGCATGGCGATCTCCTCACCTCACCGCCGCGTCAGCGCGGCCCGCTGCGCACGCCCGATCCGCCGCCGGTGCCGATACTGATCGAGCCGCCGAGCCGGACGCAGGTGTCCGAGCCCTCGACCTTGACGAATCCCGGCCCGAACTCCGCGCAGGGATTCGGCGCACGCTTCAACGGCTTCTCCAGCGTCCTGCGCGGCGCATTGGGCAGGCGGATATCCGATTGCGCCAGCACTATCGACGGCGTGACGATTGTGAAAACAACGATCAGTCCGGCTTTGAACATGGTGCGGATCGCTCTCGGTGAGAGGCCCGGATCGGCCCCGCAGAATGCTTTAGCATGATCGGCTAAATCATTGAAATTGTGGCGCTCCCTAGCGGAATCGAACCGCTCTCTCCACCGTGAAAGGGTGGCGTCCTAACCGATAGACGAAGGGAGCGAAACACCAAACCCGAGCCAATTGCCGCGCTCGGGCCGAGGTTCCGCGCTGCCGTGAAAATGTCCGCCAAATCAAGCGCTTGAAGAAACGCCAACTCCGCGCCGGACGGCCGCGAAGCAGCGCGTTCCGGAGACAGCGGCGAACGTATAATGGCGTTTGTCGGCGCGGGCAAGCCACCTCGCCCGCCCATTGTGGAAGGAGACGTTCGCTTCCGAACGCATCGATCCTGTTGGGGCAGCGGGGCTCGCACGCTACTCTCCCGGTCATGCGCATCCGGCGAAGACAGGAGCGACCATGGCCCGCAAGCTGATCGACATTTCCGTGCCGCTGCAGAACGACGTCCCGGCCGATCCGCCCGGCAATCATCCCACCATCCAGTATATCGATCACCAGCAAGGTCTGCCGCGCATGCTGCAATTCTTCGACGGCCTCAAGGCCGAAGACTTGCCGGACGGACAGGGCTGGGCGGTCGAGACCGTCAACCTCTCGACCCACAACGGCACGCATCTCGATGCGCCATACCACTTCCATCCGACGATGAATCGCGGCGAGCGGTCATGGACCATCGACGAGGTGCCGCTGGAATGGTGCCTGCAACCGGGCGTCAAGCTCGACTTCCGCCACCTGCCGGACGGCTACGTGGCAACTGCAGCGGACGTCGCCGACGAACTCAAACGCATCGGGCACACGCTCAAGCCGCTCGAGATTGTCGTCGTCAACACCAGCGCCGGCGCAAAATTCGGCCAGCCGGATTATGTCGCCTCCGGCTGCGGCATGGGTTACGAGGCCACCATGTATCTTTTGGAGCGCGGCGTTCGCCTGACCGGCACCGACGGCTGGAGTTGGGACGCGCCGTTCGTGCATACCGCGAAGAAGTATGCCGAAACCCGCGATGCCGGCCTGATCTGGGAGGGGCACAAGGCAGGCCGCCATATCGGTTACTGCCACCTCGAAAAGCTGCACAATCTCGAGCAACTGCCGCCGACCGGATTTACCGTCTCATGCTTCCCGGTGAAGATCGAGCGGGCGTCCGCGGGCTGGACGCGCGCCGTCGCGATCATCGACCCGTGACGGGAACTCCCAACTCACCTCCCCGTTGAAACGACATCGGAACCCCACCCCTCAGCGTCCCGCCATCGGTCCACCAGCGCAGGAGATTTCCATGACGCTTCCTCATGACGCCGACAATCTCTCGTCGAAGATGCACGCGGCGGTGCGCGACAATTGGAAAGCCTTCCTGATCGAAGGCATTTTGCTGGCGATCCTCGGGCTCGCGGCGATGATCGTACCGCCACTGGCGAGTCTCGCGGTCACCGTCTTTCTCGGCTGGATGTTTCTGGTCGCCGGTGCCGCCGGGCTGGCGCTGACATTCTGGGCGCGGCAGATGCCTGGCTTCTGGTGGTCGTTGATTTCGGCGCTGCTGGCGATCGGCGTCGGCGTCATCCTGCTGGCGCGGCCGGTTCAGGGCACTCTGACGCTGACCATCATCGTCGGAGCCTATTTCCTCGCGGAAGGTGTCACGACCATCATGTACGCACTGGAGCATCGTCGCGAGTTGTCGCAGCGCTGGGGGTGGATGCTGACCGCCGGCATCATGGACATCATCGTCGCCGCGATCATCGTCGCCGGCCTGCCGGGCTCGGCGCTCTGGGCGATCGGCCTTCTGGTCGGCATCAACCTGTTATTCGGCGGCGCGACCCTGATCGGCGTGGCGCTCGCCGCGCGGGAAAAGTAACCCGTCGGTTCAGCAGCCGCGGCAGATGCTCTTGAGCTTGCGGTCAAGCAAGGCGTCCTCACGCGAGATCGGATCGTTGGGATCGCGCTGCATCGCGTTCTCCGACACGTCGCTGCGGCGCGGCTGCCGATGCCCGACGGGCGCGTTGGGAAGCGGGGAGGTAACGCCGGGCGCGGTCTGGCTGGGATTATTCCGACCGGTTTGCGCGATCGCTTCGGGCGCGGTGATCATCAGCAGCAAGGCAGCTGTCGCAATCCATTTGGTCATGTCGGCCTCCATCGATACCTGAACCGTCTGCATTGAAGCGGATTCGAGACACCCGCGCCACCTCACGTCGGGTTTTGGCCGATTTTCACGCACGATAGAGCGCGCATTTCGATCTAACGGAAACGTTCGGGGGTTTCGATCGTTCCACAATTGCGCCGCCCTTGCGCCGAGCAATCGAGCCCCTTGCGCACATCCGCCATGGCCGTCAGCAGCCATGCACCCGCGGCAGCCAGCACCACGAAAAAGCCGAGCAGCACCGCATTTTCCAACGTCCGGTTGTTGTCATCATCCTCGGGCGGGTCCCGCTTCGTCATCGAACCCGCGCATCAGGAGCGTGGCGGATAGGCATGGACGCCGCCGCAAAAGTCGGTGACGTCATAGTCCCCCTCCGGACCGCTTTCAGCGGCGCGCACGAGATAGCTTGGCCCGACCGGCGCCTTGCCGAAGCCGCCTGGAATATCCAGCACGAATTCCGGCTGGCACAGCCCGGAAACGCGGCCCCGAAGATCTCGCATCAACTGCTGCCCCTTCTCCAGCGTGGTGCGCAGATGCGCCGTGCCCGGCGCCAGATCGCCGTGATGCAGATAATACGGCTTGATCCGGCATTCGACGAAGGCGCGCATCAAGGCTTCGAGCGCGGGTGAGTTGTCGTTGACGCCGGCGAGCAGCACCGACTGGCTGACCATCGGAATGCCGGCATCGACGATCCGCGCGCAGGCTTCGCGTGCGGCCCCGGAAAATTCGCGCGCGTGGTTGGCATGGACCGCGAGCCATGTCGTCGCGCCCG
Source organism: Xanthobacteraceae bacterium (assembly GCA_049647485.1). Classification (GTDB taxonomy): domain Bacteria; phylum Pseudomonadota; class Alphaproteobacteria; order Rhizobiales; family Xanthobacteraceae; genus 62-47. The sequence goes on from JBARXT010000273.1 coordinate 3,802, forward strand.
GCACGCGCAACGCCGAAACCATTTCGGCCGTGATGCGCGTGGGGTCGGCCATCGGCACGCGGGTATGGATGCGAATGATCTTGACGTGATCGATGGCGGCGAGATCGGCCATCACCTCGGCCATGCGGCGTGGTGACAGCATCAGCGGATCGCCGCCGGTCAGGATCACTTCCCATATCTCCGGATGCGAGCGGATATAGTCGAGTGCCGCATCGTAGACATCCGGCGTCAGCGCGCTGTCCTTGCCCGGTCCCACCATTTCGCGGCGGAAGCAGAAGCGGCAATAGACCGCGCAGACATGCACCAGCTTGAACAGCACGCGATCCGGATAGCGATGGACGATGCCTTCCACCGGCGAGCGCGCGTGGTCGCCGATCGGATCGACGTTCTCGATCGGCAGATTGTCCAGTTCCCTGATATCCGGCACATATTGACGCGCGATCGGATCGGTTGGATCGCCCGGATCGATCAGCGCGGCCACGCCCAGCGTCAGCGCCACCGCGTAACGCGCTGCGACCTTCTCCAGATCGGCCAGCGCCGATGCAGGCGCGAGCCCCTGCGCGATCAGTTGCTGCGGTTCGCGCAGCGTGGTGGAAACTTTCTCGTTCATGCGTTGCCCGCCGGCGGCGTCCACACCACCTGATCGATCCGTTGCGCGCCGGACGCCAGCATCACCAGCCGGTCGAAGCCGAGCGCCACGCCGCTCGCCTGCGGCATCGCTTGAAGCGCGGCGAGAAAATCCTCGTCGAGCGGATAGCGTTCGCCGTAAAGCCGCTCCTTGTCATCCATCGCCAGTTCGAACCGCCGCCGCTGTTCGCACGCATCGGTCAGTTCGCCGAAGCCGTTGGCGAGTTCGACGCCGCAGGCATAAACTTCAAAACGCTCCGAGACACGCGGATCGGACGGTTTAGCGCGCGCCAGCGCCGATTCCGGGGCGGGGTATTCATAGAGCACCGTCGGCCGGCCCTGCCCGAGTTGCGGCTCGACATGCTCGACCAGAATCTTGCTGAAGATATCCGACCAGGTGTCGTCGTCCACAACCCGTACCTTGTCGCGCGCGGCAACGGCCAGCGCGGCGCGATCGCCTTCGCCGCCGTCGATGGTCGCCAGCAGATCGATGCCCGCGGAACGTTCAAACGCCTCGGCAACGGTCACCCGCTCGGCTCCGGCGAACGGATCGGCGCTACGTCCCCGAAACGCGAAGGCGCGGGTCTGCGCGGTATCCGCCGCCAGCGCGATCAATGCCAGACAGTCCGCGATCACCGCTTCGTATGGCTCGTCCACGCGATACCATTCAAGCATGGTGAATTCCGGCAGATGCCGGTCGCCGCGCTCGCGGTCGCGGAACACGCGCGCGAATTCGACAATTTGGCTCTCGCCCGCCGAAAGCAGTTTCTTGCAGGCGAACTCCGGCGAGGTGCGCAAGTAACGCGTCAGGCTTTCGCCCTCAGGACCGGTCAGCGTGGTGCGTGGCGCATGCAGATGGGTCTCGTTTCCGGGCGAGATTTGGAGCACTCCGGTTTCGACCTCGACGAATCCCGCAGCCGCAAACCAGTTCCGGCAGGCCATCGTGATGGCGTTGCGCGCCATCAGAAAAGGCCTGCGATCCTGATGGCGATTTCGGTTCCACCACGGCGAAGGGCGCTCGTCCGGACTCATGATTGCCCGCCAATGCGGGGTGCAAATGTTGGGGCCTGCCCCCTGGAGCCATTTCCGCTCCGATCAAATCGGAACGGGGCTCCAGGTTTTAGTTGTGACGCGTTTTCTTTACGCGAACCGGTATCCACTTCGCTTGAAAACGCTCTAGCGTCAGCGCCCCAAATCAGTATGTTGCAGCCCGAAACCGCTTCGCCGCCGGAACCGCCTTGGCCCGATCGGCCCCGAACCCGAACGCTAGGAATATTTTCTGTGAGAGTCATCGCCAGTTCTATCCGCAAGGGCAATGTGATCGAGCAAAACGGCCAGCTTTATGTGGTCTTGTCCGCCGAAAACATCCACCCCGGCAAGGGCACGCCGGTCAGCCAGATCGAAATGCGCCGAATCAGCGACGGCGTAAAGATATCCGAACGCTACAAGACCACCGATCAGGTCGAGCGCGCCACCATCGAGGATCGCAACTACAACTTCCTCTATGAGGACGGCGACGGCTTCCACTTTATGAATAACGAAACCTACGATCAGGTTCAGGTGCCGAAGGACGTGATCGGCAGTTCCGCGCCTTACCTTCAGGAAAACATGACCGTCAAACTGTCGATGCACGACGTGGTGCCGGTCGCGATCACGTTACCGCAGCGCGTTACGCTGGAGGTGGTCGACACGGAGCCGGTGACCAAAGGACAGACCGCGTCCTCGTCCTACAAGCCCGCCATGCTGTCGAACGGCGTTCGTTCGGCGGTGCCGCCACATGTCGGCGTCGGTACCCGGATCGTGGTCCTGACCGAAGACGGCTCCTACGTCGAGCGCGCCAAGGACTAACTTCCATCAGGTCCATCGCCTGACGGCCTGCGGGAGCCGAACGATTGCGAAACACCATCTCACGTTGCGCTGACAGTATATTGGGGAGGCGATGCCTCTCGGCGCTCGTGGGTCTGGTGGTCCTCGCTGCTCCCGCCGCCGGCGAAGAGTTCAAGACGCCCGCGATCTCGGCGATTCACGTCGAATGGCGCGCGGCGCTCGATCAGTTCAAGTCGGAGATCGCCGCGCATCCCGAGCTGGCGGGCCGCTTCACATTCACCAGCCGCCGCCGGCTGTCGCCGTCCGATCCACGTGTCATGCCCGCGTTCGAGCAATTGAACGCCATCACCTCACCGCTGTTTCGCGGCATCAGCCGCAGCCCTGTGCCTGTGCTGCTGCCGTTCGATACGGCCGGCTACGTCAAGGACCGGGATAGCGGCGCCCCCGACAGCATCGCGATCTCCCATTATCAATCGGGATTCAATAAAGCCGAGATGTTCGTTGCCGGCGGCGCCGGTTACGATGCCTTGTTCAGCCTGCCGCAAGCGGCGGGCGACGGCGCTCCCGAGCGCGTCTACGCCAAGCCGGTCGAAGTGCAGATCACCGGATCGCTGCTGGTTTATGACATCAACGATCCGGTCGCCAACAAAGGCGAGTCGGTGCGCGCGCTGGTGGGGCAATTCCCCGATATCCGTCGGGTGATCCGCGAGGGCTACGTGCGCTATCGCTTCACGGCGTTCGGCGTTCCCTATGTTGTCTCGATCCATTGCCTCGACAGCGTGCCGCGCGCCGACCGCCTCGCCTGCCGTGAAGCATCGAGCGTCGCCGAACGCTTTATCAAGGCACTTCGCATCGTCGGCGGCCAGCCATCTCGCGCGCGCTCCAACAAGACCGCGGACATCGCGCCGCGTCCCACCGATTTTTCGCCCGACTTCACCTATCGTCCGCCTGGAGAAATCATCGCCAACAGCGGCTACCGCGAACAGAGCGGCCATGCCGACTGGACGGTCTATTCGCAGATCCGCTTCCCGCTGCTGGAAGCCCCCACCTACGCCAATTCGCAATCGTTCCTGAACTGGGGCGACTGCTTCCAGCGCGGCCGGGTGCCGCCGCCTTATCGCAAGGGCGCGAAGTATCACTGCAAGTCCAACGACAAGCCGCTGGTGTTCGACGAGTCCGCCCGCGAAAACTACTCCTATCCGTGGCAGGACAATTTCTGCGAGGCGCGGGATTTCGAAGTCGGACAATGTGCCAGCGGATTCGGCCATCAGGGCCAGGACATCCGCCCGTCCGCCTGCCGATTGCGCAACGAGAGCGCCGACCGCTGCGAGCCGGATATCTTTCCGGTGATCGCGGTGCGCGATGGCACCCTGTTGCGCTCGCCAAAGCGGGAAGCCGTGACATTGCTGGTCAACACCCGGACCGAACATATCCGCTTCCGCTACATGCACATGAATCCCGCCCAACTCGATGCGGACGGCGTGCTGAACGGCCGGCGCTTCGCCGAAGGCGAGAAACTCGGGCTGGTGTCGAACTATCAGGACTATCAAGGCGGTACCACCGTCCACCTGCATTTCGACGTGCAGGTGTTCACGCGCGAAGGCTGGCTCTGGGTCAATCCTTACGTGACGCTGATCTCCGCCTACGAGCGGCTGATCGAGGGACGCGGACGCGAGGTGCCTGCAACCGACACCGAGGCGAAAGCCGCAACCTCCTCCAGCGAAGGTTCCGCCGCAACCGAACCCGCCACGAAAAGCGAATAGCCGGGTTCCGTTCCGCGTCGAAAAGACCTTTGGCGTGCTGCGACGCGCCGCCTACACTCCTCCGATGGATGACAGCGATTCCCGCATGACGATGACACGCCGCCGTCTGTTGCAGGCTGCCGCCGGTGCGAGTGCCTTGTTCGCCGCTCCGGCTGCTGCGTTTGCCGCGCCGGCAGACTTCGATGCCTGGCGCAATGGCTTCGAGGCCAAGGCCCGCTCGCGCGGCATTTCCGACCAGACCTATCGCAGTGTTCTCGGCCGAATCGAGCCGGACATGAGCGTGTTCGCGAAGATGCGCAAGCAACCGGAATTCCACGAACAGGTCTGGCAGTACATCAATCGCCGGGTGTCGGATTGGCGGCTGATCGCCGGCAAGGAAGCGTTGCGGAAAAACCAGGCACTGTTCGCGCACATCGAGAAGGATTTCGGCGTCGAGCGCGGCACGCTGCTGGCGCTGTGGGGCGTCGAATCCGCCTATGGCGATCCGCTGGTGCAGCAGAACCATATGCGGCCGGTGTTTCCCTCGCTGGCGGCGCTGGCGTGGCGCGAGCCGCGCCGCCGCACCTATTGGGAAACCGAACTGATCAACGCGCTGAAGATCGTGCAGCGCGGCTGGAGCACACCTGCCGAAATGCGCGGCTCATGGGCCGGCGCGATGGGTCACACGCAATGGATGCCGGAAGTCTGGCTCAATGTCGGCTTCGACTACGACGGCGACGGCCGCGTCTCGCCGTTCGGCAAGCCGGACGACGCTCTCGGATCGACCGCGCGCTATCTGGTGAAGCGCGGCAAGTATCATCGCAACGAACACTGGGGTTATGAGGTGCGCGCGCCCGGCGCATCGGCAGGCAGCCGCAGCTACGCGGCGTGGGCCAGCGCCGGCGTGACGCGTGCCGATGGCCGGCCGTTTCCGCACTCCAACGCGACGGCGAAACTATGGACGCCGATGCAAGGCGGGCCTTCGTTCCTGCTCGGTCCGAACTTCTATTCGGTGCGCAGCTACAACCCGTCGATGAACTACGCGCTGGCGATCTGCCACCTTGGCGACCGCATCCTCGGGGCGGGTCCGTTCATCCACCCCTTCCCCGGCTCGGAGCGTGCGCTGACGTTGGCCGAAATTCAGGAAGT
>JBARXT010000274.1:0-3697 GCA_049647485.1 Xanthobacteraceae bacterium
AACGTGCTGAAGCCCGAGATGGTCAAGCGCATGGCGGACAAGCCGCTGGTGCTGGCGCTCGCCAATCCGACGCCGGAGATCATGCCCGATGAAGCACGCAAGGCGCGCCCCGACGCGATGATCTGCACCGGGCGTTCGGACTTCCCCAATCAGGTGAACAACGTTCTCTGCTTCCCCTTCATCTTCCGTGGCGCGCTCGATGTCGGCGCCACCGCGATCAACGAGGAGATGAAGCGCGCCGCCGTCGACGCCATCGCGCAACTGGCGCGCGAAGCGCCATCGGATGCCGCCGTGCCGGGCGGGGATGGCGGCGAGGTGCATGGCTTCGGTCCCGGCTCGCTGATCCCGACGCCGTTCGATCCGCGTCTGATTTTGCGTATCGCGCCTGCGGTGGCCAAGGCGGCAATGGACTCCGGCGTCGCGACGCGGCCGATCACGGACTTCGACCAGTATCGCGAGCGGCTCGAACGATTCACCTTCCGCTCCGGCCTGATCATGAAGCCGGTGTTCAGCAAGGCGCGGACGCAGCCGGTGCGCGTGATCTATGCCGAGGGCGAGGATCAGCGCGTGCTGCGCGCGACGCAGGCGGTGCTGGAGGAAAAGCTGGCGCGGCCGATTCTGGTCGGACGTCCTTCGGTCATCAACGCGCGCATCGCGCGGCTCGGCCTGGTGATCCGGCCGGGGCACGATTTCGATCTGGTCAACCCGGAAGACGATCCGCGCTATCGCTCCTACGTGCAGAGCTATATCGATGTGGCCGGACGCCATGGCGTGACGCCGGACGCGGCGCGCACCATGGTCCGCACCAATGCCACGGTGATCGCGGCACTCGCCGTGGTGCGCGGCGAAGCGGACGCGATGCTGTGCGGCGTCGAAGGCCGCTTCATGAGCCACCTGCGCCATGTGCGCGAAATCATCGGCGCGCGCCCCGGCGTCAGCGATTTCGCGGCGCTGTCGCTGATGATTACCTCGAAGGGTTCGTTCTTTCTCGCCGACACGCAGGTGCGGCCCAATCCGACCGCCGAGGAACTGGCGGAGATCGCGGCGTCGGCGGCGGCGCATGTGCAGCGCTTCGGCATCAAGCCGAAGATCGCATTCGTGTCGCATTCCGACTTCGGCAGCTACGACACCGAGGCCGCGCGCAAGATGCGCCGCGCCACCGCGCTTTTGAACGAACGGCATCCCGAGATCGAGGCCGACGGCGAGATGCAGGGCGGCACTGCCCTGTCCCAGATCAAGCGCGACTACGTGCTGCCGCAGTCGCGGCTGGAAGGCGTCGCCAACGTGCTGGTGATGCCGAACCTCGACGCCGCCCACGTCGCCTATCAGATGGTCAAGGAACTGGCGGACGGTCTTCCGGTCGGCCCAATCCTGATCGGCCCGGCCCGGCCGGCGCACATCCTGACGCCCTCGGTGACCGCGCGCGGCATCCTCAACATGACGGCGGTGGCGGCGGTCGAGGCGCAGGACCGGGCCGGGCGGCAGCAGCCGAGCCTGTTCGGGTGAGATCGCGTTAGCGGTCGCGTCATCCCGCGAGTCCGGCGCGAGATGTACCACGCAGGATCAAACAACCTCGGTGTCGCCCTGCGAAGGCAGAGGCCCATAACTCCTGGCGGTGGTTATTGAGCCGAAGCGCTGCGGCGTATGGGTCCCTGCCTTCGCAGGGACGACGCTTTTCGTGTGGTTCGTGATTTGGAACTATTTGCGTTCGGCATATGCCCTTGCCCGCGGGGATATGAAAAACCGAAATCGCAGCCCATACTCCATCGGCCGGTGCGCGGGGTATCGGCGGTTGCCCGTGAGGCGAAGATGCCAGCTTTCATCTCCATCGGCCGTTTTCTGTTCGCCATTCTGTTTGTCGTTGCGGGTGCGATGCACCTGTTCGATCTCGCCGGCACCACCGAGGCGATTGCCGCCAAGGTGGCGATGCCCGCCGAGCTTGCGGACTACATCACGCAGCTCGAAGGAGTGAGCGGTATGCCGATGGCAAAAATGCTGGCGATCGCCGTGGGCGCGCTGGAACTGGTCGGCGGCCTTTTGATCGCCTTCAACCTCGGCGCGCGGTTCTTCGCGGTGCTGCTGGCGCTGTTCGTGATCGCCGCGACGTTCTACTTCCACGACTTCTGGAACGAGGCCTGGCCCGATGCCAAGGGCAACCTGATCCAGGCGCTGAAGAACCTGTCGCTGATCGGCGGGCTGTTGATGATCGCCGCAATCGGCAGTGGCCGGCGGGCGGAGATGCCCGCCTATACCGAGCCAGCGAACAATTACTAGCCTTGCTTGCGCGCGCGGTGGTCGCAGACGATCACCGCCGCCACGCGGTCACGTTGACGTCATGCGCCGCGTCGAGGATGCGCGTTTCCGCGGCGTGAAGCCCGTGTGCGGCGAGCACCGCCTGCGGCGTGCGCGCCGGCACGCCAGGCAGGCCCGGCTCGCCGCCGGGAATCCGGACATGCGGCGCGAACGACAGCCAGAACGTATCGAAGCGATCGAGGAACAAGCCAAATACAGCCGGCCCGCCGATGATCGCCGCAATGCCGCTGCGCACACCGGCGCGTTCGCACGCGGCGTCGAACGACGCGCCCGCCGGATTCCATAACGTCGCTTTCGGATTGGACGGATCGGGCGCCAACGCCTTGACGCTGCGCGTCAAGACGATGCGCGTGCGCTTCGGGGAATTCGGCTGCTCCTCGCCGGAATTGCGGCCGTGGACGACGAGATCGGCGTTGTCGAGCGCGTCGTTGAAGAATTCCTGGTCGCCTTCGAATTTGAGCTCGGGCGGCATGACGTGGTTGGCATCCGCAAGCATGCCGTTGGCCGACAGGATAACGTAACCCTCAATACGCAACGACGGCGTCACAGTACCGGTACCTCCTTTACGCAAAACTATTCCGTCACCGTCTTGACGACGCTGGAGATCGGCCGCGTGCTGACGGTCGGCAGCTTGACGCTCTTGAGCAGTTCCTCGTCGTACTGCGCCAGCGTCTCCACCGGCGCCTTGGCGCGCATCTTCACCACCTTGTAGCCGCCGGCCTTCAGTCTGCGCAGCAATTCAGGCAAAGCTTCGGCGGTGTGCTTCTGGAAGTCGTGCATCAGGATGATGCCCTTGCCGAGCTTGTCCAGCTTCTTCATCACCGTGTCGATGACCTGCTGGGCGTTGCGCGACTTGAAGTCGAAGGAGTCGATGTCGCAGGAGAACATCGCGACGTTGCGGTTGCCGAGATAGGTCACCATCGCCGGCGGATGCTGAAGCGCGGGGAAGCGGAAGAACGGCGCGGGCGCGGCGCCGAGCGCCCATTTCACCGCGCTGAAGCCCTTTTCGATTTCGTCCTTGGCCGCTTGTTCGTTCATCTTCTTGCCGTTGAGGTTGGCGTGCGACCAGGTGTGCGCGCCGATGGTGTGACCGGCGGCTGCCACCTGCTTGAGGATTTCCGGATGGTAGGTGGCGTGCTTGCCGATCGCGAAAAAGATTCCGGTGGTGCACTGGTCTGCCAAGGCCTTCAGCACCGCGTGCGTGGTGTGCGGCCACGGGCCGTCGTCGAAGGTCAGCACCACTTCCTTGTCGCGGAGGAAGTCGAGTTGCTTGAAATGCTCGAAGCCGAAACCCGGCCCGCCAGCGGTGTCGATCTCGACGATGCGGCCGATGCCGAGCGCGTCCGGATTGGCGCAGGCTGGCTTCGCGGCATGAGCCGGTGCG
>JBARXT010000275.1:0-1688 GCA_049647485.1 Xanthobacteraceae bacterium
CCTCGGAATCAACATCTTCGTCGAGTTTGACGACAAGCCGCGCATAACCGTTCTCGGTTGCGAGCGTCGCCTCGCCGTGCACCGGATCGGCATAGGCCGGCGGCGTGGTCAGAGCGACGCCGGAGAGGATCGCAAGACATGCGGCCGCGGCCCGAAGGCGACGGGCGAGCAACCAAGAATGCCGGGCAGCGATGCGCGTCATCTCAAGTGTCTTCGGATCCTGTTCACATGGAGCGAATTGAATCTTGCCCCTGTCGCTCCGGTTAAGTCTAGTGTCCTGAATCCGAAGTTTGCCTCACTATGCAGCGTTCACTGTCGCAAACTTCGGCTTCGAAAGGACACGAGTAAATTTATGATCCTAGTGTGGTTTAGGTTCAGAAGTTCGCTTGAAGGACTCGCCGAGGCAATGAAGCGAACTTCCGAACCACCACACTAAGTCAGGCCGTATAAGGATTTGTTAACGTCAACGTGCCGGCCCGAGCGGCATCAAAACTCGGTCACGGCGCCCTTGTCGTTGTCAAGGATCATGCGGACCTCCTTGTATTCGATGATCGGGCGGACGCCGCGCTTGCGAAACACGCCCTCGACCCAGGCCGCGTCATGCGTCGCCTCGGCGCGTTCGCGGGATTTCCAGAGATAGACGCCGACCAGCGCGCCGTCGGGATTCTCGCAATAAAATTTGCTGATGAGATCGGGCTCCTGTCGCCACGTTTCCAGCGTCGGCCGCGCATCGGCGAGATAGTCCTCACGCGTCATGCGTTGCGTGACGGGATGGGTGACGATCTGAAGAATCATGAGCGTGTCCTGATCTTGCGAAGCGGCGCCCCGCCGTCAGCGATCCGACGCGGTCGGCTTGCCTTCGATCTTCGGTAGTTCGACGGCGGATGCGGTCTTTTCGCCGCCGGCGCGACGCGCCAGTTCGACCGTCAGCCGCTCGGCGGCTTCCGGCGTCATCTGGCCGAGAATATCGGACATCTTGCGCGGTGCGATCTGCGAAGCGATTTCATAGAGCACCGGCATTTCCAGCCGATCGAATACCTTCGCCGCGTCCTTCGGCTTCATCGCTTCGTAGGTCGTGACCAGTCCCTTGAAACGCGCGGCGTCAGCCTCGTTCTTTTCATGCGTCTTGGTGACGATGCGCGCCTCGGTTTCCTTCAATTCCTTGACGCGGTCGGCGATGCGGCTCTCGGCGGCTTTCAGCAGGTTCTCGCGAATGTCGATCTCGCGTGCCCGCGCGTCGAGTTCCTGGCGACGGCTCTGCAATCGCTCGAGAATGGCGCGCTCGGATTCGGACACCACCTTCGGCTGATCCGGGACGACGATCGCGCCGGCCGGCGGTGTGGTCTCCGGCGGCTTGGCCGCCGGCGCTTCCTTCGGTTTGGCGCTCACCGATCCGGTGATATCGCCGCCGGCGAAATCGTTGGCATCCACCGTGTTGCGATTGCCGGACGGAAAGTTGAGATATTCCTGCGCCCACGATTTCTGCGTGGACTTCGGATTGTAGTCGAACACATAGCCGCCATCGATGGCGAGGCCGGCGAACTTCAGCACCGCCAACCCCAGCACCGCCACCAGCACCACCGGCAGCACGCGTATGTCGCGAAATGCGCTCATGCAGCGATGCCGTTTGCCCGCCTGCGTTCAGCAAAAGCCTGGGTCGCCGCCATCGCCGCCTTCGCCGCGGAGAC
>JBARXT010000276.1:0-7961 GCA_049647485.1 Xanthobacteraceae bacterium
GTGCCGCATGGCCCTGCGCCAGCGCCCACTCGCGCGAGCGTGGCTGCGGGATCGGTCCGGCGATGGCGATGGCCGGATCGGGGATCGCGGACGGCGCGGGTGCGCTCGGTGCCAGCATCGCGGTCTTGATCGGCGCGTCGGCAGGCTCCAGCGGTGCGGGCCGGACTTCGACCTCGGGAGCGGCTTCCGCGATGCGCGGCGTTTCCGGTTCGGTTTTGGCGGGCTCGATCGTGCCCGTCTCACTTGTCTCTTGTTCAGCCCTGCCGTGCTCGTCCGTAGTGGGTTCGGCGGGAGTCGTCGCGACCTTTACTTCGTCCGCGTCTGTCGTCTCGGTGTTTACGGGTGTGGGTTCAGGCGCTGCCGCCGTCTCTGGCGCCGCAGCCTCTGTTGAAATGGACACGGCGGGCGGCGTCGCCGGGGCAGGGGTAGCCTCCACCGTCGCGAGTGGTGCGTTGATGGTCGCGGCTGCCGCCGACGCGGGAGTTTCTTCGACGACAGGGCGCGCGACTTCTTCCACGATATGCTTGGCGTCCGCAGCGGCCGGGGGCTGGTCCCGATGATCGGCACCGGTCGTCGTTGGCGCGCGTGTTTCGGTGGTCGAACGATTGTCGAGATCCGGCGTCTCGACTTGCAACAGAGCCAGCGTCGGCGGCGTAGCGTCACGCGAGAGCGTATCGGCAACGACGGCGCGCGGCAGGATCGGCGCAGGTGGCGTCGCGGGCAGACTGGCAAACCGCTCGTGGGAGGCGCGCAGCAGGGCTGCAGCGCCGAGGCCGAAAACCAGCGTCGAAACCGACAGCACGATGGCGGCGAACAGGAAGCGGAAGCCGGGAAGCATGAATTGTCCATCTGTCTTCGCGAAGCACGGGCTTGCGGAGGCTTGTCGTTTTCGTTTGACGCGTTTCTTGACGCGAACCGGTATTCGCTTCGCTTGTCACCGCACCGGGCCGCGAATCAGGCACATTGACCATAGTTTAACGTGGCGGTTCCGGTCGCAAAAAGTTCAGCGGCGAGGGCCGTCCGATCCGTGACTTTCCCTTGCAAGTCGGTCCGTCCGGTTCCATAGCATGGCGGACTTTCGGACATGATTTCCACCGCCGCCGGGCGAATGGGCTTTCGCGTTTTTCCGCCGGCTAACGGTGCGGCATTCGCGCAACGCTTGGCAGCGATCTGGAGAATATGACGGATTCCGGGCGGATTTCGCCGGCTCTGTCTTGAATGCGCCGTTATCGTGAGTGATCTGGCGTTAACGGTCCGGAGTCGGCTTAGGATTATAAAACGACGATGATGATCAGAACCACTTTGACGATTTTCGCGGCTGGCGCTCTCTGCGCGGCAGGAACCATGCTGGCCTCGGCGCAGAGCTATCCGGCATCGCAGCCGGGCGCGGTCTATTCGCCGACTTTGGAAAACTATCACGGCGCGCCGAGCCGGTCCGACGATATGCCGAATTTCGACGACGCCGACGATGTTCCGACGGCTCGTCATGGCAATTCTACCGCGCTGTCGTCGCCCGGTCCGATCCTGTCGCCTGACGATCCGCGCTATGGCCGCCCCGCCGGCAACTCGCAGGTCTATTCGCATCAGGCCGCGCCGCAAGGCCCGGTGATGTCGCCGGACGACCCGCGTTACGGACGGCCGTACGCACCGTCCCCGGCTTATTCCGATCGTGGCAACTCCGGCTACGGTAGCGATGGCATGCGTCCGCCGACCGGCATGAACGGTCAGGGCACTGTGACCGGCTCGGTGCCGCCAATGCCGATGGGCAGCGATGGCCGGCCGACCTCGCTTTCGGCGCTTCCGCCGGACGATCAGCCGGAAGCCGACGAGGGAGGTGAGGCGCAACTCGCTCCCAATCTGCGCCGTCAGGAAGTCACCTTCGTCACCAAGGAGCCGGCCGGCACCATCGTTGTCGATACGGCGAACACCTATCTCTATTACGTGCTCGGCAACAACCGGGCGATCCGCTACGGCGTCCGCGTCGGCCGCGAAGGCTTCACCTGGACCGGCGTGCAGAAGATCAGCCGCAAGGCCGAGTGGCCGGATTGGCATCCGCCGACCGAGATGATCGAGCGCCAGCCTTATCTGCCGCGCTTCATGGCGGGCGGACCGGGCAATCCGCTCGGCGCGCGCGCGATGTATCTCGGCTCGACCGTCTATCGCATCCACGGCACCAACCAGCCGTCCACCATCGGCAAGTTCGTGTCGTCGGGCTGCATCGGCATGCTGAACGAAGACGTCGAGAACCTGTTCGAGCGCGTCAAGGTCGGCACCCGCGTTGTCGTGCTGCCGGGCGGCAGCAAGGCTGCGCCCGCCGCAGCCGCTTCGGCGCAGCCGGCGCCGCAGAACTATCAGGACTCCACCGTGGCCCAGGCGGGTACCGCGCCCACCGTGGTGCCGCCGCTGCCCGCGCCGGTGTCGGTGCGCTAAGGGTTACAGCCCACCGTGGTTTCAAAAGCCCGGCCTTCGCGCCGGGCTTTTTGTTGCTTTCAATGTTTCATGGTTTGATTGAGTTGCTTTAAGGAAGCGTCATTGCCCGGGCATAGCCGTTCAAGGAACGGCGTCGCTTCGCTCGCCTATGACCCGGCGATCCATCCTCTTTTTGAAAGATGGATGCCCGGGACAAGCCCGGGCATGACGACGATTGGTTCCGTAAAATCTAGCCGATCACCCGCACCGGCGCGTCGGCGAGCCAGGCTTCGATGTCCTCGACCATCTCGCCATAGTAGCAGCGATAGTTTTCCGCGGTGACGTAGCCGAGATGCGGTGTCAGCACGACGTTGTCGAGCTTGCGCAGCGGATGATCGCGCGACAGCGGCTCCTCGCTGAACACATCGAGCGCCGCGCCTGCGATGGCGCGCCGCTGCAAGGCGTCCAGCAGCGCCGCTTCATCGACGATGGGCCCGCGCGCGGTGTTGACGAGGTAAGCGGTCGGCTTCATGCGGGCGAGGTCGTCGCGCGAGATCAGCCCGCGCGTGCGCTTGCTGAGGATGACGTGAATGCTGATGACATCAGCCGTCGCCATCAATTCGTTCTTGCTGGCGTAGGTGACGCCCACTTCAGTACAGGCCTCCGGCGTGAGGTTCTCACTCCACGCGATGACGTTCATGTCCATTGCCTTGGCGATGCCGGCCACCTTCCGCCCGAGCTTGCCGAGGCCGACGATGCCGAGGGTTTTGCCTTCGATGTCCTCGCCGAGCGTCGTCTGCCAGCGTTCGCCGGCTTTCATGCGCTCGCTCTCGAAACCGATATGCCGCGTCAGTTCCAGCATCAGGCCGATGGCAAGGCTTGCGGTAGGGCCGCCCATCGACGCGGTGCCGCAGACGGTGATGCCGCGCGCCTTGGCGGCCTCGTGATCGATCGAGGCGTTACGCATCCCCGAGGTCAGCAGTAGCTTCAGTTTTGGGAGCGCGTTGATCGTATCCGCGCGGAACGGCGTGCGCTCGCGCATGGCGCAGACGATCTCGAAATCCTGCAGCGCGGCGATGGCCTCAGCGGCGTCGACGAACGGTTTGTCGAACACCGTGACGTCGACGCGGCCCGCAAGGCTCGCCCAATCCGCCAGTTTCAATGCCACATTCTGATAGTCGTCGAGAATTGCACAGCGCAGCCGTGTCATCGCAGAGCCTGTTTGTCGATGGTGCAGCGTCGGAATCGATGCCGCTCGCTGGCTATCGTCGCGCGCCATCGGCGCGGACGCAACAACGGCGAGAGGGCTTGCGCTCAGATCAGATGGCGATGGACCAGCGGCTCGCGCTTGTTCTGACAGGCCGGGCCGGGGCCGCGCATGTAGTGCTGCTCCGGGCGATAGGGGTGGAACGCCGCCACGATGAACTGATGAAAGAAATCGACGATTTCGCGCCAGGGACCCGATGCGGGCTGCTGGGTGACGGTGGCCGGCGCGGCCGGCTTCGATGTGATGATGGTGCTCATGGGACGCACTCTGTCGCCTTTCACCGGGCCGTTCCGTGCGCTGGATCACGAAGCGCGGGACCACGGTGAACTCAAGGCGGCAATTTCGCCGGAAATAATTAAAAACCGGTTCGAATTGTCATCGCGCCGCTTAACGTTCGTATAGGGTTTGCAAAGACTTAACGCCGCAGTTGCCCTTTCGTCGCGGCATCGCTACATCAGCGGTCAGCAAATCCCCAACCTCGCAATTCCCCGCTTCAAGGGTTCAAGGAACACGATGGCGCGCCAGTTCGTCTATTTCATGCAGGGTCTGACCAAGGCCTATCCGACCCGCAAGGTGCTCGATAACGTTCATCTGTCGTTCTACCCCGACGCCAAGATCGGCGTGCTCGGCGTCAACGGTGCCGGCAAATCGACGCTGCTCAAGATCATGGCCGGCATCGACAAGGACTACACCGGCGAGGCGTGGGTCGCGGAAGGCGCACGTGTCGGTTACCTCGAACAGGAGCCGCAGCTGGACGCCAGCAAGACCGTGCGCGAGAACGTGATGGAAGGCGTCGCCAAGCAGAAGGCGATCCTCGACCGCTACAATGAACTCGCGATGAACTACTCCGAGGAAACCGCGGACGAGATGACCAAGCTGCAGGACGAGATCGAGGCGCAGGGCCTGTGGGATCTCGACAGCAAGGTCGATCAGGCGATGGACGCGCTGCGCTGCCCGCCGGACGATGCCGACGTCACGAAACTCTCGGGCGGCGAGCGCCGCCGCGTCGCGCTGTGCAAACTGCTGCTCGACCAGCCGGACCTGTTGCTGCTTGACGAACCGACCAACCATCTCGACGCCGAAAGCGTGTCGTGGCTCGAAGGCCATCTGCGCAACTATCCCGGTGCGATCCTGATCGTCACCCATGACCGCTACTTCCTCGACAATGTCACCGGCTGGATACTCGAACTCGATCGCGGTCGCGGCATTCCCTACGAGGGTAACTATTCGTCGTGGCTTGTGCAGAAGCAGAAACGCCTCGAACAGGAAGGCCGCGAGGATGCCGCGCACCAGAAGACGCTGGCGCGCGAGCAGGAGTGGATCGCCTCGTCCCCCAAGGCCCGGCAGGCCAAATCCAAGGCGCGTTACCAGCGCTATGAAGACCTGCTCGCCAAAGCCAGCGAGAAGCAGACCCAAACCGCGCAGATTATCATTCCTGTCGCGGAGCGCCTCGGCGCAAACGTCGTCGATTTCGACGGGCTGTCGAAGTCGTTCGGCGAGCGCCTGCTGATCGACGACCTGACCTTCAAGCTGCCGCCGGGCGGCATCGTCGGCGTGATCGGCCCCAACGGCGCCGGCAAGACCACGCTGTTCCGCATGATCACCGGACAGGAGAAGCCCGACGCCGGGTCGATCACCGTCGGCGAGACGGTGCATCTCGGCTACGTCGATCAGTCGCGCGACGCGCTCGATGGATCGAAGACGGTGTGGGAGGAAATCTCCGGCGGCACCGACCAGATCCTGCTCGGCAAGAAGGAAGTGAACTCGCGCGGCTATTGCTCGGCGTTCAACTTCAAGGGCGCGGACCAGCAGAAGAAGGTGGGTGCGCTGTCGGGCGGCGAGCGTAATCGCGTGCATCTCGCCAAGATGCTGCGCTCCGGCGCCAACGTGCTGCTGTTGGACGAGCCGACCAACGATCTCGATGTCGATACGCTGCGCGCGCTGGAAGAAGCGCTGGAGGATTTCGCCGGCTGTGCCGTGGTCATCAGCCATGACCGCTGGTTCCTCGACCGCATCGCGACCCACATCCTCGCCTTCGAGGGCGACAGCCATGTCGAATGGTTCGAGGGCAACTTCCAGGATTACGAAAAGGACAAGATGCGCCGCCTCGGCCAGGACAGCATCATCCCGCACCGGGTGAAGTACAAGAAGCTGACGCGGTGATGGAGATTGCGGGAACGGTTCTACGTTGCCGTAACAAGGCGATGATGACCGGGCCGGCAAGCTGGTCATCCTCGTGCGGGTGACGTAAAACGTCGCTCCGCAGCAGGGGACTTGCGATGGCCGATTGGAGCGCGCAGCAATATCTGAAGTTCGAGGACGAGCGCACGCGTCCGGCGCGCGATCTGTTGGCGCAGGTGCCGCTGCAACAGGCCCGCACCGTGGTCGATATTGGTTGCGGTCCGGGCAATTCGACGGAACTGCTCGTGAAGCGCTGGCCGGATGCGGCCGTGACCGGCATCGATACCTCGGCGGACATGTTGCGGCAGGCGCGGGAGCGGTTGCCCGACCAGACCTTCATCGAGACCAACGTCGCGCACTGGGTCCCACCGGCCGAAGCGGATGTGCTGTTCGCCAACGCGGTGTTTCAGTGGGTGCCGGATCATCTCAAGCATCTCAGGCGGCTGGTCGGAAAATTGTCGGTGGGCGGTGCGCTGGCGGTGCAGATGCCGGACAATCTCGACGAACCGTCGCATATCCTGATGCGCGAGGTGGCCCATGAGGAGCCGTTTCGCGAGCCGCTTGCCAATGCCGCGAGGATGCGCGACGCGTTGCCGCGGCCGCGCGATTACTACGATGCCCTGAAGCCGCTCTGTACGCGGCTGGATATCTGGCACACGATTTACAATCACGTCCTCGACGATGCCGATGCCATTGTTGAGTGGGTGAAAGGCACCGGTCTGCGGCCGTTCCTCGATCCGCTGCAATTGCCCGAGCGCAAGCTTTATCTCGCCGAATACACCGCGCGGGTGGCCGCGGCCTATCTGCCGCAGGCGGACGGCAAGGTGCTGTTGCGGTTCCCGCGCATCTTCATCGTCGCGATCCGCTGATTTCGGCCGAAAGCCGGATGAGTGTCGCCGTCTGCTGTCCCTTGTCGCCATGGTGGCCGGAACCTCAGAAACGCCGCACGCGTGCAACACGAATCAGGCAAAATCCACCCTCGCCGGATGACGGCCCGACTTGTTCAGGATGAAGCCATGACAGCGCAGGCCTATACCGGTGGATGCCAATGCGGCGCGGTTCGTTATGAGGTGACCGCGGACCTCGACCGTACCGTGAGTTGCAACTGTTCGCGTTGCGGCAGGCTCGGCTCGATCCTCGCATTCACGCCGGCATCGGCTTTCGAGTTGCTGGGCGGCGATGACGCATTGACGGAATATCGTTTCAACAGGCATCACATCCGGCATCTGTTCTGCAAGGTCTGCGGCATCCAGTCCTTTGCGCACGGCACCGCGCCGGACGGGACGGAGACGGTGGCCGTCAATGTGAGATGCCTGGACGGCGTCGAGCCGGATTTGCTGACGTCGCAGAAATTCGACGGGCGTAGCGTGTAGTCGAAATTCGTTCCCTTCAATTCATTCTTTTCAACCAGAGACCGATTCATGTCGATGACGCCCGAAACGCCGCTGCCGCCACCAGGACCCGGCCGTCTACGGCCGATCCCCTTGCTGATCTTCAGTTCGCGCTGGCTGCAATTGCCGCTTTATGTCGGGCTGATCGTCGGGCAGGCGGTCTACGCGGTGCTGTTCTTAAAAGAGCTCTGGCACCTCGTTACCCACGCCACCAGTTTTTCCGAGCAGCAGATCATGCTGGTGATCCTCAGCCTGATCGACGTGGTGATGATTTCCAACCTGCTGGTGATGGTGATTGTCGGCGGTTACGAGACGTTTGTGTCGCGGCTCAATCTCGAGGGCCATCCCGACGAGCCGGAATGGCTCAGCCATGTCAATGCCAGCGTGCTAAAGATCAAGCTGGCGATGGCCATCATCGGCATCTCCTCGATCCACCTGTTGCGCACCTTCATCGAGGCGGGCAATCTCGGCGATGTCGGCCGCGCGACGACTTACACGCAAACCGGCGTGATGTGGCAGACCATCATCCATATTGTTTTCATCATTTCGGCGGTCGGTATCGCCTATGTCGATCGCCTGTTGAGCGAAACGGAAAAGGCGGCACACGCGCTCCACACCGAGGCGCAACATTGACGGCCGTACGCGCGCGCCGCCGGTTTGCGCTGGCGCGGCGATGCGCGTTTGCGCTCTCGGTGCTGGCCGCGCTGTGCATG
>JBARXT010000277.1:0-2185 GCA_049647485.1 Xanthobacteraceae bacterium
CTCTCCGCCACCATCGAACAGACCTTGTCAGGCGCCGGCGCGACCACCGCGGCAACGCTGCTGAATGGCACACGTGACGCGCAAGCGACGTTGACGGCCATGTCGAGCGACATGGAGCGCAGCCTCAAGGAGGCTGGCGCCAACGCCGCCGATGCCGTGGCGAATAGCGCCCGGTCCGCGCAGATGACGTTGATGGCCATCACCGACCAGGTCTCCGGTCAGGTGAAGACACTGTCGGTCGACCTCGAGCAAAGCCTGTCATCGGTCGGCACGGCTGCCGTCGGTTCCGTGCTCACCGGCGCGCAGGAAGCGCAAGCGACCCTGGTCGCCGCCTCCAGCAGCGCGGCGGATCACGTCAAGTCGCTATCTGCCGACGTCGAGCGGATGCTGGCGACGGTCGGATCGGATACCGCGGCGCAAATTCTGCGCAGCGCGCGGGAAGCGCAAAGCGCGCTGACCGGCGTGACCGCCGACACCTCGGAGCAGATGAAGGCGCTGTCGAATTCGCTCGTCGCGGCGACATCCGATACCGCGGATCAGGTCAAGACGCTGGCCCAGGCTGTCGAACAGTCGCTCACATCGGCCACCGCGACGTCTGTCGAGGCCATTCAGACTGGCGCGCTCGCCGCCCAGCAGTCGCTGGTCGCCGCGGCGAACGAAGCCGGCCAGAAGGCCAAGGCAACGGCTGCGGAAATCGAGCAGTCGGTACTTGGCGCCAGCAACAGCTTCGAAGCGGTTCTCAGCGGCAAGACCGACGAAATCGTCGGCTATATGTCGCAGCAGACCGACCGCCTGTCGGAGACGCTGGACAGCAAGCGCGGATCGCTGGTCGAAACGATTGGCGGCAAGAGCAACCAGTTGATTACCGACATCGAACGCGTCACGTCGGAGGCCCTGAAGGCCATCGAAAGCCGCGGTCTGAACTTCTCGCAGTCGATCGCCACCAACGGCTCGACCGTCGCGCGCTCGATCACGGCGGCGGGCGAGCTGGCCACCGGCGCGGTGAACAAATCGCTGAAGGATCTCGAGCAGGCGTCGCGTGCCAGCATCGAACAGTCGCGTCAGGTGTCGATGGCGGCCGTGACGGAAATGCAGGAAACCAGCAAGGTCCTGCGCACCGATACGGTGGCGCTGTTCGAACGGCTGCGTGAAGGCAACATCCTGCTGCAGGAAGTTCTGACCGGAGCGCACGACAATCTGAATTCGCTGGAGCGCGCGATGGTCACCCGCGTTGCCGAATTCGTGTCGGCCATCACCGACGTCAGCAACCGCAGCGGCAACGCCACGCAGAATCTCGAAGATCAGTTGACGATGTTCCACGCCAAGACCTCCAAGGCCATCGAGGGCCTGTCCGGGCTTTCCAGCCAGTTCGAGGATCACGGTCGTGCGCTGATCGCAGCCGTCACCACAATGGAGCAAAGCAACCGCAACACCGACAGCTCGATTGCCGAACGCAAGGCGGCGCTCGACTCGCTGGTGAGCACCATCGATGCGCGCACCCTCGATCTCGACCAGCGGCTGACCCGCTTCACCGCGCTGCTGGATGAATCGCTCGCCGCGGCCGAGGAGCGCGCGCGTGACATCGCCCGCGTGGTGGCGGACACCGCCGGTACCGGTTCGGCGACGATCACCCGGCAGTTCGAGGCGGTTCGGATCGTCGCCGAGGAGCAGCGTCAGGCGACGGCGGAAACGCTCAACGCCCTCTATGAGAGGAGCACACAGGAAACCGAGACGATCTTCCGGCAGTCCGCCGACAAGTTCGCATCGATGGTGCAGGGCATGAAGCAGATGGCTTCGGAAATGCACCAGGAACTGGAGATGACCCGCGAGGAGCTTCGCCGCGGCGTGTTCGAGCTGCCGCAGGAGGCGGCCGAGAACACCGCGCAGATGCGCAAGGTGATCGTCGACCAGATCGAGGCGTTGGCGGAACTGAACCGGATCGTCGCGCGGCATGGCCGCGGCGCCGATGTCGTCAGCGCCGACCGTGCTGTGACCCATCGGCGGGACGAGCCGCAGATGGCTGCCGCTGGCGGAGGCTATGCCGAAGCGCCGGCACGCCCCGCTCCGCGCAACCGCGAAACCGGCAGCGCCGCGACGCTGCCGCCACCGGATATCGGCATGCCGATGCCGCAACGTACCGAGGCGCCGCCGGTCAGCCCGAGCATCGGCGAAGCCCATGACGATC
>JBARXT010000278.1:0-10351 GCA_049647485.1 Xanthobacteraceae bacterium
CCAAACCGCAACGAGCAAGAAAGAAAAAGCCGCCCCCTTGACCAAAACCTGAGACCCAAACCATACATAGAGGCGGGTCACTTCTCGGCGAAAATCCCGGGTCAGCTCTCAGCGGAAATCAACAGTCCGGACCTCGGTCGACAATATCGCCGAGAAAAATCACGCGAGGTTCTTGTTGCCGTTTCTCGGCGTCAGATCGAACGAACTCGAGCAGCGTGCTGAGTAAATCAAAACGGCCATGCACGTCACCGATCGCGTAGGTCAGGGTGGAAATGAGCAATTGAGCACCTTTTGGCGCAGACGACGCTGGAATGTGTGACGCACGTTTTACCGATTGTTTCTCTAAGTACTGCAAATCGGTCGCGGAGAATTGTTTATCCTCGGTTCGCTATCCATTAAGGGCAATTTCATGCTGAGCACCTCAACACCATCCTGACCACAGGTGCTATCTGATCGTGGGCTCACGGCTCAAGATGCCGTCATATTGCGCTTGTTGACTCGCTAACCTGCGCGCGGTCCGTAGATTGCCGGGTAGGGGTCTGCGGGAGCGAAGAGAAAGCGATCACGAATGACGTCGCCATTGTCGTCGATCAGATTCTTCGCGATTCCCGGCAATTCGCTGCTGGCTCGGGCATAATCATCTAGTTCGATCGGTTTCTTGCCATCCGTCGGCGGCGGTGCGTTCAGCCGAATGAGTTGGTCGCGACCAATCAGGAGTCCGGCCTGGCCAGTCGCGTTCTGGCTTTGCAGATGCATCGCCGACGAAATGATCTCCTTCCAATCCCAGAGGCCGCCGTGCAGTATCTGTCCGTCGCTGAATTTGATTTCGGTATCGCCTGTTCCCAAAGACAGGATGTGAACTTGTCGGCGTTGCAGTTGATAGCAGACAAGTGCATCTACCAAACCGATCATAACCGGATTGTTCGCCCAAACCCCGCCATCAGCGAACATGCGTTGACCGTTCTTATAGACTGGGAAGTAGGTGGGGGCAGCGGCCGTTGCCATAGCGACCGTGACCATGTCTTCCTTCCAATCCATTTTGTAGTCACGGTGGTGGGGAGTCTTGAACACGTTGACTTCGGTAAAGCCGTCGAACGAGGGAATGCACAGCCTACGCTCCGCATCTCCGATCTTTGACGATTGAAAGATACCTCTGAGTGGCCCCTCCAACTGTGTCGGATCGTAGCGATGATGCTGCGCACCTTGTATCCAGCGCCATGCCTTGCGAATGTTGAAGATGTTGTAGCGCGCAGGCGGAAACACCTTGCTGCCGTATTCGATATAAAGGTCGAGGATAGTCTTGGCGGTCTTCCCCACTGATAGGCCCAACGCGATGATGCCGCCTGTCGACGTGCCCGTGATCATGTCGAAGTAGTCGCCGACGCAACGTCCGTTTAAGTAGCGAACCTCGATTTCGCTCAGCATCGTCGCGGGCAATATGCCGCGTATGCCGCCGCCGTCGATCGAAAGAATGCGGAACGGTCTGTCTTCCGGCCAAGGTAGCGGATCGCGAAGTCCGAGTAAGATTCCCTTAGATCGGCGTGGCAGCTGGCTCAAGGCGTTTCTCTTCGTCGGGTCTGATATGACGACCGCCGCCACGCCACTTCTTTGTCACAAGCCATCCTTCGTAGAAATACAACCACTGTGCGGCCCAATGGATCGTCGTGTGAGCGATGAGATCATTTATGTCCCACTCGCGCAATGTTGGACTGAACAGACACAGGTATGGCAATGTCGGCTCGGTGCGGTTCCGGTACACATGAGGGATTGGTCCCTCTTCGTAGTCGGGATGCCGTTCAAGCAGTGGCTTCAATACCTGCACACGCGGCTGCGCGTCGTGGAGTGTTACATTCTCCAGCACCATTGGAACGAGATGCTTCACACGGACGAGATGCTCTCGCTTATCGGGTGCGAGGATGCCGTGCCACTCGGCATATGCCTCGCCCCTGTCAACGACCTTGAAGCCAGGCCAACGTTCGGCCATGGCCTTAATCTGCTCATCAATGGTGGTCACTCCGACAGCTCGCCTCCGCCTTCGCGCGTTGCCGCTTTCGCCGCTGTTGAGGTAGACACTGCAGGTGCCGCCATCCCGACCACTTTGCCGGTGCTGCCGAGACGCATGCGATTGGCGTCCATCTCGATTCGTCGGGCATCCAGGGTGCTCTCGATCGCGTAGGATGCCGCCGTCTCACCGAAAAGACGCTTCAGAACCTCTTGCTGTTCCGCAAGGCTGAGATTTTCATTACGCAGCTTGTAGAGGTCAACGATCAGGCGGCGGAGGTCGCCGTCATACAGATCTTGTGCGGCCTTATTCTCGGGCCAGCGGTCGGTGAATTCGTCGGCCGGATAGGCTGGGTTGACGACGCGCACCGTGCCGCGAGGGCCGTTGGTCTCCAGCAAACGCGTCCGAATGTGCGTCGCGATGGCAATGACTTCGTCGAGGAGGCTGCGGTGGACTACGCCAGCGTCGAGCGATATCGCCGCAAGAGCGACAGACGGCGGCTTGCGACCAGTTCGGCTCGGAGAGCGCCAGACGATATCCCTATTGCGCTTCAACAGTTGCAAAGCGACGACGCGCGCCGACTTCTCCTCGATAGGAACATGTGCGGGCATCGGCTGGGTCTCCGCCTTCTCGACGATCCTGCCCTCAACCAGCAAACGGCGGCCCTTGAACAAATCATGGAACGCCGGGTCGAAGTCAACGTGATCGTTAAAGTGCTTAGCGAAGCCCCACGGGTTGACCTTCTTATGGTAAGCCTCTTGTGATTCGCGCTTGTAGTGGAAGAGGTTGCCTGCACGATCAGGACCTGTGATGCGTGCCACCGGCATCAAGTCGACGGTCGTGCCGTCGCCGTACTCCACAGTCACACAACGGCTGTTTTTCGTAACCTTACCATGGTAACGACTGCCTTCTTCGCCGTTGATGGCGTCAAACAACAGCGAAAGAACCAATGACGGCTCACTGTCCGATGCAACGTTGAGTTCTATAACGACATCGACGTCGTGCTGGTCTTTGGCGACACGAGAGGCTATGGCCGTTCCGGTTGCAAAGCTCCCGCTCGGATAACACTCGACAACTCGGTTCTCGAGCGGACTGCCCTCACGATCGACATGTTGGCACAACGCTCGAAAATTC
This sequence comes from Xanthobacteraceae bacterium, assembly GCA_049647485.1. Classification (GTDB taxonomy): domain Bacteria; phylum Pseudomonadota; class Alphaproteobacteria; order Rhizobiales; family Xanthobacteraceae; genus 62-47. The sequence continues at coordinate 3,137 of JBARXT010000278.1, forward strand.
GTCTCGGCTAGTTCGTGCTTGGTTCTTGTGAGCTGGATGCGCCGCGCTACGTCCATCAAGAGCGCGTCGTAGTCGGAAATAGCGGGCCAAGGCCCAGGATAGACAACGTTCATAAGTACAACTCCTCGGGACGACCCCGGAGAACATTCTAAAGCTTGGGCCGAATCGATTTCCGGGTGTGTTTGTCGATCATGGCGGCCGAGGTGCGACGCCCAGGAGTTGGTGCTGGTGGCCGGGCGACTTCCTCGATGTCTGCAACCTCACTCATCAGATCACACCTCGAAGTTGATTCACGGTTCGTTCGTGTCGTGATTTTCGCGGCAAAGCCAAAGCCCGCCGCGGAAATCATTCGAAATATTCGTTTCAGTAGGAGAGTTTGGGCGCCTGAATCGTCCTTCTGCGTCGAATTTGTGGATCGGCTAAGTCTTTGAATTCCCGTTGTTCAGTTCAGAACTTTGGCTCCGATGAACATAACTTTGGGTCTCCCACCAGCTATATTTCATAGATTAGCTACACCCCGTTGTGCTTCCGCACGTGTCGCACTTCATGCAGGTGCCGTTGCGGACGAGGGTGAAGTTGCCGCATTCGGAGCACATCTCGCCTTCGTAGCCTTTGGCCTTCGCTTCGGCGCGGCGTTCGGCCTTGCTCGGCGCGGCCGTTGCGGCGGCGGTGCCCGCCTTGCTCCAGGCTTGCGCTTCGAGCTTTTCGGTGGGCGAGAGTTGCGGCTCGACCAGTTCGGCTTTCAGCGCCGTGGCGGTGTCGCCGGCGCGCGAGGTGGCGAGCGCGGTGACGTTACCGGATGCCGGACGCGTTTCGCTGTCCGCCGCGGGGGCCGCGCGCATCATCACCAGGTTGTCGGTGCGCGAGCGGGTGAGGCCCTTCGACAGATACTTCATCGCCGGCGGCGGGGCGCCTTCCGGCGTCTTGCCTTCGGCGACGCCCTTGCCGAGCGCGTCGAAGCCGGTCTCGCTCGGGTCGACATGGGCGAGGTCGTAGCGGCCCATGTAGCTCACCGCGAGTTCGCGGAACACGTAGTCGAGGATCGAGGTCGCGTACTTGATCGAGTCGTTGCCCTGCACCGGGCCCGCGGGCTCGAAGCGGGTGAAGGTGAAGGCGTCGACATACTCCTCCAGCGGCACGCCGTATTGCAGGCCGAGCGACACCGCGATGGCGAAGTTGTTGATGAAGGAGCGCAGTGCCGCGCCTTCCTTGTGCATGTCGATGAAGATTTCGCCGAGCCGGCCGTCGTCATATTCGCCGGTGCGGACATAGACCTTGTGGCCGCCGACGACTGCCTTTTGCGTGTAGCCCTTGCGGCGATCCGGCATCTTCTCGCGCTCGCGCAGCACGACGATGCGCTCCACCAGCTTCTCGACGACTTTCTCCGCGACCTGCGTGGTGCGCGCGGCCATCGGCTTGTCGAGCAGCGTCTCCAGCGCGTCGTCCTCGTCGTCGTCATCGGCGATGAGCTGCGAGTTGAGCGGCTGCGACAGCTTCGAACCGTCGCGATAGAGCGCGTTGGCTTTCAGCGCCAGTTTCCACGACAGCAGGTAAGCGGACTTGCAGTCCTCCACCGTGGCGTCGTTCGGCATGTTGATGGTCTTGGAGATCGCGCCCGAGATGAACGGCTGCGACGCCGCCATCATGCGGATGTGGCTCTCGACCGAGAGATAACGCTTGCCGACCTTGCCGCACGGATTGGCGCAGTCGAACACCGCGTAGTGCTCTGCCTTGAGGTGCGGCGCGCCTTCCACCGTCATCGCGCCGCAGATGTGGACGTTTGCGGCCTCGATCTCGGCCTTGGTAAAGCCGATGGCCGCGAGCAGGTCAAAGCCGGGGGCCGCGATCGCGTCCGGCGCGATGTTCAGCGTGCCGGTGAGATAGTCCTCGCCGAACGTCCACTTGTTGAAGGCGAACTTGATGTCGAACGCGGTCGGCAAGGCCTTCTCGACCTTGGCCAGCGCTTCGTCGGTGAAGCCCTTGGCGCGTAGCGTCGAGGCGTTGACGCCCGGCGCATTGGACAGCGAGCCGTGACCCACCGCATAGGCCTCGATCTCGGCGATCTCGCTTTCGCGATAGCCGAGCCGGCGCAGCGCTTCCGGCACCGCGCGGTTGATGATCTTCCAGTAGCCGCCGCCGGCGAGCTTCTTGAATTTCACCAGCGCGAAATCCGGCTCGATGCCGGTGGTGTCGCAGTCCATCACCAGACCGATGGTGCCGGTCGGCGCCACCACGGTGGTCTGCGCGTTGCGATAGCCGTGCTGCTCGCCGAGGCTGAGCGCATTGTCCCACGCCAGTTTCGCACGCTCGACGATGTCGGCCTGCGGGCAGTTTGCGTGATCGAGCGGCACCGGATTGACCGCGAGCGATTCATAGCCGCGGGATTCGCCGTGCGCGGCGCGGCGATGATTGCGGATCACCCGCAGCATGTGGTTCGCGTTCTTCTTGTAGCCGGGGAAGGGGCCAAGCTCCTTGGCCATTTCCGCCGAGGTCGCATACGACACGCCGGTCATTACCGCGGTGAGCGCGCCGCACAGCGCGCGGCCTTCGTTACTGTCGTAGGACAGGCCCATCGTCATCAGCAGGCCGCCGATGTTGGCGAAGCCGAGGCCGAGCGTACGGAATTCGTAGGACAATTCCGCGATCTGCTTCGAGGGGAATTGCGCCATCATCACGGAGATTTCGAGCACCACGGTCCACAAGCGGCACAGGTGCTCGTAGGCGTGGGTGTCGAACTGGCGCGTCGCGATGTTGTAGAACGTCAAGAGGTTGGCGGATGCCAGATTGCAGGCCGTGTCGTCGAGGAACATGTATTCCGAACACGGATTCGACGCGCGGATGTCGCCGGACGCCTTGCAGGTGTGCCAGTCGTTCATCGTGGTGTTGAAGTGCAGGCCGGGGTCGGCGGAGGCCCAGGCGGCGTGGCCGATCTTCTCCCAAAGGTCGCGCGCCTTCAGCGTCTTGGTCACCTTGCCGGTGGTGCGGCCGATCAGATTCCAGTCGCCGTCGGTTTCCACCGCGCGCAGGAAGTCGTCCTTCAGCGACACCGAGTTGTTGGAGTTCTGGCCGGAGACGGTGAGGTAGGCCTCGCTATCCCAGTCGGTGTCGTAGATCGGGAAGTCGATGTCCTTGTAGCCTTGCTTGGCGAACTGGATGACGCGCTTGATGTAGTTGTCCGGCACCAGCGCGCGGCGGGCGAGCTTGATCTCGCGGCGCAGGGCAGGGTTCTTCTCCGGCACGAAGCAGTCGTCGCCCGAGCCCTCGCAGTTGACGCAAGCGCGCATCACCGCCTTGAGGTGCTTCTGGTTGATTTTGGAGCCGGTGACGAGGGCTGCGACCTTCTGCTCCTCGCGCACCTTCCAGTCGATGTAGGTCTCGATATCCGGATGGTCGGCGTCGACCACCACCATCTTGGCGGCGCGGCGCGTGGTGCCGCCGCTCTTGATGGCGCCCGCCGCGCGGTCGCCGATCTTGAGGAAGCTCATCAGGCCCGAGGAGCGGCCGCCACCGGACAGGCGCTCGCCTTCGCCGCGCAGGCGCGAGAAGTTGGAGCCGGTGCCGGAGCCGTATTTGAACAGGCGCGCCTCGCGCACCCACAGGTCCATGATCCCGCCTTCGTTGACGAGATCGTCCTCGATGCCCTGGATGAAGCAGGCGTGCGGCTGCGGATGCTCGTAGGCCGACTTCGACTTGGTCATCTTGCCGGTCTTGAAGTCGACGTAGTAGTGGCCCTGGCCGGGGCCGTCGATTCCATAGGCCCAGTGCAGGCCGGTGTTGAACCACTGCGGGGAGTTCGGCGCGACCATCTGCTGCGCCAGCATGTAGCGCAACTCGTCATGGAAAGCGCGGGCGTCGTCTTCCGACGTGAAGTAGCCGCCTTTCCAGCCCCAATAGGTCCAGCAGCCGGCAAGGCGATCGAACACCTGCTTCGACGAGGTCTCGCCGATGAAACGCTCAGCCTCGGGCAGGGCATTGAGCGCCTCGGTGTCGGGCACCGAACGCCACAGCCACGACGGCACGGTCTCTTCCTCGACCTTCTTCAGGCGCGCGGCGACGCCGGCCTTGCGGAAATACTTTTGCGCCAGCACGTCGGAGGCGACCTGCGACCAGAATTCCGGCACCTCGACATTGTCGAGCCGGAACACCACCGATCCGTCCGGGTTGCGGATCTCGCTGGTGGTCAATCGAAACTCGGTATCCGCGTAGGGAGACTGACCATCCTTGGTATAGCGTCGCTCGATCTGCATTCTTGTCGTGCCCCGTTCTGGAACCGAAACCGCGTCGAGGCGGTGCCGGTGATGAAACCTCGCGAACCTCTTGGGTCCGCAGCGTGACCGGCGATCCGGTCGTATTGTCCTCTGGAGCATGAGCAGGGCGGAGGAGGCTCCGCGGCCGATCATACCCTAACGCCCCACACTGCGATTTGAGCCGTTTCGGCCCGTTTTTTGACTTCCCCGAATGCCTTGTTGCGAAGGCAAATGCCCCCGCTGCCCCGCCACCGTGGCCGGTGAACGGAGTGTCCGATCTGGAACCCTTGAGGGAGGCCCGGCGAGACACAAACACATTCGCGCCGAGCGAATTAAAAGCTAAGGCAACTCCCTTGGGTCCGTCAAGGATTAGTATTCATTCCTCAATGAAACACTAAATATGGTGGAAAGGGGGGATAACCAGGGGACATCAAGCACCCTTGATCGGGCTCAAGTATCGGTGAGTCCTCACGGAATCGGAAGGCAAAAAACTTTGTCGAACGGCTCCTCGAGCGCGCTGATCCCACTGTTCACAGGGCAGGTATTTTTTGTCGCGACGGGGTTGCATCCTGACGACTCGCGTGGCGCCGCCACGAACCTACCCATCATGCGGGTTTGGCGATGGTCGGATGCCGCAAGAGTGGGCATGGTAATGCCGACTCACCGATTCACTGGTCCCATGGCAAATCGCAATTTCCCGGCCCCGACGTCTCGAATCACGCCGGCGGGACTCTTTTTCCTCGCCACCACCTCGATCGGGTGGGGCCTCAATTGGCCGGTCACCAAATATCTGCTCAGCGAGTTGCCGCCGCTGATCCTGCGCGGCGTTACCGGCATCGCGGGTGCGCTGTTGCTGGCGGTGTTCGTGCTGGCGCGGGGACAGAGCCTGCGCGTTCCCGTCGAGATGTGGCCGCGGCTGTGCCTCTACGCATTCCTCAACGTCACCTGCTGGATGGCGCTGATGGGAATCGCGTTGTTGTGGCTGCCGGCGGGCGAAGCCTCGATGGTGGCCTACATGATGCCGGTGTGGGCGTCGCTGCTGGCGTGGCCGATTCTCGGAGAGCGGCCGACCTTGCTGCGGGTGCTGGCCATCGTCCTTGCCTTCGGCGGCTTGACGATCCTGCTCGGCGGCGACGGCGTTCACGTCACCAACGCAAAGCTCGGCGGCTTCGCCATGGTGCTCGGCGGATCGATGGCTTTCGCGCTCGGCGCCGTGCTGTCGAAGAAGTGGCCGCTGACCTTGCCGCCGATGGCGTCCGCCACCTGGCAGATCGGCGTCGGTTGCCTGCCGGTCGGTGTGGTCGGCCTTGCGATCGAAACCGCGGACTTCGGCGCGATCACACAGATCGGCTGGTGGGCGCTGGGCTATAGCACCGTCATCCAGTTCTGCGTCGCCTATGTCGCCTGGTTCGCCGCGCTCGAGCGCCTGCCGGCATCGGTGGCCGCAATCGGGACCATGGCGGTGCCGGTGTTCGGTGTCGTCGCATCGGCGATCGCGTTGCACGAGCCGATCGGCCCGATCCAGATCTCCGCACTCGTGCTGACTTTATCGGGTGTCGTTCTGGCAACGCGGTCCTGAGCCGACGTGTCCCGGAGAACCGGACGGGGTGGCTTTTCCGCGCGCGACCATGGACTGTTGCCAGCATGAGCGATCCCCGACCGCCCTCCGCCAATACGAACCTCTCGTCGCTCGGCATCGCGTTTCTGATCGCGACTTCCGTGGGGTGGGGCATCAACTTCCCGGTGATGAAGCACCTGTTGACGGAGTGGCCGCCGTTGTCGGCGCGTGGACTGTCGGCCGCGGCCGGCGCGTTGGCGCTGGCGGTGTTCGCGCTCTGGAGCGGCCAGCGGCTTCGCGTGCCGCGTCATCTGTGGCTGCGGCTGTTGCTGGTGTCGATCCTGACGATTACGTCGTGGGTTGCCTGCATGGGGTTGGCGTTGCTGTGGCTCAACGCCAGCGAGGCCGCCATTCTCACGATGTCGGTACCGCTCTGGGCCTCGCTGCTGGCGTGGCCCATTCTCGGCGAGCGACTGACGATCATGCGGCTGTTCTGGCTCGGCGTTGCGATGAGCGGCATCGCGGTGCTGATCGGTGGCAACGGCATCGATGCAAGCCTCGACAAATGGCCGGGCATTGCCTTCGTCCTGCTGGGTACGGTCTGCGTCGCGTTCGGCACGGTGCTGACCAAGCACTTTCCGCTTGCCATGCCGCCGATGTCGCTGGCGGCGTGGCAATTGTGGCTCGGCTCGGTGCCGGTGGTTATCGCCGGTCTTCTCCTCGAACGGCCGGACGTGGCGGTGCTGTCTGGTATCGGTTGGGCCTCGCTCGCCTACATGACGCTGATCCAGTTTTGCATCTGTTACGTTTGCTGGTTTGCCGCGCTCGAACGGTTGCCGGCCGCGACGGCGTCGATCGGCACGTTGCTGGTACCGGTGGTCGGTGTGGTGGCGTCGGCGGCGATGCTGCACGAGCCGCTGGGCTGGCGCGAGATCAGTGCGCTCGTCATTACGTTGGGTGGCGTCGCGATGGCGCTGCGCGCCTGAGCGCCGTCAACGGATCGTGGACGTGCAAAAGGGGCGGCCTCTGTAAAGGGCCGCCCCTTGATCGATTGTCGGCTATCGCCGTCCGTGAATGTTACGGACAGGGATGACGTTTGCCGTCGTAGCCCAGATAGGTGCCAGTCCGCACGTTGTAGGACTTGAACCGCTGCTGGCAGTAGGCAACGGAGCCCGGATCAACCGTCACGGCCGGCGCGTCGACGTAGTAATCGTCGTCATAGTAATAATCCGGACCGTAGCCATAACCGTAGGGTGCACCGAGGGCGCCGCCGATGATCACACCGGTGCCAAAGCCCGGCCAGAAACCGCCACGGCGATGACGATGATGGCCACCATGCCATCCACCCGGCCGTCCGCCGCCGTGCCATGCGTGGCCGCCGCCGTGACGCCCGCCACCGCCGATGTGACC
>JBARXT010000279.1:0-27937 GCA_049647485.1 Xanthobacteraceae bacterium
CTGGTGCTCGGCCTCGACCGCGGCGGCGCCTGCCGCGGCATCGCCTTCCGGGTCGCCGCCGCGCGCCGCGACCAAACCGTGGCCTATCTGCGTGCCCGCGAACAGACCACCAATGTCTATCATGAGGGGATGCGTTCGGTGTGGCTGAGAGACGATCCACGAAGCCGTGTCACGGCGCTCACTTACATCGTCAACCGCGGCCATGTGCAATATGCCGGCCGCCTCGGCTTGTCGGATCAGTTGCGCTACGTGCGGCAAGGGCACGGCCGTTCCGGCAACAATCGGGACTATGTGCTGTCCACCGTCGCCGCGATCGAGGCGCAGGGCTTTCGCGATGTCCCCTTGCATCGGCTTGCAACGGCGCTGCGCATCGAGGCTCCTTCGCCGGATCATGCACCGACGATGGATTGATCACACCTTCGCCGATGACGGTCCCGGCACGCCGCCGAACAGTTGCGCCTGCTCAATGCGCGCGGCCTCGATCAAGCGACGGCTGGCCTGCTCGATCGTGGTGCTGATGCGCGCGTTGAATTCCTCGCGCGGCAGACCCGCCGGCAACGGATCGAGAAACTCGACCACCAGCGTTCCCGGATATCGCATGAAATTCCGACGCGGCCAGAACAATCCGGAATTGAGCGCGACAGGAATGCATGGCGCGTCGCAGCCCGCATAGATCAAGCCGACGCCGTTTTTGTATTGCGGCGGCGCGTCGACGGCGGTTCGCGTGCCTTCTGGAAAGATGATGAGTTGCCGGCCGCCTTTGACGCCTTCGCGCGCGCGGCGGGCCATCTCGAGCAACGACCTGCCACCCGCCGTGCGATCGATCCCGATCATCTCGGCTTTCCGCAAGTACCAGCCGAAAAACGGAATCCAGAGCAGTTCGCGCTTGAGAATGTAGAGCGGCTGATCGAAGAACTGCAGCAGCGCGAATGTCTCCCACATCGACTGATGTTTCGAGGCGACGATCAGGGGGCCCGCCGGAATCTTCTCGACGCCGCGATATTCGACCCTGGTGCCGCAGATCACGCGCAGCAGCCAGATGCTGCTGCGTGCCCAGAACTTGGCCACTACGAGAACGCCCCAGCGCGGCAGCAGGAAGGTCGGCAGCGCGATCAGGATCAGCGTCACCAGCAACGCATAGAACAACACGTTGTAGATCAGCGAACGCAGAAAGATCGTGGCCATCAGCAACCCTATCAACTCGCCGCGGCTTTGATCGTCTTGCGCGACGACGCTCCCGGCCGTTCGCCCAGCTCCGGCAACAGATCGAGCCCGAGGTCGGCAAGACGGACACGGACTTCGGCCGCGACGTACTTGACATATTCGGATAGCAACAGCCGCATCGCGGCGCCATTGGTCCACCATGGCTCGTCCCGCCATTTGTCGCTGACCACGGCGAAAGGAATCAAGTTGATATCCGGCATGGCGTGGGACATTTCGACGATGGCACGCGGCATGTGATAATTCGACGTCACCACGATCAGCGAACGGAAGCCGCGTTCATGCGCCCAGTGCCGCGTCTCGGCGGCGTTGCTGCGCGTGTTCACCGCCGAACGGTCGAGATCGGCGCAACAGTCCAGCAAGGCCTGACTGGCCGGCACCGACCGCGAAATGTCGCTGACGCCGTTGGTCGGATGCACGCCGGAAATCAGCAGACGTTTGCCATACCCCCTGGCCAGCAGTTCAACCGCGTCGGACACCCGCGAGGAGCCTCCGGTGAGGACCACGATGCCGTCGGCATTGCTGGAGGGATTCAGCTCCGCGACCCGCAATTGCGACAGGAATCCGACAAATCCCAGCGCCGCGCCGACAAAGGCGACGGCCAGTACGGCGACGATCAACGCACGCAGAAAACCGCGCGGGCGCGCCGTGGCGGCCGCGGTTTTCGGCGGATTGTGGTCGACCTGCTGATCCATGACGATGCTGACTGACCTACTCCGTCTCCATCAGACCATTTTCAAATCTGGCGTATCCAAGTCTAGCGCGAATTTTCACGAAAAGGAGCCCGTTCGGGCAACAAATGCACGCGGCCCGACTGGCGATTTAACCGATATCATCCAGCGTTGCGAACAATGTGCGGCGCGATGCCCAGGCGGTGACGGCCGCGATCAAAATCGCTTGAGCCGCCAGCACCAGATAGCCCGAGGGCTGCAGCGCAAACGTCCCGAGCAGCGCCACGAACTGATCGCCCGTCGGTGTCCCCGCAAACCAGCCTGCGATCGATTCCGAGAAGCCAAACAATAGCATCGCCGCGACACCGCCGATAATACCGCCCTCGAGCCCGAGGCGCAGGAAATGATACAGAAAGCGGTTGGCGATGTAGCGATCGCTGGCGCCGACGAAATGCAGCACCTCGACGATGGGACGATTTGCCGCCATCGCACCCCGGGTCGCGAACGACACCGAGATGATGGTGGCGATGATGACCAGCGCCAGAACGCCGATACCCGCCAGCACCGTCACCCCGCTCATGGTGCGCATCCGCTCGATCCAGGCGCGATGATCGTCGACGCTGGCGGATGGCGCCACCTGCTTCAGTTTTCCGTCGAGCCCCGCGAGGTCTCGTGCCACGCCCGACGTGGTCCGGGCGACGATGATGCGCGGCACCGGCAGTTCATCGAGCGACAGGCCGCTACCGAGCCATGGCTCCAGCAGCTTGTTGGATTCCTCCCGTGTGAAAATCCGCACGTCGACGATGCCCGGCTGTGCCTTCAGGATATCGGCAGCAGCGGCGACGTCACGCTCGATATCACGCCCGGTGACGGGACGAATCTGCACTGTGAGTTCGCTCGCAACATCCGACTGCCATTCCGCGGCGGAGGCACGCACCAGGAGCACTACGCCGGTGCTGATACAGGCAAGAAAGGTCATGATGGCGACCACCACCACCAGCGCGCGACCGACGATGGAGCCGCGTGGCACGATCGACGAAACGTTGCGCGCCTTGGCCGGCATCTGCGGCCGCTCATGGCCGAGATCCATCAAGGCATCGCGCCGATCGTCCCCCATCTTGCTCATCGGGCCTTACTCATAAATGTGCAGTCGCCCCTGATGCAGCACCAACCGCCGCGCTTCGTATTGATCCATCAATGCAATGTCGTGCGTCGCGATGACGACGGCGGTGCCGGACTTGTTCAACTCGATGAACAGCCGCAGCAGGCGGCGGCCCAGCGTCGGATCGACGTTGCCGGTCGGCTCGTCGGCCAGCAGCAGATTCGGCCGCGCGATCACGGCGCGCGCAATCGCCGCGCGCTGCTTTTCGCCGCCTGACAGGATCGGCGGCAGCGCATCCATCCGCTCGCCGAGGCCGACCCATTTCAGAAGATCGATCACCTCGCGACGATAGGTGGATTCAGCGCGGCCCATGACGCGAAACGGCAGCGCGACGTTTTCATAGGTCGTCATGTGATCGAGCAGGCGGAAATCCTGCAACACGATGCCGATCCGCTTGCGAAGATCGGCGACCTCGTTCTTGCCGAGCAGCGAGACGTCCTGCCCGAACAGGTTTACCAGTCCGCGGGTCGGCCGCAGCGACAGGAACAGCAGCCGCAGCAGCGACGTCTTGCCTGCGCCGGAAGGACCGGTCAGGAATTGGAACGAATGCGCGGGAATCTGGAAATTGAGGTCGCGCAGAATCTCCGGGCCGAGCCCGTAGCGCAATCCGACATTTTCGAACCGGACCACAGGCAACTCCGTCCGAGCGTTCGAGGTGACACGGGCCGAGGCAGCGCAACGAACCTGCTACCCGCGCGAGCGCTTCGGTCCGGGGCCGCGACACGGCGTAAACTTCTTAACGGTTGTGCCGCCATTATGGTTTCCGGTTCGTTAACGGACCGCGGCTAGGCTGCCGGGAGTCTCATCGCGGCGATTCGCTCATGAACATCGTTTGTCCCCACTGCACGACCTTTTTCGCCATCGATCCTGCCAAGCTCGGCCGTGCCGGTCGGATGGTGCGATGCGCACGCTGCAAGCAGATGTGGCTGGCACGGGCCGAGCAGCCCGCCTCGGCCAATCCCGCCATGCCCGCATTCGCCTCAAGTGACGCGGCGGGCGATGCCACCGGTCCCGAGACGGTGGAATGGAACGAGCCCTCGGCGTCGGACACGCAACCGCCAAGCGATGCACCGATCATCGACAGCCCCTCGATCGCGGCCGACCTGCCGAACGATCATCACGATCGCGACGGCTCCCCGGACGGCGCACACGCGCCCGGCAACGGCCGGTTTGCCGCAGGGCCATCACCGCGCCGGTCGTGGCTCAAGCCCTGGTCGCGGCGACGCGGTGAACGGCCGCAGCGCCCCCGCAGACAGATCATGACACTGCCTATCGCCTGCGTTGCAATGGCGGCGTTAGCCGCCGCGGTTGTGATGTGGCGCGTCGAGATCGTCCGCCTGCTGCCGCAAACCGCGATGTTCTACCGGTTGATCGGCCTCGATGTGAATCTGCGCGGACTCGCCATCAAGGACGTCAAGGTCAGCACCGAGACTGTCGAGGGCAAACCAGTGCTGGTGATCGAAGGCAACGTCGTCGATATCGCGCGCAGAACGGTCGAACTGCCACGGTTGCGTTTCGTTGTCCGTGACGCCAAGGGAGCTGAAATTTATGCGTGGAACGCGGTGCTGGAGCAGGCTTCACTGAAGCCCGGCGAGAAAGCCTGGTTCCGCTCCCGCCTGGCCGCACCACCGCCCGAAGGGCGCCAGATCGACGTGCGTTTCTTCAATCGACACGACCTCGCCGCAAGTGGCGTGTCATAACCTTCGAGCCGAACCAGAGTAGCCGTGATGCCGCGCGTCCTGATCGCCGACGATGAAGACTCGATGCGCTCGCTGGTGGCGCGCGCCGTCGCCATGGACGGCCATGAGACGGCCACCGCGGAAGACGGCGCCGAGGCGCTCGACATCCTGACCCGCGAAGATGGCGCGTTCGACCTGCTGCTCACCGACATCAAGATGCCGGTGATGGACGGCATCGCGCTGGCGCTCGCAGTGGCGCGCGACTTTCCCGATCTCACTGTGTTGCTGATGACCGGCTTCGCCGATCAGCGCGAGCGCGCCTCCAACCTCAGCGCCATCGTGCATGACGTGGTCACCAAGCCGTTTTCGGTTGCCGATATCCGTGCCGCCGTCAATGCGGCGCTGGCGTCGCGTCACCGCTAGAGGCAATTTTGCTCGTCATGGCCGGATTTATTCCGGCCATCCACGCCTTAACGATCGCAGGCAAGAAAGACCTAGATGGCCGGGACACAGGCGAGCGAAGCGACGCCGTTCTTCGAACGGCTAAGCCCGGCCATGACAACAGTAAACTCATTTCTCAGCGGTTGGCTCGGCTCCAAAGTTCGAATGAATTTTCGGTCAGGCGCTCGGGATAACGCCGTTGCATCACTCCAACCCGCCATGCACAAGCGTCAGTAATCCTTGAGCAACCGCTCGATGTAATCGAGTTCGATCTGCGGGCGCGCCGGATCGGCCAGCCGGCGGCGCAACTCCTCGAGAATGCGGCGCACGCGCTGCACGTCGATCTCGCCGGGGATTTTCACCGACAGATCGTCGCCGAGTTCACGGCCGCGCAACGGACGGCCCAGGGGATCGGTGCGATTGCCGCCGCTTTGCTGCCGGCCGAGACGATCGCCGGGGCCGTTCTGCTGTCCTTCGCCACCTTGCTGCATCGCCTGTGCCAGATCCTGCGCGCCCTTGCGCAAGGCATCGAGCGCGCGACCCTGCGAATCCACCGCGCCGTCGGCGTTGCCGTCGCCAAGCTGGCCGTCGGCGTCGCCCATGGCCGAATCGGCGGAGCCCAGCCCGTTCTCGCCGTCGCCGGATTCACCCTGCCCCTTCTGATCCTGGCCCTGCTGACCCGGTTGCACGCCCTGCTGCGCCAACTGCTCCTGCAGTTTGCGCAGCCGCTCGCGTAACGCCTGCTGATCCTGCTGCAACCCGTTCATGGCGTCACGATTGCCCTGCTGGCCGCGCTGCCGGTCGCGGCGCGAATCCTGACCTTCCTTGAATGTCTTGTCGCGCAACTGCTGCTGCTTGCGGATCATGTCGCCGAGTTCGTTGAGCGACTGCTGCATATCGCCGTCGCCGCTCTGGCCCGGTCGCGCCATCTGCAAATTCTCAAGCATCTGCGCCAGTTGATCGAGCAACTGCTTGGCGGCGTCCTTGTCGCCGGAACGCGAGAGACGTTCCATGCGCTCGATCATGCTGTCGAGATCCTGCTGCCGCATGGTGCGCGTATTGGGATCGAGCGGGCGCGCCAGTTGCTGCGGATTGTTGCGCAGCCGCTCGGCCAGTTGTTGCAGAAACTTGTCGAGCGCCGCGCGCAGATTCTCGGTGAGCTTCTTGATTTCCTCGTCGCTGGCGCCGCGTTCCAGCGCCTCTTTCAGGGCGTCCTGCGCCGCGCGCAACGCCTTGTCGACATCGGTGATGTCGCTGTCCTCGATCGACAGCGCGAGCGCCCACAGGCTGGCGACGACTTCACGCAACGCGTCGTCGGTGCGCGCGCGTTCGGCCTGCCGCGCCACCGAACGCAGACCGAGATATTGTCCGGCCTCCGGCGTGAAGGCTTCCGGCGCGATCAGCAGCGCCTTCAACGCCACTTCGACCAGCGGCGCCTGATTGGCATCCAGCGCCAGATTGCGCCGCTGCTCGATCAGCGCACGCGCCAACGGCTTGGTGAACACCCGTTCCGGCAACCGCATCGCATAGGCTTCGCTGTGCCCCTCGTTACCGGCTTCATCGCGCGCCGTCAGCGTCATCGTCATTTCGGCGCCGGCGTAAGGATCTTCGCTGAAATCCTTGACGGTCTGGCCGACGCCCTTCCGGGTCCGTGCATTGGGCAGCGCCAACGCCAGTTGCGGCGGATCGAACAGCGGACGCGCCGTCGCGCCTTCGCGGCCCGAGGGCGGATTATCCGCCCGCACGGCGAAATGCGCATGCGCTTCGGTGACGCCGTAGTCATCGTCGATTTGATAGGTCAGTTGCAGCGAACCGCGCGCCTGCCGCTCCGGATCCTTGGCGAGCGTAACGGTCGGCGGCCGGTCGGGCACCGCAGTGAAGGCCCAGCGCGGCTGCCCCGAAGGCGCGCGCACCTGAGCGGTACCGTCGCCGGTGATGGTGAAATGGCGCTCGCTGGTACCCTGTGGGGCGTCAGTCGCCTGCGGCGCGTCCGCAACCCCGCCGCTGACGGCGACATCGAGACTGCCGCCGCTGGAGCGCACGATCAGCGTGCTGCCGGCAGGCACCGAGAGCGGAGCGCTGTCGGGCTCCTTGTTGGCGGCCGACAGAATGATCGGCGGCTTGGCGGTGTAAAGCGGCGGCGTCACCCAGGCGTCGATCCGGACGTTGGCGGGCGCGAGAACGCCGTTCCAGTCAAAGGCTGCGGCAATCCGCGCCGTGCGATCGCCGCCGGCGGCAACATAGGTGGCGATCACCAGCAACGCCACCAATGCGCGCAGCGCCCATGGGTCGCGCAACGCCAGTCGCGGCGACGGCAGGCCCGCGCGAATCCGCTTCAGCGAGGCCAATGTACGCTGTCGCTGAGCCTGCCAGAGCGCCAGCGCGACCGGATCGTGCGACGACACCGTATCGGCCAGCGTCGTCACCGGACGATGGCGAATGCCGCTGCCATGATCGAGGCGCCGCAGGGCCTCGTCGCGGCGCGGCCAGCGGAACCGGATCAACGGCGCCAGCGCCGCGAGAGCCAGCACCGCGAACAGCCCCAACCCGACAATGCGTGCGACAAACGGTAGCGCCAGCCAGAGGCCGGCCCATGAAGCGGCAAGGAACAATCCGACGACGCCAAGGATACGCGCCACGTGCGGCCAACCGCGCTCCCACGCGATGGCCCAGCTCGCGCGCCGGACGGCCTGCTCCAGCACGGCATTCGCCGGAGGCCGCGCCGCCGTTTCGGCAACGCGGAGCGGATCGGACGGATCAGGTGCGGCAGCGCTCAATCAACTCTCCGGGTTGCAACTCTCCGGGTTGCCCCTGCGAAGCTAAAGCATCCTACCACAACGGCGGCATTGAGGCACGGTTCGCGCCAATCCCGGCGGGCACCGGTTCATGACACGACAACGTGACAAGGCCGGTTCAGATCACAACCAGGGCGCGGAGGTATCCATCGCGATCAACTGATCGACGTCGATGCGCGGCCGCACCACGGCGTATTGATCGCCCTTCACCAGCACCTCGGGCACCAGCGGCCGGGTGTTGTAGGTGCCGGCCTGCACCGCGCCGTAAGCGCCGGCGGTCATGATCGCCAGCAGGTCACCCGCCTTCGGCTCCGGCAAGGTGCGCCCGAGCGCGAGATAGTCGCCAGTCTCGCACACCGGACCGACCACGTCCGCCACCAGCACCGGCGCATTGGACGCTGCGGCGCGCACCGGCATGATCTGGTGATAGGCCTCGTATAATGTCGGGCGGATCAGGTCGTTCATCGCGGCATCGATGATGACGAAGTTACGCACGTCGCCGCGCTTCACATAGATCACGCGCGTGACGAGGATGCCGGCATTGCCGACGATCATGCGGCCCGGCTCGAACATCAGCGTGCAACCGAGATTGTGCGTGACGCGCTTGACCATCGCGGCATAGGCCAGCGGCTCCGGCGGCGCGGCGCGATCCTCGTAGTACGGCACGCCGAGCCCGCCGCCGAAATCGACATGCGAAATCGTATGACCGTCGCCGCGCAGCACGGTGACGAATTCCGCCAGCAGCCGGAACGCCGCCTCCATCGGACCGAGGTCGGTGATCTGGCTGCCGATATGCATGTCGACGCCGCTCACCGCGATGCCGGGCAGCTTCGCCGCCTTGGCATAGACCTCGCGGGCGCGCGCGATCGGAATGCCGAACTTGTTCTCGGATTTGCCGGTGGAGATTTTCGCGTGGCTGCCGGAATCGACATCGGGATTGACGCGGATCGAGATGTGCGCAGTGCGGCCCATCTGCGACGCCACCTGCGACAGCAATTCCAGCTCGGGCTCGGATTCGATGTTGATGCAGCGGATGTCGTGTGACACCGCCAACCGCAATTCGTCCGCCGTCTTGCCGACGCCGGAAAACAGAATCTTGTCGGCCGGAATGCCCGCCGCTAGCGCCCGCTTGAGTTCGCCGCCTGACACGACGTCGGCGCCCGCGCCGAGTTTCGCCAGCGTGCGCAGCACCGCCTGATTCGAATTTGCCTTCATCGCGTAGCAGACCAGATGGTCGGTGCCGGCGAAGGCTTCGGTGAAAACGCGATAGTGCCGTTCAAGCGTCGCCGTCGAATAGCAATAGAACGGTGTGCCGACGGCCTCCGCGACCGCGGACAGGTTCACGGCCTCGGCGTGCAGCACGCCGTCGCGATAGTCGAAATGGCGCATCGAAACTTAATCCAGCAAAGGATCGAGAACGAATGACCGCTGGCGGCCCCTCGCTGCCGTCGGCTCCCGATTGTTCTCCGGCGACGGATTGAACACGCTACCCTGTTCCTGAGGAGGCGCGTCCTGTGCCGCATTCGGCTGTGTCGGCGCGTTGGGCGGCAGATCGAGCGCGCCTTTGCGCCCGCAACCGGCCAGCGCCAGCGTCGCAGCGGTCAACAGAATCACGGCCCATCGGGACGGGACCGGGTGAGGTATACGGCTCACAGCAGAGTTCCCCAAAATGCGGCGTCACCATACAAAGATTGAATGGCGCTGGCGAGCCCTGCGGTTGAGGGAAATTGCGGGAAACGTCACGAGCGGCCCGATTTTCGCTCTTTTTCCAAGCGTTTGAGCCAGGCCTTGGCCTGCGCCCGGACGTTCTTCGGCGCGGTGCCGCCATAGCTGGTGCGGCTTTTCACCGAGGCTTCCACCGAGAGCACGCCCAGCACCGCCGCCGTGATCTTCGGCTCGACCGCCTGCATCTCCTTCAGCGGCAGTTCGTGCAGCGCCACGCCCTGCTTGGCGGCGAGCCCGACGATGCGCCCGGTGACATGATGCGCGTCGCGGAATGGCATCTTCAGGGTGCGCACCAGCCAGTCGGCGAGATCGGTGGCGGTGGCATAGCCCTCGCCCGCCGCAAGTTTCATGCGGGCTTCATCGGGCACCAGATCGCGCACCATGCCAGCGATGGCGCGGATCGCCAGCGAGATCGCGGCGAAGCCTTCCATCGCGCCTTCCTTGTCTTCCTGCATGTCCTTCTGATAGGCGAGCGGAAGACCCTTCATCACGATCAGCAGCGCGTTGAGCGAACCAATGACGCGCCCGGTCTTCGCGCGCACCAGTTCGGCAGCGTCGGGATTGCGCTTCTGCGGCATGATTGACGAGCCGCTGGTGAACTTGTCGGAGAGCCGCACGAGGCCGACCAGCGGCGAGGTCCAGATCACGATCTCTTCCGCGATCCGCGACAGATGCACCGACGCAATCGACGACGACGCCAGCGTCTCCAGCACGAAATCACGATCCGACACCGCATCGAGCGAATTGGCCATCGGGCGGTCGAAACCGAGCGCCGTCGCGGTGGCGTGGCGATCGATCGGAAATGAAGTGCCGGCCAGTGCCGCCGCGCCGAGCGGACTTTCGTTGAGCCGCTTGCGCGCATCGGCAAAGCGGCCGCGATCGCGCGCCGTCATCTCGACATAGGCGAGGAGATGATGACCGAACGTCACCGGCTGCGCCGTCTGCAAATGCGTGAAGCCGGGCATCACGGTATCGGCATGTTCGAGCGCGCGCTCGGCCAGCGCCTGCTGCAAGCTCGCCAGCGCCGCGTCGATGGCATCGATGGTGTCGCGCACGAACAGCCGGAAATCGGTCGCCACCTGATCGTTGCGCGAGCGCGCGGTATGCAACCGCCCCGCCGCCGGGCCGATCAACTCGCTCAGGCGGCTTTCGACATTCATGTGAATGTCTTCCAGCGCTCGCTTGAACGTGAATTTGTCGGCCGCGATCTCTGACAAAATCGTGTCTAGACCTTTGGCGATGTTTTTTGCATCACTCGCGGTGATAATGCCCTGCGCGGCAAGCATGGCGGCGTGGGCCTTGGATGCGGCGATATCCTGCGCGTAAAGGTGGCGATCGACGTCGATGGAGACGTTGATTTCCTCCATGATCGCGTCGGGTCCGTCCTCGAACCTGCCGCCCCACATCTTGTTGCTCATGCTATTCCGCTCGATTTGTCCGGCGCAGGCGGGATCGCTGATTCCGCTTTGCGCCCGGTTTCCCGTATAAGCCCCTGCATAACCGCATCACCCCCCGGATGACAAACGATATGCCTGACAATCCGCCGCCCCGCCCCGCCGCCCGCCGCCTACCGCTGCTGCTCAGCGCGATCGCGGCCGGCGCCATCGTCGGCTACGGCATCGTCACCCAGTGGAACGCCATGCAGCAGCAGGCTGGCGATCCGGATTGCACCGGTGCGGCCGCTTTGGCGCAGAAAATCGCCCCGCTGGCGACCGGCGAGGTGGCAGCGCTGACCATGGTTCAGAAGCCGATGAAGATGCCAGACCTCGTCTTCGACGATGGTCACGGCAACCCGAAAAAGCTCTCAGACTGGCGCGGCAAGACCGTGCTGCTCAACTTGTGGGCGACATGGTGCGTGCCGTGCCGCAAGGAAATGCCGGCGCTCGAGCAGCTCGAAGCCAAGCTCGGCGGCGACAAGTTCCAGGTTGTCGCCGTCAATATCGACACCCGCGACCTCGAAAAGCCGAAAGCCTTCCTCAAGGACGCCAACCTGACCCGACTTGGCAATTTCAGCGACGCCAAGGCCAGGATATTTCAGGACCTCAAGAGCATCGGGCTCGCGCTGGGCATGCCCACATCAGTGCTGATCGACGGCAAGGGTTGCCAGATCGGCAACATGGCAGGCCCCGCCGAGTGGAGCAGCGACGACGCCATCAAGCTGATTCAGGCCGCGGTAGCGCAGTAAGCCCCCTTGTCGCGCTCTTGACGTATCTGCTTGCGCACCTATACTTAACCATATGGTTTACCATCAAGCCGATCAGCTCGACCGCACCTTCGCCGCCCTCGCAGACCCGACGCGCCGCGCCCTGCTGGCGCAACTCGAAAGCCGCGACCGCGTTACCGTAAGCGAACTGGCCAAACCGTTCGCGATGTCGCTGCCCGCGGTGATGAAGCATCTCGACGTGCTGTCCGACGCCGGCCTGATCGCGCGCAGCAAGGTCGGACGTGCGGTGACCTGCCGTCTGACCGCCGGCCCGATGGAAGACGCCATGCAGTGGCTCAATCGCTACCAGCGGTTCTGGACCGAACAACTCGACCGTCTCGCAGCCTTTGTGGAGGACGACGCGTGCTCACCCAACCCAGCCTTACCATCAACCGCCGGATCAATGCCGCGCCCGAAAAGGTCTTCGCGGCGTGGGTCGATCCCGAAAAAATAGTCCGCTGGTTCGGCCCCGCGCATACGATCGCCGAGTCGGTTCGCTCCGAGATGGATGTGCGCGTCGGCGGTCGTTTTCGCATTCGCTTCACCACCGAGGACGGCGAGACGCACGAAGTCGGCGGCAGCTATCGCGACGTGACGCCAGATCAGCGGCTGGTATTCAGTTGGGCGTGGCACACGACGCCCGAGCGCGAGTCGCTCGTCACCATCACCTTGCGCCCGGACGGCGAGGGCACGCTGCTCACGCTCAACCACGCGCGATTCTTCGACGAAGCCGCGCGTGACGGCCACGAACGTGGCTGGACCGGGACGCTCGACAAACTGGAACGCTTCTTCGCATGAAGAGAAACAACGGGAGAATGCCATGCAGCAGCCTCACATCGTTTCGCAACAGGAATGGCTCGTCGCGCGCAAGGCGCACCTGGCGCGCGAGAAGGAACTGACGCACCTGCGCGACGCCATCCACGCCGAGCGGCGCACGCTGCCGTGGGTGAAGGTCGAGAAGGAATACGTCTTCGACACGCCGACCGGCCTCAAGACTCTCGCACAACTGTTCGGTGACAAGAGCCAGTTGATCATCAATCATTTCATGCTGGCGCCGGGCTGGACGGAAGGCTGCGTCGGCTGTTCGTTCGGCGCCGATCATGTCGAAGGTGCGCTTCCGCATCTGGCGCAGCGCGACGTCGCCTACGTCGCGGTGTCGCGCGCTCCGCTTGCCGAAATCGAAGCCTACAAGAAGCGGATGGGCTGGCATTTCGACTGGGTGTCGTCATTCGGCAACGACTTCAACTACGACTTCCATGTTTCCTTCACGCCGGACGAACTCGCAGCCCACAGTGCCGAATACAATTACGAGACGATCGATCCCGGCATCGAGGAACTGCCCGGCTACAGCGTGTTCGCGAAGAACGCGCAGGGAGAGGTGTTTCATACCTATTCGTCCTTCGCGCGCGGCGCGGAAGCGCTGCTCGGTACCTACGCGCTGCTCGACATGACGCCGAAGGGACGTGACGAAACGCCGACCGGCAGCCTGACCGATTGGGTCAAGCGCCACGACGAATATGAAACTAACAACCAGCACGGCGCCTGTTGCCACTCCTGATCACCGCCAGAGGATAATCTCATGCAGTATGTCGACGGATTCATCGTCCCGGTCCCGAAGAAAAGTCTCGACGCCTATCGCGCCATTGCGCGCAAGGCCGGCAAGGTCTGGCGCGAGCACGGCGCGCTCGACTATCGCGAATGCGTCGCCGAAGACGTCAAGAAAGGCAAGTGGACGTCGTTTCCGCAAAGCGTGAAACTGAAGCCGAACGAGACCGTGGTGTTTTCATGGATCACCTACAAGTCGCGCAAGCATCGCGACAAGGTCAACGCCAAGGTGATGAAGGATCCGCGCCTCGCCAAGATGATGGATCCGAAAGCCATGCCGTTCGACGGCAAGCGCATGATCTTCGGCGGCTTCGAAACGCTGGTGAAACTGTAGCGGGTCGTTCGATCGCAACCGGAGCAAAGCCATGACACCGCATGGTCACTTCAACTGGAACGAACTGGTCACCCGCGATGCCGAGCGCGCGAAGCGATTCTATCGCGAGCAGATCGGCTGGAATTATGAGGCGCGGCCGCTGGCGGGCGGCGGCACCTACTGGGTCGCGACGATGGATGGCACGCCAGTCGGCGGCATTTATGAAGTGAGCGGGCCGGAATTTGAATCCATTCCAGACAACTGGATGCCTTATCTGGCGGTCGACGATGTCGGTGCGCGCGTCGAGAAAGCCGTCGCGGCGGGCGCGAAGTTGATGAAGCCGATCTTCGAGATTCCGAATGTCGGGCGGGTGGCGATCCTGATGCTGCCGGGCGGTGCCGCCATGGGATGGATCACGCCGTCGGCGTGATCGTCCGGCATTTCAGGCGAACCTGTCGACGTTGCCGCCGATGCCCGGTGCATTGTTGGCCGCCGGAGCAGTCTGTGCGGGCGCCAGCAGTTGCAGCACCTGCGCCTGTGCGTCGAGATTCATCTTCAGCACGCGTGTCGCCACCTGCGATTGGGTGTTGGCCGCCATCATGCCGACCGCCGCTGTCACCAGACTCATATCCATACGCAGCACTCCACGATCCCGTTCTAGGGACTGGAGGTTAATGAATCGGGAATTCGGATGAATCAGCGGGTCGGAACCGGCTTGTCGCCGCGATAGTCGTAGAAACCGCGCTGGGTCTTGCGGCCAAGCCAGCCGGCCTCGACATATTTCACCAGCAGCGGACACGGCCGGTACTTCGAATCCGACAGCCCGTCGTGCAGCACCTGCATGATCGACAGGCAGGTATCGAGGCCGATGAAGTCGGCCAGTTCCAGCGGCCCCATCGGATGATGCGCGCCGAGCTTCATGGCGGCATCGATGGCCTCGACGTTGCCGACGCCTTCATACAGCGTGTAGATGGCCTCGTTGATCATCGGCAGCAGGATACGGTTGACGATAAAGGCCGGAAAATCCTCCGACACCGCGATCTGCTTGCCGAGCGAGGTGACGAATTCGCGCGCCGTCTCGAATGTGGCGTCGTCGGTGGCGATGCCGCGCACCAGTTCGACCAATTCCATCACCGGCACCGGATTCATGAAGTGAATACCGATGAAACGCTCCGGCCGGTCGGTCGATGCCGCGAGCCGGGTGATCGAGATCGATGAGGTGTTGGAGCCGATGATGGCGTCGGATTTCAGGACCGCGCAGAGATCCTGAAAAATCTTGCGCTTGACGTCTTCCTTCTCGACCGCGGTTTCGATCACCAGATCGCAATCCGACAGCCCCTCGAGGCTTTCCTTGGCTTCGATGCGGCTGAGCGCCTGTTTGTGGGCGTCCTCGGTGATCGTCTTCTTGGCCGCCTGACGGGTAAGATTGCCGTTGATGGTGGCCATCGCCGACTTCAGACGATCAGGCGAAACGTCATGAAGCACCACGCCATATCCAGCGAGCGCCGCCACATGTGCAATGCCATTGCCCATCTGACCCGAGCCGATCACGCCGACCTTCTTGATCATCACCGCCATCTCGTCATTTTCGCCGAAGTGCGAGCAGGGCAACGTCGCCCTGCTCCATTCTGACATAAACGTCGACCGGAGTCCGCTCCGGCCGACCTATGCTTTGGGCTTAGCGCCCGGGATTAGCGACCTGCCTTGGCCAGTTCGTCCGTCAGTTCGGGCACGGCCTGATACAGATCCGCAACCAAACCGTAATCGGCGACCTGGAAGATCGGCGCGTCCTCGTCCTTGTTGATCGCGACGATCACCTTGGAGTCCTTCATGCCGGCGAGATGCTGGATCGCGCCGGAAATGCCGATCGCAATGTACAGCTCCGGCGCCACCACCTTGCCGGTCTGTCCGACCTGCCAGTCGTTCGGCGCGTAGCCCGCATCAACCGCCGCACGCGAGGCGCCGACACCGGCGCCGAGCTTGTCCGCCAGCGGCTCGATATACTTGGCGAAGTTCTCGCGGCTCTGCATCGCGCGACCACCGGAGACGATGATCTTGGCCGAGGTCAGTTCGGGGCGATCGCTCTTGGCGACTTCCTCGCCGACGAAGCTCGAGAGCCCCGGATCGGCCACAGCCGCGACGTTCTCCACCGCCGCGCTGCCGCCGTCGCCGGCCGCGGCGAAGGTCGAGGTGCGCACGGTGATGACCTTTTTGGCATCCTTCAACTTCACCGTCTGGATCGCGTTGCCGGCGTAAATCGGCCGCTCGTAAGTGTCCGGCGCGACCACCTTGATGATCTCCGACACCTGCATGACGTCGAGCAGGGCTGCGACACGCGGCATCACGTTCTTGAAACGCGAGGTCGCAGGCGCGACGAAGGCGTCGTAGTTCGGCGCCAGCGAGACGATCAGCGCAGCCAGCGGCTCCGCCAGATCGTGCGCGTAAGCCGCACCATCAGCTAGAAGCACCTTGGTCACGCCGTTGAGCTTGGCGGCAGCGTCCGCAGCACCCTTGGCGTTCTCTCCCGCGACCAGCACATGCACCTCGGCGCCGAGTTCGGCGGCGGCGGTGAGCGCCTTGTTGGTGGCGTCCTTCAGCGAATTGTTGTCGTGTTCAGCAATCAGCAGCGTGGTCATCAGATCACCCCGGCTTCGTTCTTGAGTTTCGAGACCAGCTCAGCGACGTCCTTCACCTTGACGCCAGCCTTGCGGCCACCGGGCTCCGTCGTCTTGAGCACTTCGAGACGCGGCGCGAGATCGACGCCGTAATCCGCGGCGGTCTTGTCGGCGATCGGCTTCTTCTTCGCCTTCATGATGTTGGGCAGCGACGCATAGCGCGGTTCGTTGAGCCGCAAGTCGGTGGTGACGATCGAGGGGCCCTTCAGCTTCACGGTCTGCAAGCCGCCGTCGATTTCGCGGGTCACCTTGAAGTCGGAGCCTTCGACCTCGAGCTTGGAGGCGAAGGTGGCCTGCGACCAGCCGAGCAGCGCGGCCAGCATCTGGCCGGTCTGGTTACTGTCGTCGTCGATCGCCTGCTTGCCGAGAATGACAAGACCCGGCTTCTCCTCGTCGACGACGGCCTTGAGCAGCTTGGCGACCGCGAGCGGCTCGACGTTGCCTTCGGCCTTGATGAGAATGCCGCGATCGGCGCCCATGGCGAGGCCGGTGCGGATGGTTTCCGACGCCTGCGCGGGGCCAATCGACACCACCACCACCTCGGTCGCCTTGCCCGCCTCTTTCAGGCGAAGGGCTTCCTCGACCGCGATCTCGTCGAACGGATTCATCGACATCTTGACGTTGGCGAGCTCAACGCCAGACCCGTCGCTCTTGACGCGCACCTTGACGTTGTAATCAACCACGCGCTTGACCGGCACCAGAACCTTCATCGATCCTCTTTCGTGTTGAGTTTGATTGTTCGGCTTTGCAATATCAGCTTGGCGCGGAACCTAGATCGCCCGCCAATCGCGGTCAACCGGGCTGAAAAACGGCCAAAAATCCCGGTTCCAACAGTCCCGTTCGCATTCCGCTCAGCGGTTTTGCCCCGGCACCCAGAGCACGTCGCCGGCGCCGTTGCCGTTGACGGCGCGGGCCGCCACGAACAGGAAATCCGACAGCCGATTCATGTAATGAATCACGGCCGGACTGACCTTTTCGTTCGGCTGGGCCGCGAGTTCCACGATCAGGCGTTCCGCCCGGCGGCATACGGTTCGCGCCAGATGAAGGTAAGCGGCTGCCGCGACGCCACCCGGCAGGATAAACGAGGTCAATGGCGCCAGCCTGGCGTTGAGCGTATCGATATCACGCTCCAGCCGCTCGACCTGACTAGCAACGACCCTTAACCGTTCGGCCTTGCCCTCACGCTCCGGCACCGCCAGATCGGCGCCGAGATCGAACAGGTCGTTCTGGATCCGGCCCAGCATGGCATCGAGGTCGGGCGCCTCAGCCAGATGCAGCCGGATCACGCCGATCACGGCGTTGGTTTCGTCGGTGGTTCCGTAAGCCGCGACCCGCAGGTCGTATTTGGCGCGGCGTTCGCCGCTGCCGAGCGCCGTGGTGCCGTCGTCGCCGGTGCGGGTGTAGATGCGATTGAGCGTGACCATGATCGACCTTACCTCGAAATCCAGGCTCGCCGCGCATTTCTTTGCTTGAGCATGATCTGATCCGAAAACCGGCTCCCACTTTTCGGAAGCATGCTCTAACGCCCCAGCGCCCACACCGCCGCCATGGCGATGATGATCGCCACGAACTGCAGCAGCACCCGCATCCGCATCAGCTTCTGCGAACGATTGGGCGAGCCGCCGCGCATCATGTTGAGCAGGCCGAGCAGCAGAACCACGGTTACCGCGACCAGTGCGATCGGCAGTAGAAAACTAGCAAGGAACGTCGTCATCGCCGTTCCATACACCCGCGATGGGAGCGCGCCAATGGCGGATTCCGGTCTTCTTTTTGCAACAAACCGCCTCCCCGGCCGTTACCGCTTCGGATTCCACCAGACCTTAAAAGGCTCTAAGGGAGGTAGCTTGAGTTTGCCAACCGCGATTCGGACACCGGGGTGAGATGTGAGGAGACTTCGTCGCCTCTTCATGATCGGGCTGGATGCCTTCTACACGTTCCTCGCCGACGACGGCTGGGCCATCGCCAGCCACATTGCGCTGTCGACGCTGATGGCGTTGTTTCCGTTCCTCATCGTGCTGACGTCGCTCGCGGGCTTTTTCGGCTCCAAGGATCTGGCCGATCAATCCGCGCAACTGATGTTGCAGGTCCTGCCGCTGGAAGTCGCGAATACGCTTTCCAGCGAAATCCATAACGTACTGACGACCACGCGCGGCGATGCACTGACCATCGGTGCGGTGCTGGCGCTTTACTTCGCGTCGAACGGCGTCGAGAGCCTGCGGGTCGCGCTCAACCGTGCCTATGCCGTGACTGAACAGCGAAGCTGGTACTGGCTGCGGCTGGAATCGATCGTCTATACGCTGATCGCCGCCGCCACCGCGCTCGTGTTGGCGTTCCTGATCGTGCTCGGCCCGTTGATCCTCGAAACCGCGCGCCGCTATATTCCATTGCTGGTCGAATCCAACCAGCGAATGCTGACGCTGACGCGTTACGGTATCGCCATTCCGGCGATGATCGTCGCACTGTTCATCCTGCACGCTTGGCTGCCGGCAGGGCGACGCAGCTTCGCGCAGATCCTGCCGGGCATCGTGTTCACGATGGTCGCATCGCTGGTAGCGAGCATCGGCTTCGGCCTCTATCTCGCGCGTTTCGCCAGCAACTACGTGTCGATGTATGCCGGCCTCGCGTCGGTGATCATCGCGCTGGTGTTCCTGTATTTCCTTGCGGCGATCTTCGTGCTCGGCGGCGAATTGAACGCCGCGATCATCAAGTCGCGGCAGCGGAACGATGCTTTACAGCAAGCAGCGCCGTCGCCAGCGCGCGAGGAGACACCGG
The DNA here is from genome assembly GCA_049647485.1 of Xanthobacteraceae bacterium. GTDB lineage: Bacteria > Pseudomonadota > Alphaproteobacteria > Rhizobiales > Xanthobacteraceae > 62-47. The sequence continues at coordinate 19,263 of JBARXT010000279.1, forward strand.
CTTGAGCAGGAAGGCATCGGCGCCGGCCTTCAGCGCCAAAGCCTTGTCGGTGTCTTTTCCCGAGATACCGATGATGGGAATGCGTCCGTGATCGGAGCGTAGCGCGCGGATGCGCCGGATCGCCTCGATGCCGTCGATGCCCGGCAGCACCATGTCCATCAACACCGCATCGAATCCGCCTTGCGCCACGCGCTCGGCAGCAGCTTCGCCGCGCCCGACGAATTCGGCGTGATGACCGAGTTCGGTCAAGATCGCGTTGAGCACGACGCGGCCGAACGGATTGTCCTCGACGCTCAGGATACGCAGGCTGCCGACGGACGACGCATCGGGCGCATCCTCGACGCCGGCCGCGACCGGCGTTCCCGCCAGCGCCAGCGTGACCGTCAGCGTGAAGGTGGCACCGCCGCCCCGGCGCGACGCGACGACGATATCGCCACCCATGGCGCGCGCCAGTTGCTTCACCGAGGACAACCCGAGACCGGCACCGCCAAAACGCGCTGTGATGCCGACATTGGCCTGCGAGAACGGTCGGAACAGCCGCTTGATCTCCGCGAGCGTCAACCCGATGCCGCTGTCCGACACCGCGAACGTCGCGACGATTTTGCCCTTGGCGGCGCGTGTCGCCGTGACCTTGAGGCCGACGTCGCCTTCCGATGTAAATTTGACGGCGTTGTCGACGAGATTTTCCAGCGCCGCGCGCAGCCGCACCGGATCGCCGGTCACGAAGGCCGGCAGCCGATCCGAAATCCGCACCTGCGATTGCAGTCCCTTGGCGACGGCGCGACCGGTCAGCGAATCCCCGACGCTGCGCGCCACCGCCCGTAGATCGAAGAAATCCTGCCGCGCCTCCGGCCCGCCGCCCTTCGCGCGACTGCGCGCGGCATCGACAAACAGCGTCGCAAGGCTGGCAAGGTGCTCCGCACCCGTCTTGATGGTCTCGACCCAACGCCGCTCGCGTTCGCCGAGATCCGAAGTGGCCAGAAGATCACTGACCGCGAGAATGCCGGTCAGCGGCGTGCGAACCTCATGGGCAAACGCCGCCAGTGCTGCCTCGACCGATGCCGGGGAATCGGGGCCGGGACCTCGGCGCGCCGGCTTTTTCTTGCCAGCCGCCTGCGATCCCGGGACATGCTTCTTCGCCGCCCGCTTGTCCGGCGCGCGCTTCCCTCGCGGTGCCCGTGATGTGAGCGCCATGATGTCCCCCAACTTGAGGCTTCATAGCATGGCGGGACAGGCCCGTACGAGCGGGCGGGAGGCTTTTTCAACCGGCCCGCTTGCAGCCGTCATCCCAGACCGATGCGCCGCCGCACCTCGTCCGGCGAAACACCCTCGGCGCGCAGATCCCGCAAGCCGGTCGACTTGGTCGATTTGGACAGCTTTGCGCCGGCGGCATCCCGCAGCAGGGCGTGGTGGCGGTAGCGCGGGGCGGGCAGATCGAGCAGCCGCTGCAACAGGCGATGGACGCTGGTGGCCCAGAACAGGTCCTGTCCGCGCACCACATGGGTCACCCCCTGCAACGCATCGTCGACCACCACCGCGAGATGATAGCTGGCCGGCGTATCCTTGCGCGCGAGGATGACATCGCCCCACGCCTCCGGCCGCGCCGCCACCCGTCCGGTTTCGCCACCGGGTCCCTCGCCGTCCTCCGTCCAGTCGAGATCGCCGGCACTTGCCAGCGCCGCCGCCATGTCGAGCCGCAACGCATAGGGCGCACCCGACGCCATCAGCGCCTCGCGTTCGTGCGCCGAGAGTTGCTTTGCCGTGCCCGGATAAAGCGGCGCGCCATCGGGATCGCGCGGCCACGGCGCGCTGGAGCCATTTCCGTTCCGATGCAATCGGGACGGGGCTCCCGCTTCTTGCTTTGACGCGTTTTCTTCACGCGAACCGGTGTCCACTTCGCTCGACAACGCGATGGCGGCGCGCTCCGCCACCATGCGAGCGATCTCGGCCCGGCTCTTGAAGCTCGGATAGACCAACCCCTGCGCGCTGAGGCGACCCAGTGCCGCGCGATAGGAGGCGACGTGTTCCGACTGCCGCCGCACTGGCATCTCCCACGCCATTCCGAGCCATGCCAAGTCCTCGTAGATCGCGGCCTCGAACGCCGGCCGGCACCGCATTGCGTCGATGTCCTCGATCCGCAACAGCAATCGGCCCTCGGCCTGCCGCGCCAGATCGGCATTGAGCAGCGCCGAATAGGCGTGACCGAGATGCAGGTAGCCGTTCGGACTCGGTGCGAAACGGAAAACGGGTGGCGGCATTGAACTCTTCCGTAGGACGTGGTCGTTTTAGGCTGCCATGACCATTCACCTCAACACCCAGTCCGATCTTGAAGAGGCGATGGCGCTTCTGGTCAAGCTCGACCCGCGCCTTGCACCGATCCTCGAGCAGACCGGGATGCCGGCGCTGCGGCGGCGCGACCCGGGCTTCACCGGCCTCGCGGCCATCGTCTGCGGCCAGCAGCTTTCGACAGCGAGCGCGGCGGCGATCTGGGGCCGCGTCACCAAGGCCTACGATCCGTTCCATCACGACGCCATCCGCAAGGCGCGCGCCGACCGGCTCGGCCGGCTCGGACTGTCGGCGGCGAAGATCAAGACACTGAAGGCCGTCGCCAGCGAACTTGCCAGCGAACGGCTCAACCTCGACGTGCTGGCCGAGGAAGATGCCGACGCCGCGCACAACACGCTGACGGCTTTGCACGGCATCGGGCCGTGGACGGCCGACGTCTATCTGCTGTTCTGCCTCGGCCATGGCGACGCGTGGCCGGCGGGCGACCTCGCGGTGCAGGAAGCCATCAAGGTCGGGCTCGGGTTGCAGGCACGACCGACCGTCAAGCAAATGGCGCCGTTGGCCGAACCGTGGCGGCCGGTGCGCGGCGCGGCGGCGCATCTGTGGTGGGCCTACTACAAGGTGATGAAAAAGCGCGAAGGCGTCATCTCCGGTCAGGATGTCCGACCGGTTGTTGCCCAATCGAATCCGAACGGTGTTTCAAACAAATCGCGTGTCGCAAAACCGACATCGATCAAAGCGAGACTCCCGGCAGCCAAAGTACCGCGAGCCCGCAAAGCACCGAAGGTCAAAACGTGAAATCCAGGCAGTTCATCGTCGCCCGCAACGATCTCCGGCAGAGTCGCTTCGTCGAGACGACGCTGCCCGATCCTGCCAACCTGCCGGATGATTCTCTGCTTGTGAAAGTCGACCGCTTCGCCTTCACCGCCAACAACATCACCTATGCGATGCTGGGCGATCAGCTCAAATACTGGAGCCTGTTTCCCGCGCCGGCCGGCTTCGGCAACATTCCGGTATGGGGTTTCGGCGACGTGATCGCCTCGCGCCATCCCGACCTTCCCGAAGGCGAGCGGCTGTTCGGCTATTTCCCGATGGCGACGCATCTCATCATCGAGGCCGCCGACGTCGGCAAGCACGGCTTGCGCGACGGCGCGGCGCACCGGCAAGACGTGGCGCCGGTGTACAACGCCTATACCCGCGTCAGCGGCGACGCGGCGTTCACAGGGCGAGCGGGCGACTATCAGGCGTTGCTGCGGCCGCTGTTCATGCTGTCGTTCCTGGTCGATGACTTTCTCGCGGAGAACGCCTTCTTCGGCGCGCGCAGCGTGATGCTGTCGAGCGCATCCAGCAAGACTGCGTTCGGCCTCGCGCATCTGCTCCATACCCAACGCAAACCGATCCGCGTCATCGGCCTCACCTCTCGCGGCAATGCGGGTTACGTTAGATCGCTCGGCTGCTACGACGACGTGGTGACTTATGACAATGTCGCCTCGCTTGCCACCGATCATCCCGCCGCTTATGTCGACATGGCCGGCAACGGCGACCTTCGCACACAACTGCATCGGCATTTCGGTGACAAGCTGGTCTACAGCGGCCGCGTCGGGCTGACACATCAGGACGCCACCGACGGCAGCGCAGACTTGCCCGGTGCCAAGCCGGCGTGGTTTTTCGCACCGGACCAGATTCGCAAGCGCGCCAAGGAATGGGGACCCGGCGGCATCGACACGCGCTTCGGCGCGGCATGGGCGAGTTTCGTGCCGATGCTGGATCGCTGGATCAGCGTCACCGACTGCCGTGGCGAGGCCTGCGTTCAGCAGGTCTATCTCGACACCCTGAACGGTCGCGTGAAGCCGGATCAGGCACACATGCTGTCGCTGTCGGAATGAACGTCGATCCGGACCACTAATTCAAGATGCGGTCCCACGTCGATTGTGCAAAAACCTCGGCCGGCACCGCGAACGGGCCTTTCTGAAAGGCCGCGAACGGAAGTCCCAGTTCAGGCGCCGCCGCCATGCGCGCGCGGGCACGCGCCCGTCGCTGCCGTGCCTCATCGGTGAACTCCATCCGAAACGCCGCCAGCAACCGGGTGCTGAAACGAAGCCTGCGCATCAGTTCGCGCCGCTCGGCGACATAGCCGGCGAACGCATCCGGCGTCCACGCCGCTTGCCCTGTCAGCGTCGCCGCAACCAACCGCACGTCGCGGAATGCGATGCTGATGCCCTGCCCTCCCGCCGGGTCGCTGTGCCCGGCCGCATCACCGATCAGAACGACGCCGGGCGCCACGGGCACATCGATCCACACCTCGTTGTTGGGATAGCCCTGACATGGACCGGCGGGGCGCGCCGCCGCGAGATGCTTGCCTTGCGGCAGCGACGGGCAATCGAACGCCGCCAGAAACCGCTCGACCGCGCCCTCACCGACGAAACGCTGGCGCTGCTCCAGACTATGGGCGGCATAGAGCCGTATCCGCCCTTGACCTTGGGGCAGCACGTAAAATCCGATGTCACCGTCGACGCCCATCGATTGCTCGTCGCTGGGCCATGCATCGGCGCCATCGACCAGAAGTCCAGTAAAGAAGTGATGCACGGGGTCCGCCAATCGCTTGAATCCAGCTTGGCGCGCGACCGCCGAATTACGACCGTCGGCCCCGACGACTAATTTCGGCGTTAGGATCTCAGACCTGCCATCGCGTTCAAACGCGATTTGCGGCGGCTGTCCCGGCGTCACTTGCAGCCGTTCGACGCCGCGCAACAGCGTGGCGCCGGCTTCGATCGCCACCGCATTGAGCGTATCGCAAAGCCGGGGGTGACCGAGATTCAGCGCGCCGCGCACATCGGGCACGATCCTGTTCAGCGCCAGCGTGGCCGCGCGCGCCTGCTCCGGACTGGTCCCTTCTCCGTAAGGGACAGACTTCACCGTGTAGTTGCTGCCCGCGCGCTCCAGCAGGTCGAGAAGTCCGAGTTGCCGCGCTTCGGCAACGCCCCACGGGACAATGAACTCGCCGCGAACGCGATCGACATGCGCTCGCGACTTTTCCAGCAACACGACCTCGCGCCCCGCGCGGGCGAGAACAATCGCCAGCGCGCTGCCGCCAACGCCCGCGCCGACAATGACGATCTCAGGCATCGAACCCGGTCGCGACATCGATCCAGCCCTCTCAGCACCGGCAAGTCTATGGGAACCCGCGCCCGCTGGCTATCGCTTCCATCGGTGAGGACAAACCGTATAGATTACGCTGCACCAAACCCGCGAGAAGACGGACGGAGCGAACGCCGCCATGCTGGACAAAACAAAACCCGCTGCCGCGCTGGTCGAAGAATGGCTCGACCGGTTCGAGAGTGCATTGTCGCATGCCAATGGCAACGAACTCGCCAAACTGTTTCATCCCGACAGCTATTGGCGCGACGTGCTGGCGCTGAGCTGGACGTTCACCACCGTCAACGGACGCAATGCGATTCTCTCCGCATTCACAACGCTCGTCTCACGCCATGTCCCGCGCGATTTCCACCTTGCTTCGGGACGTACCGCGCCGCGTACCGTGAGGCGCGCCGGCACGCAATGCATCGAGGCGATCTTCGAATTTGAAACTGCCGAAGGCCGCGGCAGCGGCGTGCTTCGCCTGATCCCCGACCACGAGGACCACGACACACTGAAAGCCTGGACGCTGCTCACCGCGCTCGACGAACTCAAGGGCTTTGAGGAACGCGATGGCCGCGCACTATCCACCGGCACCGCCACCGCGCGCAATTTTCACGGGCCGAACTGGCTCGACAAGCGCCGTGATGCGCTCGCCTATCGGGATCGCGACCCCGACGTGCTGGTGATCGGCGGCGGTCAGGCCGGGCTCGCCATCGCGGCGCGACTCGCTCACCTTCAGATCGATACGTTGATCGTCGATCGCGAAGCCCGCATCGGCGACAACTGGCGCAAGCGCTATCACGCGCTGACGCTGCACAATCAGGTACACGTCAATCACCTGCCCTATATGCCGTTCCCGCGAAACTGGCCGACCTATATTCCGAAGGACAAGCTCGCCAACTGGTTCGAAACCTACGTCGAAAGCCTCGAACTCAATTTCTGGACCGGCACCGAATTCGAAGGCGGCAGCTACGACGACGCCACCGGCCGCTGGACCGTGACGCTGCGCCGCACTGATGGCACCACGCGGGTCATGCGTCCGCGCCACATCGTCATGGCGACCGGCGTCAGCGGCATTCCCAATCGCCCCGAGATTCCAACGCTGCCGGATTTCGCCGGCACCGTGCTGCATTCCAGCCAGTACACCGACGGCGAGGCGTGGAGCGGCCGCCGCGCACTGGTGATCGGCACCGGCAACAGCGGCCACGACATCGCGCAGGACCTCCACGCCAGCGGCGTCGACGTCACGCTGGTGCAGCGCAGCCCTACGCTGGTCACCAATGTCGAGCCCAGCGCGCAGCTCGCCTACGCGCTCTACGACGAAGGCCCGCCGCTGGAAGACTGCGACCTGATCACCACCGCGACACCGCTGGCGCTCGCGCGCAAAAGCCACCAGCTCATGACCGCGAAATCGAAGGAACTCGACAGCTACCTGCTGGCGGGGCTGGCACGGGTCGGCTTCAAATACGATTTTGGCGAGGACGGCACCGGCTGGCAGTTCAAATACCTCACGCGCGGCGGCGGGTATTATTTCAATGTCGGCTGTTCCGATCTGGTGGCAGCGGGCGAGGTCGGCCTCGTTCAGTATGCGGATATCGATGCCTTCGTGACGGATGGCGTGCGGATGCGCGACGGCAAGACCTTGCCCGCCGACCTGATCGTGCTGGCGACCGGCTACAAGGGACAGGAACATCTGGTGCGCAAGCTGTTCGGCGAGGGCGTCGCGGCCCGCGTCGGACCGATCTGGGGTTTCGGCAGTGGCCAGGAGCTACGTAACATGTACACCCGCACGCCGCAGCCCGGCCTCTGGTTCATCGCCGGAAGCCTGGCGCAATGTCGCATCAATTCGAAGTATCTGGCGTTGCAGATCAAGGCTTGCGAAACCGGTCTGCTGCCGCGGCAGCTGTAGGGACACGAGCGGCGGATAAGCCGCCAAAGCCCTTCACAATGCCGTCACGGTGCCTGTAGTATTCAGTTTCAAGCTGCTTCGCAGCCATAATGGAGGCCGGGAGCGTTAGTTGAACGCACATGTCTCACAAGGCGGTTGGCCGGTCCTGGTCCTCAACGCGGACTTCCGGCCACTGAGTTACTACCCTCTCTCGCTGTGGTCGTGGCAGGACGCGATCAAGGCGGTGTTCCTCGACCGCGTCAATATCGTCGAGCACTACGACCACGCGGTGCACAGCCCCTCTTTCGAGATGCAACTGCCGAGCGTCGTCTCGCTAAAGTCCTTCGTCAAGCCGACCACGCATCCCGCTTTCACCCGTTTCAATGTCTTTCTGCGCGACAGATTCAGTTGCCAGTACTGCGCCTCGCATGAGGACCTGACCTTCGATCACATCGTTCCGCGCTCGAAGGGTGGTCAGACCACGTGGGAGAATGTCGTCGCCGCCTGCTCCCCGTGCAATCTTCGCAAGGGCAACCTGACCACCGCGCAGGCCCACATGTATCCCCGCCAAACGCCGTTCGCGCCGACCGTGCATCAGCTACATCGCAACGGCCGCCTGTTCCCGCCGAACTACCTGCACGAGAGCTGGCTCGACTATCTGTATTGGGACACCGAACTCGATCCGTAATCGCTATGGTGTCGCGGGACATAAAAGAGCGTCACGTTTTGGCCTTCTCGAATGCAAGATTTTGCAATTTTAGATGAATGAGAATTGGTGGATCGGCTTTACCAGCCGTAGTCGCCATCGGGGGTAACTGCTCGCTTTCGTTGGTAATATGACGTCTTTTATGTACTCGGACAGCTTCGCAGCGCCAGTTCGCGCGTCCATTGCTCTGCCCAGACGGATACCGGCTCGAAAGCCCGACGCAGACCCTGTCCCAGCGCGGTGAGGCGATATCCCTCGTCCGTGAGCTCGAGCAATCGGGCTTCACGAAGGTCCTTCAGGCGTTGGTTGAGAAGGGTCGGCGAGACATCGCCACATGCCTGCTGCAACGGCCTGAATTTGAGCGCCCCGTGGCGCAATTCCCACACGATGCGGAGCAGGCCGCGGCGCGACGCGAGATCGAGCAAGGCCATGATCGGCCGCCCGGTCTCCGAACCGCGCACCGGCCTGCCGGGGAGCGGCGTGCCCTTCGCAACACTGCGTGTCTTGCGTGTCATGGCCGGCTTTCGACCCCGGCGGTTCGCGCCGACGACGGGAAGCGCACGCCACCCGGTTCAAGCGGCAGGTCGAGCGCGTTAGCGACGTACGAGACGGTGCGATAAAAACCGCACAGCATCAGAATTTCCAGAATCTGCGCGT
>JBARXT010000280.1:0-3559 GCA_049647485.1 Xanthobacteraceae bacterium
GGCCGAGGCTCGACCATCGCGGGCGGCGGCGCGTCGCTCGGCCAGCGTGCGGCGACGAGTTGCGCGGCGTTGCCGACCAGAATCGGCGGGCCGAAGCGCGCGGCCTCCAGCGCGGTGTCGATCGGCACGACGTCGGGGCGCACCAGCGTGTGGCCGTTGCCGCTGGCGACCTGCAGATAGACGTGATCGTGGCGCGCATCGATCACCGACATGATCGGGTGCTCGCCGCTCTCGCTGACATAGGGCGCGGCGAACGCGGTCAGCGTCGTCAGTCCGACGATCGGTTTGCCGGCGGCGAGCGCGATGCCGCGCGCGGCAGAGATGCCGACGCGCAATCCGGTGAAGCTGCCGGGGCCGGTGGTGACCGCAATGCGGTCGAGCGCGGCGAAGGCCATCGCCGCATGTTTCATCACGCGCGCGACCAGCGGCATCAACGCTTCGGCGTGGCCGCGCTGCATCGGCTGCGATTCATGGGCAACCAGCCGCGTCGACTGGGTGTCGAGAATGGCTGCCGAGCAGGCGTCGAGCGCGGTATCGATGGCGAGGATCAGCATGGAATGAGCGGTGAGTGAGCGAATAGTAAGTAGCGAATAGATTAGCATGAAAGGGCGCGCCGCGCCCACGCGTCCCTGGCTTCTTCTTCTATTCGCTACTCCCTACTTGCTATTCGCTTGCTACTGCACCGCTTCGACTTCGGTGACTTCCGGCACGAAGTGCTTGAGCAGGTTCTGGATGCCGTGCTTCAGCGTCGCGGTGGAGGACGGGCAGCCCGAGCACGCGCCCTTCATGTTGAGATAGACGATGCCGTCCTTGAAGCCGCGGAAGGTGATGTCGCCGCCGTCGTTGGCGACCGCCGGCCGCACCCGCGTCTCGATCAGATCCTTGATGATCCCGACCGTCTCGGCGTCGGCCTCGTTGAAGAACTCGTCCTCGCCATCGGTGTCGTCGCCGTCGATGCTGCCGTCGGCCATCAACGGGCCGCCGGACATGTAATGCTCCATGATGGCGCCGAGGATCGCCGGCTTGAGGTGCTGCCAGTCGCTGTCGTCCTTGGTGACGGTGACGAAATCGGACCCGTAGAACACGCCGGTGACGCCCGGCACATTGAACAGCCGCTCAGCGAGCGGCGAGCGCGCGGCAGCCTCGCGGTCGTTGAATTCCATGGTGCCGCTGGCCAGTACGGCGCGGCCGGGCAGGAACTTCAGCGTGGCGGGATTGGGGGTGGCTTCGGTCTGGATGAACATGATTCTCTCCGATCGCTGCCGGGTTCAAGGCCCGGCGGATGGCGTGTTATATTCTGTTTGAGCATGATCTTGTCCGAAAACCGGTTCCCACTTTTCGGGATCATGCTCCAGTCTAGCAAATAGGCGCGGCAAACGCACGATCAAGCGGCGGCGGCGTGATTTCCAAGCCGTATCAATCCCTGATGACCGCGCGTCGATATCCTTGTCGGACAGGGTGCCCGGCACGATGGTGACCGGGATCGGGAACGAGCCGACGGTCTTGGCCAGCGCGGTGATGATCGGGCCCGGCCCCTCCGGGCCGCTGCCGGCGGCCAGCACCAGCATCGAGATGTCGACGTCCTTGTCGATCACGTCGAGAATCTGGGCGTTGGGAAGGCCTTCCCGGATCACCCGTTCCGGGGTGATGGCGGCAATGCCGTTGGCGCGGCCGGCGGCGCGGTCGAGCGCCGCGTTGGCGATCTCCTCGGCTTCGGCCTTCATGATGTCGGCGACGCCGAGCCATTGCTGGTTGTGGTCCTCGGTGTCGATGACGCGCAGCATTACCACGCTGCCGCCGACCCGCACCGCCCAGCGGCTGGCGTAATACACCGCGCGGTCCCATTCCGCGCTGTCATCAACGATCACAAGGCATTTCGGCTTGTGACCCTGTTCGTAACTGCGTCGTTGCGTGCTCATGCATGTCCCGGTGAGGCGCCGCGCCACGGCGACGATCGCCATGCTGCCATGGCGCACGCATTCCGGACAAGCGGCTTGCGGTGTTGACATTGCAGCATCCTCGCGCAAGGCGCGCGAGGACCGGACCACGTCAGGCCCTCGCGCGTTGGGCCAACGCGTCCGCGGCGAGGCTCTATCGCTTGCGGATGAAGCCCACGATGTCCTTCACGTCGTTGATGGTTTGCTCGGCGATCACATTGGCGCGCTCGCCACCGTCGATCAGGACGCTGTCGACATAGGCATGATCCTGCGACAGCCGTTTCATCTCCGTGGTGATGGGGCTGAGCTTTGCGACCGCGAGATCCACCAGATTCGATTTGAATCCGGAGAATTGCGCGCCGCCGAACTCGCGCAGCACATCCGCTTTCGGTTTTCCCGACAGCGCGGCGAAGATGCCGACCAGATTGTCGGCTTCGGGACGCGCTTCCAGTCCCTTCTCCTCGCTCGGCAACGGTTCGGGGTCGGTCTTGGCCTTGCGGATTTTCTGCGCGATGGCGTCGGCATCGTCGGACAGGTTGATGCGCGAGTAATCCGAGGCATCGGACTTCGACATCTTCTTGGCGCCGTCGCGCAGGCTCATCACCCGCGTCGCCGGACCCGTGATCACGGGTTCGGGCAGCGGGAAGTAGGTAGCGTTGTGGCCGTTGGTGGCAATCGACTCGGAGAAGTCGTTATTGAATTTCTGTGCGATATCGCGAGACAGTTCGAGGTGCTGCTTCTGGTCCTCGCCGACCGGCACATGCGTCGCGCGATAGAGCAGGATGTCGGACGCCATCAGCACCGGATAGTCGTACAGGCCGATCGACGCGTTCTCGCGATCCTTGCCGGCCTTCTCCTTGAACTGGGTCATGCGGTTGAGCCAGCCGAGCCGCGCCACGCAGTTGAACACCCAGGTCAGTTCGGCGTGTCCCGCCACCTGGCTCTGGTTGAAGATGATATTCTTCTTGGGGTCGATGCCGGACGCGATGAACGCGGCGGTGACCTCGCGCGTGCAGCGGCGCAATTCGTCCGGGCCGCCCCACACTGACATCGGCACCGTGATGGCGTGCAGATCGACCACGCAATAGATGCATTCGTAGGTCGATTGCAGTTTGACGAAATTGACGATGGCGCCGAGGTAGTTGCCGAGATGCAGGTTGCCGGTCGGCTGAACGCCGGAGAAAACACGCTGAGTGATCATGGTCCAAGTTCCTCTGAAGGCCGGGGTTGGATGCCGGCCTTGTTGTCGTGCCGCTGCTTGCCACGGCGGCTTTATGGGTGCAAGTCGGGCTTTCGCAGTGCCTGGATGGCGTCGCGCAGGCGGACCACGCCGAGTGCCGCGAGGCCCGCGGTGTAAATCGCGATGCCGGCGGCGATCAGGCCGATCACGACGAGAACGACGATCAGGCGATGTCCGCCGTCGAGCCATGGCGCGAAAACTCGCATAGCGAGCCAGAGCAGCCCCCCCATCACGAGGGCTGCGAGCACGATGCGCCAGAGCCGCGTGCGCGTCACCGGATCGAGCGTGACGTCGAACCGGGCTTTGGCGCAGATCGCCAGCAGCAGCGCGCCGACCCATGCGCCAAGCGCGATGCCGGCAGCGATCCCGACGATGCCATGGG
>JBARXT010000281.1:0-37422 GCA_049647485.1 Xanthobacteraceae bacterium
CGAGAAGATCGTCGACGAGATCGTCGCCGCCAATCCCGACAAGGTGGCGCAGGCGCAAGCGAAGCCCGCGCTCGCCGGCTGGTTCGTCGGACAGGTGATGAAGGCGTCGGGTGGCAAGGCCAACCCGCAAGCGGTCAACGACCTCATCAAGAGCAAGCTCGGTTTGTGACGCGTCGGCGCTTGTCGTCGCGCGAGGCGATCGCGCGCGCACGCCGCCGATCATCGAGCGTCGCCGGCGGGGCCGGCGCGCGGCGTTGGTGAGTGGTCGCAGTGACGTTCGCGGACGAAAGTTTTTCGTCGTCGCGGGGGATCGAACGGGTGTCGCTTCCGGATGCGACGGCGATGAATCGGAAAAATCGCGACCGCGAATCAGCGTTGAGAGCTGACAAAAAATTCGCGTTCGAGAAACCGCGAACCGTCAAAACGTCCACATCGCCAAAAATTTTTTGTTTGCCAAAATTCGCGACTCAGAGTCCACGCACATCGCTTTGATCGGCCGCCGTGAGTCGCCTCACGCAACAACGCGCGCTGAATTTTTTCAGCATGGATTGCGAATCTATCTGTAGTACAAGCGTTTCCTGCAACCTTGACATTCGCCGACGTAGATTTCGCAGGCACTACTTGCATCGCGCGCGGCGTCGCATTTGCACTGGTTGGTCGCGACGCAGGTGTCGCGCTGCCATCGCTTCATCAACACTTCCTTAAGCAGGACGCTGTTTTTTCACATCTGTTGGTGTATGCGGGATGAAGTGCATTTCGATTCCCGGGTGCACGCAGCGATCAAGCCATCTCACTAATTAGGAGGGCAACATGGCTAAGAAGGCGAAGAAGGCGAAAGCCAAGAAGACTGTGAAGAAGGTCAAGAAGGCGACGAAGACCGCGGCGAAGAAGACCGCGAAGAAGACCCGCAAGGTCGCCAAGAAGAAGGCCGCCAAGAAGAAGTAAGTTTGCTTCTGGAAGAATTGCCGGCGTTCGTTGCCGGCGACGTCACACGAGCCGCCAGTTTGCCCTCCGCCTCAAGGCGGGTCCGGTTGGAAGCTCTGGTCGACGAAAGAGGGTGTCGGCGAGACATCAGGTCAGTCGGTCGGATTGTTGGACGGGTCGCTCATACGCCCGACAGACGATTCGGCAGAAGAGTGGTTCGGCAACGAGGCATTCTTCTTACGGCGTGGAGATACCGTCTCCACAGTCACAAGCGGTTCCGCCGCGGTGAACTTCGACCCTGACGTGTTCGCCGACGCCCTCGTTTTTGCCGGTGCCCCGCTCGCCGCCGCCGGTTTTGTCCTCACCGCATTGTTCCATACGAAGTCGTCGTCGCTGCGCCGGATTTTCTGCGCGCAGAACGCAACGCCTTGCGGCGATGGTTATCGCTTTGCCAAGCACCACGGTAAACCCGCGATTCAGAAATGCGGGAAGTCCGCCAATGGCAGGGCTTTTTGATAATCTTGCGAAATTCGAGCAATGCGGCGTTCAGATTCCGTTCATCGCGATACTTAAACTGCCTTTCAAATTTGACCGGTCATAGTCGCCTCAACACGCCGAACAACGGCGGTTGGGAAGAACGTCAAACGATTGGACAGGAGGCCGCGCTCGGAGCAGGGCGGCTACCTAACAAGAAGGTCAAAGATCATGTTTCACGGAACGATCGATCTGGATGCGGCGAAGCCGGTGGAAGACACCGCGATCCCGGACACGCTGTTCGAGCGCGGGCTGTATTGGGCGAGCGGGCGGGGCGGCCTGGTCGATCTGGTCGCTGCGCACAAGTGGTTCAATCTGGCGGCGCTGAAGGGCCGCACGGAGGCCATCCAATTGCGCCGCGAGGTCGCGGAGATGATGTCCGATGTCGAGATCGCCACCGCGCAGCGCGATGCCCGCGCCTGGATTGCAATGCATTGAGGCCGGCGGGCGGATCAAGAAACAAGAAAAGAGACGCACCACATCGATCCGGTTCGCCCCCGCTGTATTGGTTCAGATGGCGGGGCGCGGGCAATGAAGGTGCGGACGATGTTCACGCTATAGCCCTTCAAGCTATTGATCAGGCTAGCTTCTCCGAATGAAGCGCTTGAGAGCAATTGCCTTTCCTGAGCCGGATTTGAAATAGGTTTCAATCTCTCTTGCGTGGTCTTCCGTCTCCACGGCGACATAGGATTTCAGCATCGCAGGCAGATTTGCCTTCGTCGAAAGGACGTGCCCGGCTTGATGCGAAGCGAATCGTCGTCGCAGATCGTTGGTCGAGCCGACGTAAATATCGTTGTTGTTCAACTGAAGAAAATAGATGTGCCACATGGAGCGTCACTGGTCTCCCTGGCGGCGCTTGCCGCTTCGGGAGATCACCCTATGCCTTGAGCTTCGGGTGGCCTGCCACCCGAAGCCGAAGGCGTAGGGTGGCGGAGACAGAGGGATTCGAACCCTCGATAGGGCTTTACAACCCTATAACGGTTTAGCAAACCGCCGCCTTCAGCCACTCGGCCATATCTCCGTCGGCCCCGATATGCCCGACCCGGTGCCGCCCCGCAAGCGTCACTTGCGCGCGTGGGGCATTTCGGTGGGAGTTATCCGGTGGAGGCGCGTTCCGGCAGCCCGATTGAGTTCCCTATAGTAAAAGTATCCTGCTGGCGGCGGTGCGTTGCGCCACGAATCGGTCGGTCGGGCGCATCCTGATTCCCACAGGCGGAAGGGATCGCTGACAGACTGTTCCGCCCAATCCGGGAATCGCGGCTTGAGGACGCTTCGCAGTTCCATTTCTGAAAAATGCATATTTTTCAATATCTTGCAGCGCTGTGATGATCACGGCTGCGTGTTATTTGTGCAACACCGGTCCAAAAACGGCCGGATTGGTACCGTTCTGGGGCGTTCCTTTGTTGCGTGTTCATGGACGTTAGGTAATTGTGACTGGAGCGACGGAGGGGGGCATCCCGAGGTCGTCCCGTTAGGTGGTTCGCTTAAGTCCCTCGCGTTGTGCGGGAGTGTCCGAAGGCGCGAACGGATCGAGCGGTTTAGCAGGGACTAAGGGAACCTAGTCTTCGGGTGTTTCACCCAGCGGATCCGGAACCTTCCCTAAAGAGCAAACTTGGAGGTTTACATGAACATTGCGAAGAGCCTTATCCTCGGCTCGGCTGCGACCCTGGTCGCACTGGGTGGGGCGCAGGCGGCGGATCTTCCGTTGAAGGCCAAGGCGGTCGAATACGTGAAGGTGTGCTCCCTGTACGGCGCCGGCTTCTACTACATTCCCGGCACCGACACCTGCATCAAGCTGGGCGGCTATCTCCGTGCCGACACCTCGTTCAACGCCGCTGGCGCTTACGACATGCCGCGCTGGACCGGTGCTTCGAACCGCTACTCGAACGACTATATCGCTCGTTCGCGTCTCGGTCTGAACATCGACACCCGCACCGCGACCGAATACGGCGTTGTCCGCACCTATGCTGACTTCACGCTCAACTGGACCACGGACACTGACGCACGCGCTGCCGGTAACCTCGGCGTGTACTACGCGTTCATCCAGTTCGCCGGCTTCACCTTCGGTAAGGCGGTGTCGCAGTTCTCGAACCCGTGGACGGGCTATCCGGGCAACAACACCTCGTTCCTGCTCGGTGGTCAGGATGACGTGACCGGTATCAACCAGATCGCCTATACCGCTCAGTTCGGTAACGGCGTGTCGGCCACGGTCAGCTTGGAAGAGAACAGCGGCGGAAAGACCGGTGGTGTGAACTCCTACACCCGCGCTCCGCTGTACGATCTTGCAGCTGGTGGTGGATTCGGTACCGCAGCCGCCAACAACTGGGGCGGCACCAACGCTCCGGACATCATCGGTCAGCTCCGTGTTGACCAGGCTTGGGGTCTGTTCCAGTTGTCGGTCGCGGCTCACCAGATCCGTGCCGGCGAAGCGATCTCGGTCTCGGGCATTCCGGGTGATGCCTGGGGCTTCGCTGTTCAGGGTGGTCTCTCGCTGAAGAACCTGCCGACCGGTCCTGGCGACAGCATCAACGTGTCGGTCGGTTACGCTGACGGCGCTTCGCGTTACATCGTCGGTGGCGTGAGCCCGGACAGCTATGCCATCGGCAACGCTTCTGTGCTTGCGATGGGCTTCTCGAGCGACGGCGTCTACGCGCCGGGCCTCGGCATCCAGAAGACGGAAGCCTACGGTGTTCGCGGTGCGTTCAACCACAACTGGGATCCGCACTGGTCGTCGTCGCTGTTCGGTGCTTGGTCGGCTATCCGTTATAACGGAAACGTCCACGCTGCCCTCGGCGTCAATCCGGACTGGGATATCAGCCAGTTGGGTCTCGTCACCCGCTGGACCCCGGTCAAGGGTCTGACCTTCTCGGGCGAAGTGATGTACTCGTACCTCACCCAGAACAACACCGGCCTCGTGCTGCCGACCGGCGCGGTTGCCGGCGACCGTGGCACCTGGACCTTCGGTGTCCGCGCTCAGCGCAACTTCTAATCGTCCTCGCCTCACGGCGACTACGATCTGAAACAGAGACCCCCGGCAGAAATGCCGGGGGTTTTTGCTTGTGATGGCCTATCGTGTGATGGTTTATAATTGTCTCGAATGTCAAAACACCCACCAAATCGCGCAGCCAGCGGTCAGTCGAGGCTGGTTCAACATTCACTTGAGGGAGCCATCCTGGCGTTGCGGATGCAGCGAGCGGATGAAGCAGAGCGCGTTGCGGCGGGCGTGCTGAAGGCCGATCGCGGCAACATTCTCGCCGCCCAGATTCTCGGACGCGCGCTACTGATGCAAAATCGCGCGGACGAAGCGATCGTTCCGCTGGAGCGAGCAGCGCGGCGCAGTAGCGATCCAGCGATTGAAACCGAACTCGCGGGAGCCCTGGCGGCGGCTCACCGCACCGAGGCGGCGTTGGATCGGTTGCAGCGGACCACGGCTCGGCGGCCGCCGTTTGTGCCGGCTTTTCTCGAATATAGCAATCAACTGGCGCGTGGCGGGCGGCATAGCGAGGCGATGGCCGTGCTTGAGCGCGGGCTGGAAGCTGCACCCGACGCGGTCGATCTGCGTATGGCGCTGGCGTTTGCGCATATCAAGAACAACGATCGCGCCAGCGCCCGCACGATGTTGCAGCGTGCAGTTGCCGATGCGCCTCAGCGGCACGATGTCTTGGCCGCACTGGCGAGGGTCATGGCACAGGATGGCGAATATTCTGTCGCCGCCGATCTGTTTCGTCGGGCTCTCGCTTTGCAGCCTGACGATGCGGTTACGCGCAGCAGCCTTGGCGCCTGCCTTCTGGAGATGGGGGAGCGCGATGCGGGCGAAGCCAGCCTGCGTCTGGCCGCGCGCGGCGGTCCCCAGATGGTGGGGCCGACGATCACGGCGCTGGCGTCCGCCTCCCATGGTCGTTTCTTTCTGCGGCCCAGCGATGCCGCGAAATTTCTGCACGTCGATAAGAAGTGATGCGTGCTTACGCTCGGAACTGCCGTCGATAGATACCTGTCTCGTTGTACATCGTGGTGGTGAGATCGTGGAGCCGTTGCGATTCGTCGGTCGTGAACGCCGCTGTCCGCATTTCCCACGTGTCACGTTTCACCGGCATGCATTGCGCGATCGGCGTTCCCTTCGGTAGGACGCCGCTGAAATTCACATCGTGCCAGTGCGCGGGAAAATGAATCCAGTTGTCGTAGTAGCGATCGCTGTCGACCAACCCGGTGAGGGTCGTGAAGGGTAGGTCGAAACGGTTGGCGGGATGCGTGAACAGCAGCGCGTAGCCCTCCGGCGCTTCGATCGTCCAGAGATTGTGAAACTTCACCATGAAGCGGTCGGCTTCGAACAGCGGCGTGCCGGTGACCTGGCTGGCGTCGTGAAGGCCGAGCGGCGAGCGCACGAAATTGAGTTCGCCACCGGGCGCGATGTCGTTGTCCCAGGTGAATTCGCCGTTCTCGACCTTGAGGTCGCAGATCAATGGGATCAGGAAGCCCGAGGTCATCGCGTCGACGAACGGAGGACAGCGCTTCACGGTGTCGGTGGTGCCGCCATTGAGAGCATTGAACGCCTGCTGCGGCATTGTCTTGAGCCACGCCGGTACGCCGAGTGCAGCCGGTACCGGCCGCGGCAAGATTCCCTCCAGCTCCTTGGGGCATCGGAATGTCAAAGTCATAGGAGAGGTGTCGGGGGAGGTCACATTCGGCTCCACGGCTAGAGTGTTTTCGAGCGAAGTGGAATCTGGTTCGCGTAACGAAAACGCATCAATCCAAGTCTCGATCAAAGTAACACCACTGATGCCAATCGCACCAGATCAGGGTGCCGGTGCAGATGGCCGGCTCCGCAGCGTTATATCTGGTGTGCGACGCGAGGCGTCGTTACTGCACGCTGGCGCCGCGATGCAGGTCGGCTTCGATCTGCAAACGTGAACCGCCGCCGAATCGTGCGCGATAAACTTGCAGGTTCTCCATGATCCGCTGCACGTAGTTGCGGGTCTCCGAAAACGGAATCCGTTCCACCCAATCGACCGCGTCGACGTTGGGATCGCGCGGATCGCCATAGCGCGCCACCCATTTCCTCAGGCTGCCACGCCCCGCGTTATAGGCCGCGAAGCTCATGATGTAGGAGCCGCGATAGTCCTCCAGCAGGCCGCCGAGTTCGGCCGCGCCGAGCGTGGTGTTGTAGACCGGGTCGTTCTTCAATCGGCCGAGGTCGTAAGTCGCGCCATATTTTCGGGTGACGTACTTGGCAGCGGGCGGCGTCACCTGCATCAGGCCATAAGCCTGCGCCGGCGAAACGACTTTCGGATTGAACCCGCTTTCCTGCCGCGCGATGGCGAACACCACGCTGGGATCGACTTCCGGGCCGATCGGCCGGTAGTGCGGCAGACCCGTTGACGGATAGGCGTAGACATCGAAGGGCAGCCCGCGATTGAGCGCCGCCTTGCCGAGTTGCAGCATGCCGCGTGCGTCGTTGTTGCGCGAGGCGAGCTCGCCGAGCCCCGCAAGAACATCCGCCCCGGCGTTGTCGCCCATGTCGACGAGAATCGGGATCGCCAATTCGCGTTCGTTCAGCGCGTAGAGCAGTTGCACCGCGCGAACGATCTCGAACCGCTCGATGCCGCGCAGGCCGCTGCCCGGCGCACGATGGATCTCGATCTGCGGCAGGCCGAGTTTGGCGCGGGCCAACTGGCCGTAGTAACTGGTCGAATGGGCGGCGGCGGATTGATACGCCGCGCGTGCATCCTGCGTGCGGCCGGAGGCTTCGGCGGCGCGGCCGAGCCAATAGCCGGCACGCGCCAGCGCCGTCGGGTTTTCGCTGCGCTCCGCGATACGCGCGAAATGCTGCGTGGCGGTGGCCGGATCTTTCAGGAAACGCAGTGCGATCCAGCCGGCGGTGAATTCCTTCTGCGTCTTGTAGACGTTCTTGGTCGGCAACGCCGCGTCACGCGCCACCAGATAGGCGGTGCGATTATCACCGACGTCGAGCAGTTCGCGGGCCAGCACGCGGCGCTCGATCCACCATTCGTCGAGGTCGTAGAGCCGGGCGGGGTCGCGCGGTGCGCTCAGCATCAAGCGTCCGGCTTCCGCGATGCGATCCTGTCGCCGCAGCCATTGAATCTTGCTGAAGATGTAACCGGCATCGCCGTGCAGGCGGTGCGGGACGCCATCGAGCAGCGCTTTCGCGTTCGATGCACGCTTCGAGACGGCGATGCGTGCGCGTGCAAGCGCCACCTGATCGCTGCCGAGGCGGTGCGCCGCGCGCAACGCCGCTTCATTGGCGTTGTCGTAAAGCAGCGCATCCATCCGTGCCTTGTGGTCAGCGGGTCTCAACAGCGCGCCAAGCTGATCCAGCACGACGGATTCAATGCTGGCAGGCATGTTCTCATCGAGCCAGGCGTCGCGCACAAGACGTTCGGCGGTGGCGCGGTCACCACGTCCGAGCAGCGCGCGGGCCAGCACCAGCTTGCCCTTATAGGAGAGCGGGGTTTCGTTCTGAAACCAGGCCAGCACGGTGGCATCATCGCGGCGGTCGTCCCACAGCGCGGCTTCGGCGCGGCGGCGCATGAAAATTTGCGAGGGCCAGCCGGGATTTGCGGCGATGAACGCGCGATAACGTTCGACGCTGGCGCCATTGTTGCTGCTGCGCAGGATGATCCATTCGGCGAGCTTGCGCGCCACCGGATCGCTGATCGCAGCCTCGGCCTGCGTCGCTTCGGTCTGCTTTCCCCGGCGAACCAGATCGACCACGTTCTGCAACGCGCCGAGGTCGGCCTGCGACGTGGACGACGTTGCGGCGACCACTGAAGGCAGGCTCGGTCTGCGCTCGACGCGCGGTGACGGTTGCCGATGCTGCGGCGCCTGCAGCGTCGCGCTGGCGGGGGTGGAATGCGATTTGGCGGACGCTGGTTTCGTGGTGGTCGGTTTGGTAGCCGATTTCACCGAGTGGCTCTTGGTTGAATGAGTTTTAGACGAGTGAGACTTGCTCGGATGATCTTTCGATTTGTCCTTGGATTGCGTCTTTGAAGATTGCGTCTTGGAGGAGCGGGTTTTGGACGCATGCGCCTTCTCAGCGTGCGACTTCGTCGCCGTGGCCTTGGACTCCGGCTTCTTGGGAGCGGGGGTCTTGGACGCCGCGCTCTTGGATCCAGTGTTCTTGGATGTGGACGTTTTGGCGGCGTGGGGTTTCGCCGTGGTGCTCTCGGGCGCGGCCTGCGCACCGATCATCAGCGCCAGCGACCCGACGGTCGCCATCAATACCTTCCATCGCCATGCCGATGCTCGGGCAAACGTCATCACGGCGTTCCTTCGCTCGAATCAATCCCGACATGCCCGCCGGGGAAATTGTCTCTGATTTTGAGAACAGAACATCAAATGTGTTAAGCATTTCATGTCTGCAGCAAAAGCCGGGCGATTTCGCGGCCGCCGGGGGATCATCCAACGCGTTGTGTCCGTTCTCCGTGCCACCGCGCTCGCGTTGGCGGTGCTTCCGATGGACAACGCAAGCATATGAATTTATTGTAGTTTGTGGCATAACCGGGATTTTCATCGACCAGTGATCGGAGGTGAGGGAACGCAATCTCGTCACGGAACCGGGCACAAACGTCGTGTCGACGATATGGGCGAGCCCTTTTGTCGCGGCGGCGGACCAGCTAGAAAGTCGATGAATTAGAAGGACGTGCGAGCCGCGTTGCCGCAGCGTTTGTTGGAGAATGACAATGGCAGCCAAGACGGAATTCCGGGGGTCGTTTACCGCCTTGGTGACGCCGTTCAAAAACGGTTCGGTGGACGAAGCCGGTTTCCGTGACTTTGTCGACTGGCAGATTGCTGAGGGCACCAACGGGCTGGTGCCGGTCGGCACCACCGGCGAAAGTCCCACTGTCAGCCATGACGAGCACAAGCGGGTCGTCGAGTGGTGCATCGACCAGGCCAAGGGACGGGTGCCGGTGATCGCCGGCGCGGGATCGAATTCAACCCGCGAGGCGATCGAACTTTCCGAGCATGCCGAAGGTGCCGGCGCCGATGCGGTGCTGGTCGTGACGCCGTACTACAACAAGCCGACCCAGGAAGGGCTCTATCAGCACTTCAAGGCGATCAACGACGCGATCGGGATTCCGATTTTCATCTACAACATTCCGGGCCGCTCGGTGATCGACATGTCTGTCGAGACTATGACGCGCCTGTCCCAACTCCCCAACATCGCGGGCGTGAAGGATGCGACCGCAAGCATGGTTCGCGTCTCGCAACAGCGCGCGGCGATGGGTGGGGATTTCAATCAGCTATCGGGCGAGGACGCCACGATCCTCGGCTATATGGCCCATGGCGGCCATGGCTGCATTTCCGTGACATCCAACGTCGCGCCGCGGCTCTGTTCTGAATTTCATCAGGCGTGGCAGCGCGGTGATACCATCGCTGCGCTGTCGATTCATGACAAGCTGATGCCGCTGCACACGGATCTTTTCATGGAGTCGAATCCGGCGCCGATCAAGTACGCGCTGTCGCTGTTAGGGAAGATGGAGGAGACATTGCGGTTGCCGATGGTCCCGGTTTCGGAGCCGACGCGGGCGGCGGTGCGTAAAGCCATGATGCACGCCGGGCTGATCAATTGAGTGCGTCTTTGTAAGCGTTGATCGTTGTCGTTACACATCAAACGGGCTGAAAAGGAATTTGGGATGCTCAAGGAATTCCGCGAATTTGCCATGAAGGGCAACGTCGTCGATCTTGCCGTTGCCGTGATCATCGGCGCGGCGTTTGGCGCGATCGTCAATTCGATGGTGGCCGATGTCATCATGCCGATCATCGGCGCGATTACCGGTGGTCTCGATTTCTCGAACTACTTCACGAGCCTGTCGAGTCAGGTTACGGCGACCAACCTGGCCGACGCCAAGAAGCAGGGTGCGGTGCTGGCCTGGGGCAATTTCCTCACGCTGACGTTGAACTTCCTCATTGTCGCCTGGGTGTTGTTCATTGTGGTGCGTTTCATGAGCAAGCTGAAGAAGAAGGAAGCTGCTGCGCCGGAAGCGCCGCCGGAGCCGTCGGATGAAGTGAAGCTGCTGACGGAAATTCGTGATCTGCTAAAGAAGAGCTGAGGCAAGGCGCGCCCCGTATGGGCGCTGTCGCCTGCCGAAGACAGCGCCCAAGGGGTATTGAACATGGCGGAGAAGAACGAGCGCGCCATCAAGGTGGTCGCGGAAAATCGCAAGGCGCGCTTCAACTACGCGATCGAGGACACGGTCGAGGCGGGTATTGCGTTGACCGGCACCGAGGTCAAGTCGATCCGCAACGGCAAGACCACCATCGCGGAGTCCTATGCCGATCCCAAGGGCGGCGAGATTTGGCTGATCAACGCCAACATTCCCGAATATCTGCAGGCCAACCGTTTCAATCACGAGCCCAAGCGGCCGCGCAAGCTGTTGCTCCACAAGAAGGAGATCAACAAGCTGGCGGGCGCGGTAGAACGCAACGGTATGACGCTGATCCCGCTCAAACTGTATTTCAATGAGCGGGGGCGTGCCAAACTTCTGCTCGGGCTCGCCAAGGGCAAGAAGCTGCACGACAAGCGCGAAACCGAGAAGAAGCGCGACTGGAATCGCGAGAAGGGCCGCCTGCTGCGGGCGAGGGGATAGCACGTACGCGCGCGAGGATGGATGACATGAATCAGAAGGATTTGCTCGCCGTCGACTGGAGCAAGATTCCCGCGCCGGAAGACGACGGCGGCGCGCGACATCTGATCGGGGCGGCGTTGCCGCCGATCAGTCTGCTTGCCACCGACAAGACCAGGGTCACTCTGGCGGAGTTGTCGGGCCGAACGGTGGTGTTCGGCTATCCGCGTACTGGTGAGCCCGGCAAGATCAGCATCGTCGATGACTGGGATATGATTCCAGGTGCGCGGGGTTGCACGCCGCAAACCTGTTCGTTCCGCGATCTGTTTTCCGACCTGAAAGCCGCCGGGGCGCAGCACGTGTTCGGCCTGTCAACGCAGGACAGCGCCTATCAAAGCGAAATGGCCGAGCGGCTACATCTGCCGTTTCTGGTGTTGTCCGACGAAGGGCTTGAACTGACGCGTGCGCTGAATTTGCCGACCATGGAGGTCTCGGGGCTGACGCTCATCAAGCGGCTGGCTCTGATCGTCGACGATGGACGTATCACGCATGTGTTCTATCCAGTGTTTCCGCCGGATCGGAATGCGGGCGATGTGCTGGCGTGGTTGAAGGACAATCCGCGATAAAGCGGCAGTTCAGCCGAGATCAACCCGGACTTTCGCGAACACGCTTTCGAACATCGCGGGCGTCAGCACGCCGGTGTTGGTGTTGTAACGCGAGCAGTGATAGCTGTCGTAAAGCTTCAATGGACCTGCTTCGTGTACGGCGCCGTGTGAAAATGGTGCCGTCACCGCACGAAGACCAAGCGCCTTGACGGTCGTGTCGTGTGCGACGCGGCCCAGCGCGACGATCGCGCGCAATTGCGGCATCTCCGCAAGCGTTGCGTCGAGAAATTGTCGGCAGGTGCGAATTTCGACCGGCAACGGCTTGTTCTGCGGCGGGACGCAACGCACGGCATTGCTGATGCGGCAGTCGACGAGCGTGAGGCCGTCATCGGGTCGCGCTTGATAGATGCCTTTGGCGAAGCCGAACGCGCTCAGCGTCGCATAGAGCAGATCGCCGGCATAATCGCCGGTGAATGGGCGTCCGGTGCGGTTTGCGCCTTGCAGTCCGGGCGCCAGCCCAACGATCAGCAGGGCGGCGTTGCGGTCGCCGAAAGATCGCACGGGGGCATTGAACCAGTCGGGTTCGCGCGCCCGGATCGTCTCACGGAAATCGACCAGTCGAGGGCAGAGCGGGCAGTCGCGGCCAGGGTCTGCATGATCGACGATGCCGAAGCGCGCGTCGGATGATGATCGAGGCACCGATGCAGACTTAGTCCTCGAAATCGTCGTCATTGTTTCGCGTGGCGGCGGTGCTGCGTTGGAGGAACTGTGGCGCGTGATGGCGCGGCTCGCGCGGCGCGGGTCGCTCGGCGGGATCGCGTCCCAGCTTCGATTGCAATTCCATCAGATCGGTAAAAACGTCCGCTTGGCGACGAAGCTCGTCGGCGATCATGGGAGGCTGGCTGGTGATGGTGGAGACGACCGTGACGCGAACGCCGCGACGCTGCATGGCTTCGACGAGGGAGCGAAAATCACCATCGCCGGAAAACAGCACCATCTGATCGATGTGCTCGGCCAGTTCCATGGCGTCGACCGCCAGTTCGATGTCCATGTTGCCTTTGACCTTGCGGCGGCCGCTGGGGTCGATGAATTCCTTGGTCGCCTTGGTGACGACGGTGTAGCCGTTGTAATCGAGCCAATCGATCAGCGGACGAATTGAAGAATACTCTTGATCTTCAATGATTGCAGTGTAATAAAATGCACGTAAAAGTGTACCGCGAGACTGGAACTCTTTCAGCAGGCGCTTGTAGTCGATGTCGAAGCCAAGTGTTTTGGCGGTGGCGTAGAGATTGGCCCCGTCGATAAAGAGCGCAATTTTGCTGGATTCAGAAGGCATAAGTCTCTCGCAGTTGTTTCATGTTTTTGGCGCGAACTCGGAAGAGCCCTGCGCGTGGCAAAATTAAGGATACCGATGACTCGTTCAGTGTCATCGGTATTCAGTGTCATCGGGGGACGCTTGCTCAAGCGTTAGGTCCTGAGAGCGACTCGAAGGTTCTAACAGGACAATGAAGCGGTTTCTTGCTGTCGCCGCAACCCAACCCTTGTCGGGAACGCGTAACAAGCCCCAAAATACGTCCAGGTACTGGACAGTGCCAATGAGGCAAAATGCAGATTTGACCTTGCGAAATTGGCGGGGCCCATATACCTACTGCGGGCATTCAGTCACATTCAACCCCCTGTAAGCGGAGCGGCAGTTTATGGCGCGCGTCACCGTCGAAGATTGCATTGATAAGGTCGACAACCGGTTCGATCTGGTTCTGCTGGCCGCGCATCGCGCACGCATGATTTCGTCGGGGTCACAGCTCACGATCGATCGTGACAATGACAAAAATCCGGTGGTTTCCCTGCGTGAAATTGCCGATCAGACGATTTCGCCGGAAGATCTGAAGGAAGAACTGGTTCACTCCCTGCAGAAGTTTGTCGAGGTCGATGAGCCGGAGCCGGATACGGTGCCGCTGATTGGCTCGGCCGGGGCGAGTGTCGATGCCGACGACACGGAAGTGGCTGTCGAGCGCATGACCGAGGAAGAGCTTCTGAAGGGGTTGGAAGGCTTGGCCCCCCCTGAAGAGCGTCCCGAGGAAGACGAGTAGTCTTGAGCCGACTGACCACCTTACGATATTTTTTTTGCGAAAGCCCGGGTCGAGACGCCCGGGCTTTTGCTTTTGTTGACATTTTTTGGCGCTATGATGGTGTCGAGGCGGTGCGGGCCAGCCGCCGATGGTCTGTGCGAACCTGGTCCGTTCGAGTTTTGCCGGTGTTCGAACCGGCGCGGTGGGGCCTGAAGGCGTGATTGCGTATTGGCGCCGCAACGTGCGGCATGTGCAGGCTAAGGCCGAACCAGCGGCTATCGTCGCGCCGCCTATTCCGGAGGCGCCGAAGCCGGTCAAGCCGCCGCGCTCCCAGATGATGCGGCAGTACGATCTGGTTGAGCGTGTCCGCTCCTACAACCCGAATACCAACGAGGACCTGCTGAACCAGGCCTATGTCTACGCCATGAAAGCTCATGGCGAGCAGAAGCGGGCCTCTGGCGATCCATATTTCTCGCATCCCCTCGAAGTGGCGGCGATCCTCACCAGCCTGAAGCTGGACGACGCCACCATCGTCGCGGCACTGCTGCATGACACCATCGAGGATACCGATGCGACGCGGGCCGAGATCGACAGCCTGTTCGGCTCCAAGATCGGCGCGCTAGTCGAGGGGCTGACCAAGCTCAAGCGCCTCGAACTGGTGTCGCGCGAGGCCAAGCAGGCCGAAAATCTGCGCAAGCTGCTGCTCGCAATCTCCGATGACGTGCGTGTGCTGCTGATCAAGCTGGCGGATCGCCTGCACAACATGCGGACGATGGAATTCATGCCACCGGCATCGCGCCAGCGCATCGCGGAGGAGACGCTCGATATCTATGCGCCGCTTGCCGGGCGCATGGGTATGCAGGAGATGCGCGAGGAATTGGAAGACCTGTCGTTCCAGACGCTCGATCCCGAAGCCTATGCGGTGGTGATGCAGCGGCTCAATGCGCTGGCCGATCGCAACCGCAACCTGATCGAGGAGATCGAGAGCGAACTGTCGGCCAAGCTTGCGAGTAATGGCATGGCAGCGCGGGTGGTCGGTCGTCGCAAGCGGCCGTTTTCCATCTGGACCAAGATGGAGCGCAAGTCGGTCGGCTTCGAACAGTTGTCGGATATCTTCGGATTTCGCATCGTGCTGAGTGATGTGGAGGCGTGTTACCGCGCGGTCGGTATCGTCCACACCACCTGGCCGGTGGTGCCGGGTCGCTTCAAGGACTACATCTCGACGCCCAAGCAGAACGATTATCGCTCGATCCACACCACCGTGATCGGACCCGGCAATCAGCGCGTCGAATTGCAGATTCGTACCGAGGACATGGATCAGATCGCCGAGTATGGCATCGCGGCGCATGCGCTTTACAAGGACGGCATGGGAACGCCGACCGATGTGGTCAAGCGCGAGTCCAATGCTTTTGCGTGGCTACGTCACACCATCAACATGCTGTCGGAAAGCGCGAACCCGGAAGAGTTTCTCGAGCACACCAAGCTCGAGTTGTTCCACGATCAGGTGTTCTGCTTCACGCCGAAGGGCAAGCTGATCGCGCTGCCGCGTCAGGCCAATGTTATTGACTTCGCCTACGCGGTTCATACCGACGTCGGCAACAGCGCCGTCGGCTGCAAGATCAACGGCAAGTTCGCGCCGCTATCGTCGGAGTTGCAGAACGGTGACGAAGTCGAGGTCTTGACGTCGAGTGTGCAAACGGCGCCGCCATCAGCCTGGGAAACGCTGGCGATCACCGGCAAGGCACGCGCCGCCATCCGGCGCGCCACGCGGACGGCGGTGAAGGGACAGTATGCCACGCTCGGCCGCCGCATCGTCGAGCGGCTGTTCATGCGCGCGAAGATCGAATACGCCGACGACAAGCTGAAGGGGGCGCTGCCGCGGCTGGCGCGGGCCTCGATCGAAGATGTGATGGCTTCGGTCGGTCGCGGCGAGATGAAGGCGTCGGATGTCGCGCGAGCCATGTATCCGGATTACAAGGAAGAACGGGTCAATCGTTTCGGCGAGAAGAAGAGTCTCGCGGTTAAGCTGAAATTGCGGTCGCCGAAGCCTCCAGCGCGCCCGCCCGCGGCTATTCCGATCCGTGGACTGCGATCCGATCTCCCGATCAAGTTTGCGCCCAACGGTGGCGCCGTTCCGGGCGACCGCATTGTCGGCATCGTATCGCCCGGAGAGGGCATCACGATCTATCCGATTCAGTCTCCGGCGCTGAAGGATTTCGAGGAGGAGCCGGAGCGTTGGCTCGACGTGCGGTGGGATGTCGATGAATCGACGCCGCAGCGATTTCCCGCGCGCTTGTTCGTCGAGAACGTCAACGAGCCGGGCAGCCTGGCGCAGATCGCGACCGTGATCGCCGAGCACGACGGCAATATCGACAACATCGGCATGTTTCGCCGTTCGCCGGATTTCACCGAACTGACCATCGATCTTGAGGTCTATGATCTGAAGCACCTCAGCGCTATCATTGCGCAGTTGCGTGCAAAGTCCGTCGTCTCCAAGGTCGAGCGCGTCAACGGTTAGTTTTCATTCTGCCTTCCCGCGAGTTTACCATGTCCCAGTCCGCCCTTCGTCTTGGGGTCAACGTCGATCATGTCGCGACGCTGCGCAACGCGCGCGGCGGCGACCGGCCCGATCCGGTGCGCGCAGCGCTGGCCGCGATCGACGCTGGCGCGGATGGCATCACGGCGCATCTGCGCGAGGATCGTCGCCATATCCGCGACAGCGATATGGCGCGTTTGAAGGCGGAGATTTCCAAGCCGCTCAATTTCGAGATGGCCGCGACCGACGAGATGCAGCGGATCGCGCTTGCCACCAAGCCGCACGCCGTCTGTCTGGTCCCGGAACGGCGGATGGAATTGACCACCGAGGGCGGGCTTGATGTCGTCGGGCAGCGTGAGGCGTTGGCGCCCTTTATCGCGCGTTTCAACGACGCCGGCATTCGCACGTCGTTGTTCATCGCTGCCGATCCGGCGCAGATCGAAATGGCCGCGACGTTGAAGGCCCCGGTGATCGAGCTGCATACCGGTGCGTGGTGTGATGCGGTGACGGACGGAGACAAGACCAAGGCCGATCGCGAGTGGCAACGCATCGTCGCCGGTGCGAAGCTCGCGGGCGACGCAGGGCTTGAAGTTCACGCCGGCCATGGATTGGACTACACCACGGCTGAGATCATCGCCGCGCTGCCTCAGATCATGGAGTTGAACATCGGTTACTTCATGATGGGGGAGGCGCTGTTCGTCGGATTGCCCGAAACCGTCCGGCAGATGCGCGCCGCCATGCAGCGCGGCCGCGCCTTGTGCGAGCGTCGTGCATGATCATCGGTATCGGCTCCGACCTGATCGATATCCGGCGGATCGCCAAGGTGATCGAGCGCCATGGCGAGCGCTTTCTCGATCGCATCTTTACCGAGGCGGAGCGCGCGAAGGCGGAGCGCCGGGCCAAGAGCGAGAAACTTGTC
This sequence comes from Xanthobacteraceae bacterium, assembly GCA_049647485.1. Classification (GTDB taxonomy): domain Bacteria; phylum Pseudomonadota; class Alphaproteobacteria; order Rhizobiales; family Xanthobacteraceae; genus 62-47. The sequence continues at coordinate 17,169 of JBARXT010000281.1, forward strand.
GTTGCAACTTATGCCAAGCGCTTTGCCGCCAAGGAGGCGTGTTCGAAAGCGCTCGGCACCGGAATCCGGCGCGGTGTCTGGTGGCGCGATATGGGCGTGGTCAACCTGCCGGGCGGGCGCCCGACCATGGAACTGACCGGCGGGGCACGGGAGCGGTTGGCCGTCCTGACCCCGGAAGGGCACGAGGCAAGGATCGACCTCAGCATCACCGACGACTGGCCGCTGGCGCAGGCCTTCATCGTGATTTCTGCGGTCCGGCGGGGCGATTGACGCGGCTCTCCCGAATCCGCTAACAGAATTAAAAAATGAAAGATATCAATACATTATCAAGTTTTAATGGGGCGGTTGATTGCGCGGCCGTCAACAACGGTCTAAAACCCGCCCGGGGTGCTTCGTGGCGGAATTGATCCTGCAGGTGATCACCATGGGCGGTGATGCAGGGCGGTTCAAGCGTTCAAAATCGAGCGGGTTCAGGCGATGCGGGAAGTTTCGCCAGGCGGATGCTCATCGTCGTGCGAGTGACGAGGGAAATTAAGAAAGCGATGAGCGTGACTTCAAGCACCAAGAAGAAGGAGAGCGGCTTTGGCGAGACGGTCCGGGTTGTCATCCATGCGCTGATCATCGCCCTGGTCATCCGCACCTTTCTGTTTCAACCCTTCAACATTCCATCGGGTTCGATGAAGGCAACGCTGCTGGTCGGCGATTACCTATTCGTCTCGAAGTACTCGTACGGGTACAGCCATTATTCGATTCCGCTGTCGCCGCCGCTGTTCTCCGGCCGCATCTTCGGCTCCGAACCTGCGCGCGGCGATATCGTGGTGTTCAGGCTGCCGAAGGATGATTCAGTCGACTACATCAAGCGCGTGGTCGGTCTGCCGGGTGACCGCATCCAGGTGCGGGAGGGGCTGCTGTACATCAACGACGTTCCCGTCAAACGGGAACGGTTGCCTGATTTCGTCGGTGAGGATCCCTGCGGTTCCGGTGCGACGGCCCGCGTGAAGCAGTGGCAGGAGACGATGCCGAACGGCGTCACCTACAAGACGCTCGACTGCGTCGATAACGGTTTTTACGACAATACCAACATCTACACCGTGCCCGCCGGCCACTTCTTCATGATGGGCGACAACCGCGATAATTCAACCGACAGCCGTGTGCTTTCCGCGGTCGGTTATGTGCCGCTGGAAAATGTCATTGGCCGGGCACAGATGATTTTCTTCTCCATCTCGGAGGGAGAGCACGCCTGGCAAGTCTGGCGCTGGCCCACCGCGGTGCGGTGGAATCGCCTGTTCTCCTTTGTGCGATGACCGACGAAGGCACAGATACCAAGATCATCTCGCAGGCCGATGAGGCAAATCCAGCGCCTGCGGCCGAACCGGCCGTTTCGCGTGTCAAGAAGCCGCGCGGGAAGGCCGCCGCGAAGGCCGCCATGGCGGCGATCGAGGAGCGCATCGGTTATTCTTTCAACGATCCGACGCTGCTCGCGACGGCCTTCACGCATGTTTCGGCACTAAAAGCCGCGCGCAACCGGACCGACAGCTACCAGCGGCTGGAATTTCTCGGCGATCATGTGCTCGGGCTGATCGTCTCCGATATGCTTTATCGCGCCTTTCCCAAGGCGGATGAAGGCGAACTCTCAAAGCGGTTGGCGGACCTCGTGCGCAAGGAGAGTTGCGTTGACGTGGCGCGCTCCCTCGGCTTCCTCGATGCGATCAAGCTCGGTTCGGTCGGCGCGGGCGCGGGCGCGCGACTGCGTAAATCTGTGCTCGGCGATATCTGCGAGGCGGTGATCGGCGCCATCTTCCTTGATGGCGGCTATGCCGCGGCCGCGAAGTTTGTCGAAGCCAACTGGCTGGAACGGATGCGCAAGCCGCAGCGGCCGCTGCGCGATCCCAAGACCGTGTTGCAGGAGTGGGCGCAAGGCAAGGGCCTGCCGGTGCCGGTTTATCGTGAGATTGAACGAACGGGTCCGCATCACGATCCGCAATTCCGTGTTGCGGTGGACTTGCCGGGTCTTGTTTCAGCGGAAGGTATCGGCGGCAGCAAGCGCACGGCCGAGAAAGCCGCGGCATCCGCCATGCTGGCGAGCGAAGGCGTCAAGGGGAGTGGACATGGCGCCGGATGATAATGCGTCGCGCGGGGTCGGGTCGGAAGTGCAGACCCGCTGCGGCTTCGTCGCGCTGATCGGCGCGCCCAATGTCGGCAAATCCACCTTGGTCAATGCGCTGGTCGGCTCCAAGGTCACCATCGTCTCGCGCAAGGTGCAGACCACGCGCGCGCTGATCCGTGGCATCGTCGTCGAGGACAACGCGCAGATCATTCTGGTCGATACGCCGGGCATCTTCGCGCCGAAGCGGAGGCTCGATCGCGCCATGGTCTCCACGGCCTGGAGTGGCGCGCACGATGCCGACCTCGTCTGCGCGCTGCTCGATGCGCGCGCCGGGATCGACGAAGAGGCGGACGCGATCCTCACTAAACTGGAGACGGTCGCGCATCCGAAAATCCTGGTGATCAACAAGATCGATCTGGTGCCGCGCGAGAAGCTGCTGGCGCTGGCGAAGGCCGCCAACGAACGTCTCACCTTCACCGATACCTTCATGGTGGCGGCGCTGTCCGGCGACGGCGTCGACGATCTGCGCCGCGCGTTGGCGGCCAAGGTGCCGGAAGGGCCGTTTCACTATCCCGAAGACCAGATGTCGGATGCGCCGCTGCGCTATCTCGCGGCCGAAATCACTCGCGAGAAAATCTATCGCCATCTGCATCAGGAGCTGCCGTACCAGTCTACGGTCGAAACCGACACCTGGACCGAGCGCAAGGATCGTTCGATCAAGATCGAGCAGACGATTTTTGTCGAGCGCGACAGCCAGCGCAAGATTGTGCTCGGCAAGGGCGGCGCGACGATCAAGTCGATCGGAGAGCAATCACGCAAGGAGATCGCCGAGATTGTCGGCCAGCCAGTGCATCTGTTCCTATTCGTGAAGGTGCGCGACGGCTGGGGCGACGATCCGGAACGCTATCGCGAAATGGGCCTGGATTTTCCAAAAGAATGACGCCGGCGAGCCAGCCAGTCCCGCAAAACATCTGGCGCTTCGAGGTGCTGCTCTATGCCTCGCTGCTGCTCGACACGTTGATCGCGTTGTTCCGGACCATGCCGGACGACATCAGCGAGGCAGCAGCCTCGGCGGCTTACTTCGCCAACGCGGTTCTGATCCTGCTGTTTGTCTTTCTCGTCGGATTGGCCGCGCGCCATCGAAAAAATTGGGCGCGGATCGTTTTGCTGGTGGCGCTGGGCTTGTCTGTCCTCTCGCTGGCGGGTGAATTGTCCTTCAGCGGGATGCAGTTCGAGACTTTGCTTGAACTGATTTCGACGGGGATGACGGCCGCGGGATTGTATTATTCGTTCACCGGCGACGCGCGCGGCTGGTTCGAAAAATCGAACGGGTGACAACACGGCGACGGCACCTGCGTGTGTCGACGGAATGCGATAGTATCGCGGTTCATGGAATGGACTGATCAGGGCATTGTTCTGGGCGTGCGGCGGCATGGCGAATCCAGCGCCATTGCCGAACTGCTGACGCGCGCGCATGGCCGCCATCTGGGCCTCGTGCGCGGCGGTGCGGGCACGCGGCTGCGGCCGGTGCTGCAACCCGGCAATACAGTTCACGCGGTCTGGCGTGCGCGTCTGGACGAACACCTCGGCACCTATCAGATCGAAGTCACGCGGACCCGCGCCGCGACCTTGCTGGCGGATTCGCACGCGGTCTACGGCGTCACGCATCTGGCCTCGTTGGCGCGACTGCTGCCGGAGCGCGCCCCACATGAAGATATCTATGAGATGCTCGAGCAGACGCTGGACGATTTTGCCGATGCCGGCGAGGCTGCGGTCCATCTGATCCGGTTCGAACTAGCGATGCTGGCCGAACTCGGCTTCGGTCTGGATCTCTCGAGTTGCGCCGCGACGGGTGCGACAACCGACCTGATCTATGTGTCGCCGAAATCCGGCGGTGCGGTGTCGCGGCAGGCGGGCGAGCCCTGGCGTGGCCGGCTGTTGCGCTTGCCGCCGTTTCTGCGTGAGGCGGACGACATACACGACGGCTGGTCCGATCAGGATCTTCAGGACGGCTTCGAACTGACGGGACGCTTTCTGCTTCGCCACGTGCTGGAGCCGAGGGGGCTCAGCCATTCCGATGCCCGCGCCGGCTTCATCGCTGCGGTGGTTCGGCAACGGGGTAGGGCGCAATTCTCCGGTTCCGCGCCGGGTAGGTAGGTTTCGGCCGGTTTTGGGCCGAATCTGCCGAGCCGAATCATTCTTGTCGCGCGCGCCGTCAGGCGCTAACCCCTCCTCATGGGAAAACGATTGATTCCACCTGAGCCAGCGGACATCGAGGAGGTCGCGCTACGCACCGCCCTCGAGGAGCGCTATCTGGCTTATGCGCTGTCGACCATCATGCACCGGGCGCTGCCCGATGCACGCGACGGCCTCAAGCCGGTTCACCGCCGCATCCTCTACGGCATGCGGCTGTTGCGCCTTGATCCCGGCACGCCGTTCAAGAAATCCGCCAAGATCGTCGGCGACGTGATGGGTTCGTTCCATCCGCATGGCGACCAGGCGATCTACGACGCCATGGTGCGGCTCGCGCAGGACTTCTCCTCGCGCTATCCGCTGGTGGACGGGCAGGGCAACTTCGGCAACATCGACGGCGACAGCGCCGCCGCCTACCGCTACACCGAAGCGCGCATGACCGACGTGGCGCGGCTGCTGCTGGAAGGCATCGACGAAGATGGTGTCGAATTCCGCGCCAACTACGACGGCCAGTCCAAGGAGCCGGTGGTTCTGCCGGGCGGCTTCCCGAACCTGCTCGCGAACGGTGCGCAGGGCATCGCGGTTGGCATGGCGACCGCAATCCCGCCGCACAATGCTGCCGAACTGTGCGACGCGGCGCTGCATCTGATCGACAAGCCGGACGCCAAGCCGCGCGCGCTGTTGAAATGGATCAAGGGTCCCGATTTTCCGACCGGCGGCATCGTCGTCGATTCCAAGGAAAGCATCGCGGAAGCCTACACCACCGGGCGCGGCGCGTTCCGCACCCGCGCCAAGTGGCATCAGGAGGAGGGCGCGCGGGGCACCTGGGTCGTCGTCGTCACCGAGATTCCGTGGCTGGTGCAGAAGTCACGGCTGATCGAGAAGATCGCCGAACTGCTCAACGCCAAGAAGCTTCCGCTGGTTGACGACATTCGCGACGAGTCGGCCGAAGACATTCGCATCGTTATCGAGCCGAAGTCGCGCAACGTCGATCCCGAGTTGCTGATGGAATCGCTGTTCAAGCTCACTGAGCTTGAGAGCCGGATTTCACTGAATCTCAACGTGCTGGTGAAGGGTCGGATTCCAAAGGTGGTCGGCCTTGCCGAAGCCCTGCGCGAATGGCTGGATCATCTGCGCGATGTGCTGCTGCGCCGCTCGAACTACCGCAAGGCGCAGATCGAGCATCGCCTCGAAGTGCTGGGCGGTTATCTCATCGCCTATCTGAACATCGACAAGGTCATCAAGATCATCCGCACCGAGGATGAGCCGAAGCCGGCCTTGATCAAGGCGTTCAAGCTCACGGAAGTTCAGGCGGAAGCCATCCTCAACATGCGGCTGCGCTCTTTGCGCAAGCTCGAGGAGATGGAGATCCGCACCGAGGACAAGAACCTTCGGGCCGAACTCAAAGGCATCAACGCCGTGCTCGGATCGGAAGCCGAGCAGTGGAAGAAAGTTGCCGAACAAGTGCGCAAGGTGCGCGACATGTTCGGACCGAAGACGCCACTCGGCAAGCGGCGCACCATCTTCGCCGATGCGCCTGAGCATGATCTGGCGGCGATCGAGGAAGCCTTCGTCGAGCGCGAGCCGGTCACCGTTGTCGTTTCCGACAAGGGCTGGGTGCGTACGCTCAAGGGGCATGTCGAAGATTTATCGGGTCTGTCATTCAAGACCGACGACCGGCTCGGCTTCTCGTTCTTCGCCGAGACGACGTCCAAGATATTGCTGCTTGCCACCAACGGCCGTTTCTATTCGCTCGACGTGGCGAAACTGCCGGGCGGGCGCGGCCATGGCGAGCCGATTCGCATGTTCATCGACATGGAGCAGGATGCGGCGATCGTCACGGTGTTCGTCAATACCGGCGGTCGCAAGTTCCTGATCGCGAGCCACGAAGGGCAGGGCTTCGTCGTCAACGAGGACGATTGCGTCGGCACCACGCGCAAGGGCAAGCAGGTGCTCAACGTCGAGATGCCGAACGAGGCGCGGGCACTTGCGACCGTGGCCGGCGACACCGTCGCGGTGATCGGCGAGAATCGGAAGCTTCTGATCTTCCCGCTCGACCAGGTGCCCGAGATGGCGCGCGGCCGCGGCGTGCGCTTGCAGAAATACAAGGATGGCGGGCTGTCGGACATCGCGACCTTCGTGGCCAAGGAAGGGTTGACCTGGCGCGATTCCGCCGGACGTGAATTCAATTCCAGCCTGAAGGAACTGTCCGAGTGGCGCGGCACGCGCGCCGACGCCGGTCGCCTGCCGCCGAAGGGTTTTCCGAAATCCAACAAGTTTGGGCGTGGGATCGAATAGGCTGCGCCCGATAGGACGCAGCCTCTCTTAACCAGCCGGTGCTCTGGCGCGGAGGAGGTAAAGGATCAACGCCAGCGTCGAGGCGAGCGCGAGCACGACGCCCAGCGCGATCATCGCATCGTTGAAGATCGCCGCTGCCATCCAGACACCGAAGGCCGCGCCGAGCATTTGCCAGAAGCCGAGCAGCGCCGAAGCCGCGCCGGCATTGGTGCCGAACGGCGAGAGTGTTTGTGCGGTGCCGAGCGGGTTGACGATACCCATGCCGAGCAGAAACACCGACATGCTGGCGAGGAACGGCAGGAAGCCGCCGTGGGAGAGCCCCACCAGCAGAAGTGCGATGCTTCCGGCAACCGTCAGCAACAGCCCGGTCTGAATCGGTCGCTCCAGCCCGAAACGCGCCGACAGCCGCGTTGCGATCATGCCGCTGGCGAAGACAATGATGACTGTCCCGGCGAAGAAGAAACCGAGGCCGATGGGGGAGAATTGCAATCCCTCGATCAGGATGCGAGGCGCCGCTGAAAACATCGCGAACAGGCCGCCCAGGATCAGGCTTACCGTTGCGGCCGGAATCAGAAAGCGACGGTCGCAACTCAGCCGCAGATAAGTTGCTGCGATGATGCGTGGAGCCAAAGGGGTGCGAACGCCGCGATGCGTTTCCCCGAGTTGGGTCACAAAGGCCGCCGCAGCGATAGCTGCGAAGATCGCAACAAAGGCGAATTCGGACCGCCAGCCGAAGTAGCGGTCCAAGGCACCGCCGAGGAGCGGCGAGAAACCTGGCGCGGCGGCCATCGCGATCATGATCAGCGCGAGCGTTCGCGCCAACGCTTCGCCGCTGAACAGATCGCGTGCGATTGCGCGTGACAGCACGGATGTCGCGCAGGCGCCGAGTGCCTGCACGATCCGGCCGAACAGCAGGTTGGGCAGGTCGGTTGCCAGCCCGCACCAGATGCTTCCGGCGATGAAAACCATGAAGCCGGTCACGACAGGGAGGTATCGCCCATAGCGGTCCGAGATCGGACCGACGGCAAGCTGCCCGATGGCAAAGGCCGCAAGGAAAACCGTGATCGAGGACGTGACCGTTGCGGTCGATACGTCGAGCGATCGTCCCATCTGCGGCAGCGATGGCAACAGGATGTTGGTGGCCAGCGTTCCGGTCGAGGCCAGCGCTGCCAGGACCGCAACTTGCACGACCGTTGCGCGCGGCGAACCGAGTGCAACAGCAGGATCGGCAATGGTGTTGTCGGTCATGGTCGGTTCCTTCGATGATAAAATGATGATTATCATATAAATCGAACGCACGCTCGCGATTTCGATATGCAGAAATGCCGGGGAGGGGTTGTGCTTCGGCGGAATGCTTCGGGTGTCGGTGATCCGGCCGGTCCGCCTCGAATGGAAAAACGGCGGCTTTCGGCGTGAATAGGCCTCCCTCGGCGATACGCGGCAATCAGGGATTTGCTCTTTCCGCTATTGCAAATGAGTTGCAATAAAAGAAGATATCGGCGATGGTGAGGGCATGGATGCCTCGACCGGAATAAGCAAACCGAACCCCTCCCTGGAGGCGGTGCGACCGAGTTTGCCGGAAGTCCATGCCTCGATCCCGCTGCCGGTCGGAGGGCACTGGTTTCGCCGGCTGTTGGCCTTTCTCGGCCCCGGTTACATGGTGTCCGTCGGCTATATGGACCCCGGCAACTGGGCGACCGACCTCGCCGGCGGGGCACAGTTTGGCTACACGCTGCTCTCGGTAATCCTGCTGTCAAACGTGATGGCAATCCTGCTGCAGGCCTTGGCGGCGCGGCTGGGCATCGCCACCGGCCGTGATCTGGCGCAGGCCTGCCGAGACAGCTATTCGAAGCCGGTCGGCATCATGCTGTGGCTGGTGTGCGAGGCCGCGATCATCGCCTGCGATCTGGCGGAAGTGATCGGAACCGCGATCGCGCTGCAACTGTTGTTCGGCATTCCCCTGATCGCCGGCGCACTGATTACCGCGCTCGACGCGTTCCTGGTGCTGCTGCTGATGAACCGCGGCTTTCGCTTTCTCGAAGCCTTCGTGATTGCGTTGCTGATTGTCATTGCCGGCTGCTTCGCGGTGCAGATTGTGGCAGCGGCGCCACCGGTGGCGGCGATCGCCAAGGGCTTCCTGCCGTCGAAGGAGATCGTCACCAATCCCGCGATGCTCTACATCGCCATCGGCATCATCGGCGCCACGGTGATGCCGCATAACCTCTATCTGCATTCGTCGATCGTGCAGACGCGCGCCTACGAGCGAACCCCGAAGGGGCGGCGCGAAGCGGTCAAGTGGGCCACCACCGACAGCACCATCGCCTTGATGTTGGCGCTGTTCGTCAATGCGGCGATCCTCATTGTCGCGGCGGCCGCCTTTCACGGCACCGGCCATCAGGATGTCGCCGAGATCAGCGATGCGCACCGCTTGCTGTCGCCGCTGTTGGGGCTTGGCATTGCCTCGACGTTGTTTGCCGTGGCGTTGCTGGCGTCGGGCCTCAACTCGACGGTGACGGCGACGCTGGCGGGACAGATCGTGATGGAAGGGTTCATCCATCTACGGATGCCGGCCTGGGCGCGCCGGCTGGTGACGCGCGGCATCGCCATCGTGCCGGTGGTGGTGGTGACCTGGCTTTATGGTGAGCGCGGCACCGGACAATTGCTGGTGCTCAGCCAAGTGGTGTTGTCGATGCAACTTCCCTTCGCCGTGATTCCGCTGGTGCGGTTCGTCTCGGATCGGCGGAAGATGGGCGATCTTGTCATCTCTCGCACGACCGCCGCCATTGCCTGGGTGGTGGCAGGGATCATCGTCGTGCTCAACCTCAAACTGCTATACGATACGGCTTTCGGATAAGGCGCGATTGGCGCTAATCCTGCGCCTCCGACTGCGCGGAAGCATCGTCGTCGAAGCGAAGCCATCCGCTCGGAGCCAGACGCTGTTGCGGCAGGAAGCGGCTCTTGTAGTTCATCTTGCGGGAGCCATCGATCCAGTAGCCGAGATAGACGTAAGGCAGCCCCATGCGGCGCGCGCGCGCGATGTGATCGAGGATCATGAAGGTGCCGAGCGAACGGTTTTCTTCCGCCGGTTCGAAGAACGAATAGACCATCGACAGCCCGTCGCCGAGGATATCGGTCAGCGCCACCGCGATCAGGTCGCCGGGCGCTGTTGCCTCGAGCCCTTCCGCAGGACGGCGGCGATATTCGATCAGCCGGGTTTCGACATGGCTGTCTTCGATCATCATGGCGTAGTCGAGCACGGTCATGTCGGCCATGCCACCGAGGCGATGACGCTGATCGAGATAGGCACGGAAGATCGAATACTGCTCCGAGGTCGGCACGGCGCTGCGGGATTCGCCGATCAGATCGGCATTGCGTGCCAGCACCTTGCGGAAATTACGCGAGGGCCGGAATTCATTGGCGATGACGCGGACCGAAACGCAGGCGTGGCACTGGTCGCATGCCGGGCGATAAGCGATCGACTGGCTGCGGCGGAATCCGCCATGGGTCAGGAGGTCGTTCAACTCGCCGGCCTTATCGCCCACCAGATGCGTGAAGACCTTCCGTTCCTGCCGGCCCGGCAGATATGGGCACGGCGAAGGCGCCGTCAGATAGAATTGCGGAGTGTCGCGGGAGTGTTGCGTCACCGAATCTCGTCAGCCTCCGATGGTCGGGCAAGCATCGCCCGAGCAGGCAGACTGGTCAACGGCCTTGCGATCACCAGCTTTGGCCGGGAGTGGGGGTGATAGCCGCGCGAACCGACGTGTTGATCACCACGGTTCCGAGGATGATATCGTGCAACAAGCGGCGGCGGCCGTTGAACAGGCCGACCAGCAACACCAGCGGCGTCAGCATCGACACCGAAATCCAATAGACGACGGCATGGGTGGCGCCGAGCAGGAAATAGCTCGGTTCGCCGTACCAGGTGCGCATTTCCAGATCCATCACGCGCATGCCGACGGTCGCGGAGTGGGGACCGCCCAGTGTCATGCCGTAATAGACGATAGCCCAGACGATCGATGCAGGTGACACCAGCCAGAACAATGCCCAGCCCAGACCTAGCGTCACCAGCCCGAACACGGCGATGAAAAGGACGGCCACAACGATCGGAACCGAAAGGATCAGCAAGTCGATCAGAAAGGCGAAGACGCGTCGCGTGAGGACGCCGCGAAACATTTCCGGCTGCGCCCATGGATCGAACGCATGAGGATGCGGCTCGGTCTGGCCGCTCGTCCATCCCGTTGCCCCAGTCTGTTTCGAAGTGCTCGCAGACATGCCATTCTCCCGTCCGGTGACGAAATCTCGCATGATGACATGGCGATCGATCCGCCGGGTCACAAGGCCCGGCGGATCGATGTCTCAGGTTTCATTGTCGCGGCGGTATTGGCTACTTCGCGCCGCAAATGGCTCAAAGCCCTTTGCGAATCTTCTCGGCAGCCTGCGGGGCGAAGTAGGTCAGCACGCCGTCCGCGCCCGCGCGCTTGAAGGCGACGAGGCTTTCCATCATGGCCCGCTCGCCGTCGATCCAGCCGTTCTTCGCGGCGCCGGCGATCATCGCGTATTCACCGGACACCTGATAGGCGAAGGTCGGCATCCCGAATGTGTCCTTGACGCGCCGGACAACGTCCAGATAGGGCAAGCCCGGTTTCACCATCACCATGTCCGCGCCCTCGGCAATGTCGAGTTCGACTTCGCGCAAGGCTTCGTCGGAATTCGCGCTGTCCATCTGATAGGTGCGCTTGTCGCCGGTCAGCGCCTTGGCGGACCCGATTGCGTCGCGGAACGGCCCATAGAAGGCCGAGGCATATTTCGCGGCATAGGCCATGATCTGGACGTCGAGAAGTCCGGCCTGATCCAGCCCTTCGCGAATGGCGCCGACGCGGCCGTCCATCATGTCGGAGGGGGCGATCACGTCGCAGCCGGCTTCCGCCTGCACCAAAGCCTGTCGGACGAGAACGGCAACGGTCTCGTCGTTGAGAATTTTGCCGTCGCGGATCAGGCCGTCATGACCGTGGCTGGTGAAGGGGTCGAGCGCGACATCGCACAACACGCCGAGATCGGGAAATTCCTTCTTGATCGCGCGGACCGACTGGCAGACCAGATTGTCGGGATTGAGCGCCTCGGAACCGCGTTCGTCACGCAGCGACGGCTCCGTGTAGGGAAATAGCGCGATGCACGGGATGTTGAGCTTCATGGCGCGTTCGGCATCGCGAACGGCCTGATCGACGCTGATGCGCTGAACGCCCGGCATCGAGGCGACGTCGACGCGCTGATTGGTTCCATCGACGATGAAGAGCGGCCAGATCAGGTCGTCGGTGGTCACGACGTTTTCCCGCACCAGCCGCCGTGCCCATTCGGCCTTGCGGTTGCGGCGGGGGCGGACCACCAGATCGAGCGAGGCGGGGGCGGCCGCAGTCTCGCGCCGTGCGACGTCGCGCATTTCGATGGGCCGCCCGAATTTGATCGCCATGGTGGAGTGTCTCCGCAACCGCAGACTGGAATTAGTCCTATTTCAGTCTAGCACTTCGGGGCAGCGGCGTCACCGCGTGTCCGCGTCGACCGCAATTGATTTTGGCGGCCCGGCGGGCCATGAATCGCGGGAGGACCGGTCCGATTCAGCGTTCCGGCCGAGAGTAGCGAATTTGATGCCTCAACTTTCACCACGCGAACTGCCACAGCGCGAGCGCGCGACCACCACCACCAACGGTGTCGGCTCGGTCAATCTGGAGACGGACGGCAGCGCCTGGACCCGCCGTCTCGTACTGTTTCTGCGGGTGATGGCTGTCTTATCGATGGGCAAGGGCCTCTACCATTGGGCACAGGTCACCGGCTTCATCGGCGGGGAGAACGAGGCTTTCGAAAATCAGACGATGGCCTGGCAATCCGCGACGATCTATTTTGCAGTTATCGAACTGGTGGCAGCGGTCGGATTGTGGCTGGCGACGCCGTGGGGCGCGGTAGTTTGGCTGACGACCGTCGTGTCGATGGCGATCGTTGACCTGATGTTCCCGTCTATTTATGGCGGCAGTCTGATTGTGGTTGGCGTCGAAGTGGTTTTCCTGGCGATCTATCTGGCGCTCGCTTGGTTCGCAGCGCAGGAACGGCCGCCATAGCCTGCCGGCAGCGATTGCGGGATAGAGCAAGAAAATGGGGAGGGCATCGTGCAGCAACTTCACGTAGGTGGAACAGCGGGCAGTCTCATCGTCAACGCGGTGGCACGCTACGGCGACCGGCCGGCGCTGGCAGACGGCAACATCCGCTGGAGCTATCGTGAATTCGGCGATGTCGTTGGGCGCTTCGTCGCGCTCTTTCGATCTGTCGGCTTGAAGCGCGGCGATGCACTGTCGGTTCTCACGGGCAATCGTGCGGAATCATGGGCGGCGATCAGCGCGGCGATGGTGATGGGCTTGCGCTACACGCCGCTGCACCCCATGGCCGCCGAGGACGACCATGTCTTCATCATCGGCGATGCCGAGATCGATGCCTTGATCGTCGAAGCGGGCAAGTTTGCGCCACGCGGATTGGCGATCAAGACGCGCGTGCCGTCGCTCAAGCACCTTCTGTCGTTTGGCCCGATCGAGGGCGCACGCGATCTGTTGGCGGAGTTGCCCAAGGTCGTTCCCACGCCGCTGGTCGACGAGAGCGATGTTAACGCCATCGCCTGGCTCGCCTATACCGGCGGCACCACGGGGCGCTCCAAGGGCGTGATGTTGCCGCATCGCGTCGTCACCACGATGGCGACGTTGCTCTATGCTGATTGGGACTGGCCGCCGGAAATCCGCTTCCTCGCGGCAACGCCGATCAGCCACGCCGCCGGCGTGACGCTGTATCCGGTGATGATGCGCGGCGGCTTCACCCGTCTGGTGCAGGGCTTCGAGGCTGAAGCCTATTGCCGCGTCGTCGCCGAGGAAAAGATCACTGCTGCCTTCCTGGTGCCGACCCTGATCTACGCCCTGATCGACGCGCCCGATCTGCGCAAGCGCTACGACCTGTCGTCGCTCGACATGATTGTCTATGGCGCGGCGCCGATGTCGCCGGACCGGTTACGCGAAGGCATGAACATTTTCGGACCCGTGTTCGTGCAACTTTATGGCCAGACCGAAGCGCCGCAATGCATCACCACCATGCGCAAGGTCGATCACGATGACTCGAAGCCAGGGCGGCTCGGCTCGTGCGGTCGTCCCAATCCGCTGGTGGATGTGAAACTGTTCGATTCCGAGATGCGCGAAGTCGCGACCGGGGAGCCCGGCGAGATCTGCGTGCGCGGCACGCTGGTGATGGACGGCTATTGGAAACGTCCGGAGGCGACCGAGGAGGCGTTTCGCGGCGGCTGGCTGCACACCGGCGACGTCGCCGTCAAGGATGAGGACGGCTACCTCTATATCGTCGACCGCACCAAGGACATGATCATCTCCGGCGGTTTCAATATCTATCCACGCGAAGTCGAGGACGCGTTGATGTCGCATCAGGCGGTTGCTTCCGCCGCGGTGATCGGCGTGCCCGACGACAAGTGGGGTGAAGCGGTGAAAGCGTTCGTGGTGTTGAAGTCCGGCGCTAATAATGGCGCCGCGGAATTGCAGGCGCATGTCAAGGAGAAGCGCGGCGCGCCGTGGTCACCGAAGACGATCGAGTTCGTGGGTGAAATTCCGGTCACCGGGCTCGGCAAGATCGATCGTAAGGCGCTGCGTGCGCCGTATTGGGAAGGGCGCCAGCGCGGTGTCGCGTAAAAATGAAAGCGGTCCGCAAGATTTTTCGAGAATTTTCGCAAAATTTTTCGCAGTAAGAATGGAGTCACCCTAACGCGGCGGTGACGAAGATTACGCGAATGTTTCGGATTTGAACGACCCTGTTCGCAAATGCGACAGGAGGCGCCGGGAACCGCAGACGAAGCGTGAACATCGGCGGACAGTCCTCAACAGATGATTACGAAAAGCCCTTATTTGACGGGCTTAATCCGCGATTCACTGTCTTAAATTCATGATCTCTTTATTGTCTTATTTAAGCGGATCTTCAAACGCCTCCGTTAGGTTGTGGCTATCAGGCGGGACACAAGTTTCGTCGCATAAGTCGAAAAAACGACAAGACAACAGGGGTAGTGTCATGATGAAAGCCGCAGCCACGGCCGTTGAAACCGCCGACCGCGCTTCCGGTCAAGCACCGGTGCAGCCGCTCTATCTTGAAGCTCTCACGCTGGTAGAGCGGCTGCATCGTCGGCTGCTCGACGTCATCAAGGACGAATTCGATCGCCGCGGCCGCGCCGATATCAACTCGGTGCAGGCGCTGTTGCTCTACAACATCGGCGACAAGGAATTGACCGCTGGCGAACTGCGTACGCGCGGTTACTATCTCGGCTCCAACGTGTCGTACAATCTGAAGAAGCTGGTCGAGCTCGGCTTCCTCGATCATCAGCGGTCGCGTGTCGATCGTCGTTCGGTGCGTATTCGTCTCACGGCGCAGGGTCAGGAAATCCGCCGCATCGTCGATGCGCTTTATCAGAAGCACATGAAGACGGTGGAGCAGGTCGGCGGCATCTCCAACGAAGAGTTCGCCACGCTCAACAAGTCGCTGCATCGGCTGGAGCGCTTCTGGACCGACCAGATCCTCTATCGCCTCTGAGTTTTCCTTCGCCTCCGATGGTCCGATTCTAACATTTGCCTCCCGCTACGGTCGCCATCTACGCAAATGTTAGAATCAAAGGACCATCGGCAATTTTGAGTAACGAGTGGAGTTTTGGGTTTGACATTCGCGTTCTGAACTCGCGGCAAGACGAGACGCGAATGTCAAATCCACTCCACTCGCGAGCAAAAAAGGCGCGCCGACGCAAGATCGGCCGCCTGATCGTCGAAGACGTCTCTCCAAGGACACCTTCTCACTGTCGCGCATCGGCCCCGAGTTGCCCCGGGGACCGGTGCGTTTTATTTATCAGGCGACGACGGGAGCGGGGCGCTTGCGCAACAGGTAACGCTGCGAGCCTTCCAGCACCAATTTGCGCTTCTGGTTGTGCACTGTGGTGCGCATGCCGACAACGCCGGTAGTGCGTCCTGGTTTCACTTCGTTGATGATGAGCGTGCCGTACAAGGTGTCGCCAACGTAGACCGGCGCGAGAAATTTCGACGACTGGTCGAGGAAACCGATCAGGCTGTCCTCGGTCATGAACGGGAAGGTCCCGGCGCCGGCCGCGGTCTGGATCAGGATCTGATAGCCGTGTGCCAGCATGTGCGGCATGCCGCGGGCACGACAGAATTCAACGTCATAGTGGATCGGATGGTTGTCGCCGCTGGCCGCCTGGAAAGCGAGAAAAATGGCATCGGTCATGGTCCGGCTCGGCAGGATGAATTTTTCGCCGACGGCGAAATCCTCGAACCAGCGCGTCTCGTAGCGCTTGTGTTGGGCGGGGTCGAAAGCGTCATCCATGTCGTGCTCCTTGCCGGACTTGTCGATGGCACGATCCTTAACCGAAAGCCGCTCTTCGCCAAGCCGGAGTTATGTGACCCAGCCATGCCGGTCGATGGCTGCATCAGGGTGAACTTTGTGCGATTTTTCTGTTGGCAGGGCTGAATTCGAGCGTACAACCGCGCGACATGATCGCGGCACGGCCGCGTGGCAGAGGGGTAGGGTATGGTGGACAAGCAGGCAATGCGCGAGGAAGCCGAGCGACTGATGCGCGAGGCGATAGAGCGTAAGAACGTCGTGGTGAAGCAGGGTGACACCCGCATCATGGCGACGTGCGGCAAGTGCGGCGCGCAGAACAAGGTCTCGGCGCCAAAGGGCGTCACGCGGGTGAAATACACCTGCAAGGAATGCGGAGCGAAGCAGGAGACAATGTGAGGGGGCAAACCTAAATCGAGAGTGAATGAATTTGAATGGAGAGTAATCGTTTTCTGAACAAGCAAAATGCTTCCTTCGATTCTTCAAGGATCTTCGCGCACGAGATCGAAGAATTCGATAGAACCGTTCCACCGGATGCTCTTTTAAAATTCTATCCTAAGGACGGACTTTTTTGCGAGGCCAGCCTTCCGATTCACGCAGCGAAGTTTTGGACGGTCTTCTTACCAATCCCTTGTATATTTTTTTAGTGAAAGATCGCCGCTGAGAGTTCGAATTTGAATGGAGAACTTCGAAAGCTTTCGGATTCCGACGAGATAATCGGTCCGAATCTGGATGTGTATCTAGTGTACGCTCGACCCGGATTGATTAGAGCAGTTAATTTTGGATATGCGCGACATTGCACCAATCTAGGGATGGCGCATTTGGTTGCGATGACGACCGGCTAGAGGATTCCCCATGCTCACGCTCCATCACCTCAACGACTCCCGCTCGCAGCGTATTGTGTGGCTGCTGGAAGAACTTGGCGCACCGTATGAGTTGAAGCGCTATCAGCGCGATGCGCAGACGCGGCTGGCGCCGCCGGAGCTTGCGGCGGTCCATCCGCTGGGCAAATCACCGGTGATCGTCGATGGCGAGATCAGGATTGCGGAGTCCGGGGCTATCGTCGATTACGTCATTCGCCGTTACGGCAAGGGCGCGATGATGCCGGCACAGAGCAGCGCCGACTTTGAGGCCTATAGCGAATGGCTGCATTACGCCGAAGGCTCGGCGATGCTGCCGTTGATGCTCAATCTCTATGTGTCGCGATTGAAGGACGCCGGTGCGCCGCTGCATCCGCGCATTGAGAGCGAGATCGCCAATCATCTTGGCTATGTCGATGGCGCGCTCAAGGGTCGGGAGTTTTTCGTCGGCAACGCGTTGACCGGCGCGGATATACAAATGAGTTTCGTCGGCGAAATGGCCAAGGCGTTCGGCAAGCTTGCGGCCTATCCGAACCTCAGGGCGTGGCTTGAGCGCATGCACACGCGCCCGGCGTTTCAGCGCAGCGTCGAGAAGGGCGGAGCGTATCGCTTCGCGCATTGACGGTGAACGTTAGCAGTTGATGGTCGGGACGAGCCCGACCATCATACAGGAAAGTCATTTCACGCTGGATGGTTTTCGATTAAGCGCGCGTGAGTGGCATTCGCCATCAATCCGGCGGATGCACGCGCAGGGAACGGGTTAGACAAAACGCGTACCGATGCGTTGGTGCCGCAGCCAGAAACCGGCAAAATCAGCTGCGTCCGTCATCTCCGTTGCGGCCGGTTGTCACCCGGCGCGTGCTGGCGGGTTAATGCGTCAGCGGTGATTTGGTTCACCCACATTGAGCGGGTCGGGCGGTGGTGTCAGAGGAGGCGAACCGCGGATTTTCTTCAAGACCGCCTGCGGCCCGAACGGGGAGCGCTTGGCATCACCCAGCACCAGCTACAGTGTGCGCTTGCCGGGCGGCAGGCGAGAACGGCAGATCGGTCGCGTCAAATCTACTGGCGGTTGCGCGGGCGAGGGTGGGATGGGGCCCACCCCTTGCACGATCCGGCGTAGCCCACCAGATGTCGTTCTTTCACGTCGTGGAACCGCAAAACCTTGGCTACGGTGAGCCGGATGTGATATGGCCACGGCCGTTACCCGACTTCTTCCCCCGGACCGCCCGCGCCTCCTTCGAGAGGCTGTGGCGGTGGAGATATTGCCGATGAGCTCATCCGCCCAAGCCCCCGTAGGTGCCGCTTCTGCCCCAGACACGTTTTTCACCGCGCCGCTCGCCGACGCCGATCCCGAGATCGCGGCTGCGATCAAGGGCGAACTGGGCCGTCAGCGTCACGAGATCGAGCTGATCGCCTCGGAAAACATCGTCAGCCGCGCCGTGCTCGAAGCACAGGGCTCGGTGATGACCAACAAATACGCGGAAGGCTATCCGGGCAAGCGCTACTACGGCGGTTGCGAGTGGGTGGACGTCGCGGAAAACCTTGCCATCGAGCGCGCCAAGAAATTGTTCGGCGCGAACTTCGCCAACGTGCAGCCGAACTCCGGCAGCCAGATGAATCAAGCGGTGTTCCTGGCGCTGTTGCAGCCGGGCGATACCTTCATGGGCCTCGATCTCGCCGCCGGCGGTCATCTCACCCACGGCGCGCCGGTCAACATGTCCGGCAAGTGGTTCAAGCCGTCGCACTACACCGTGCGCCGCGAGGACCAGATCATCGACATGGACGAAGTGGCAAAGCAGGCCGAGCAGGTGCGGCCGAAGCTGATCATCGCCGGTGGCTCGGCCTATTCGCGCCCGTGGGACTTCAAGCGCTTCCGCGAGATCGCCGACAGCGTCGGCGCCTATTTCCTGGTGGACATGGCGCACTTCGCCGGACTCGTCGCCGGCGGCGTGCATGCTTCGCCGGTGCCGTATGCGCACATCACCACGACGACGACGCACAAGTCGCTGCGCGGCCCGCGCGGCGGTCTGATTCTCTGCAACGACGAAGATATCGCCAAGAAGCTCAACTCCGCGATCTTCCCCGGCTTGCAGGGCGGGCCGCTGATGCATGTGATCGCAGCCAAGGCGGTGGCATTCAAGGAAGCATTGCAGCCGGACTTCAAGATCTACGCGAAGAACGTCGTCGCGAACGCCAAGGCGCTGGCGGAAACGCTGCGTGGCCACGGCTTCGAGATCGTTTCCGGCGGCACCGACAACCACCTGATGCTGGTTGATCTGCGACCGAAGGGACTGAAGGGCAACATCTCGGAGAAGGCGCTGGTGCGCGCCGGACTCACTTGCAACAAGAACGGCATCCCGTTCGATCCCGAGAAGCCGTTTGTCACCTCCGGCCTGCGGCTCGGCACCCCGGCGACCACGACACGCGGATTCGGTGTTGCGGAATTCAAGCAAGTTGGCGGTCTGATCGCGGAAGTGCTCAACGCGGTGGCGCAGTCGCCGGATGGCAATGCGCCGGGCGTTGAGGCTGCCGTGAAGGAGAAGGTCAAGGCGCTCACCAGCCGCTTCCCGATCTATCAATAGGGATCGCGTCAACAAGGTCGACAGCACATGCGCTGCCCAAGCTGCAACAGTCTCGATACGCAGGTGAAAGACTCCCGACCGACCGAGGATTCCTCGGTCATCCGGCGGCGGCGCGTGTGTCTTGCGTGCAATTTCCGCTTCACGACGTTCGAGCGGGTGCAGTTGCGCGAACTGACGGTGATCAAGCGTAACGGGCGGCGCGTGCCGTTCGACCGCGACAAGCTGGTGCGCTCGCTGCAAATCTCCTTGCGCAAGCGTCCGGTGGAATCCGAGCGCGTCGAGAAGATGGTCTCGGCCATCGTGCGCGAACTGGAAAGCGGCGGCGAAGCGGAAATCTCGTCGGAGACCATCGGGGAGGCGGTGATGGAGCATCTGCGCCAGCTCGACGACGTCGCTTATGTCCGCTTCGCGTCGGTTTATCGCAATTTCCGCGAGGCGCGCGACTTCAAGACCGTGCTTGGCGAACTGTCCGGCGACGACGAGCCGCCGGCGGCGCTGGTCCGTAAATGATCTTCCGGTTGCTGGAAGATCAGTATGCCGACAAGGCGCGTGAGGCCAAGGCGCTCGATCGCCGCTTCATGCAATTGGCGCTGACGCTCGGGCGTCGCGGTCTCGGCCGCACCGCGCCGAACCCGGCCGTCGGCGCGGTGATCGTCAAAGACGGCATCATCGTCGGACGCGGCTGGACCCAGCCGGGCGGGCGGCCACACGCCGAACCTGAGGCGCTGGCGCGAGCGGGCGAGGCGACGCAGGGCGCGACGCTCTACGTGACGCTGGAGCCATGCTCC